>DATDXL010000001.1:0-42083 GCA_036517235.1 Minisyncoccota bacterium
TGAAGAAGAAAGAAGACTTTTGCAGAAACCGCAGAAGACTGCGGGTGTTTTGGGTGGGTGAGAAAAGAGAGGGTGGAGGGGTTTCGTAATTCACAGAAGAGTTAGAGAAAAAGAGGAACAACGGGACGTAAAGCAAAAATCTCCCCGTAGGGAGATTTTTGCGCTGTCCTGCCTGCGCAGGCAGGCGGAAGCATAAGGTATATCGATGGCGGAGAGAGGAGTTTCATAGCTTGCATGTTAATAGATTACTGAACTAACGACCACAACAACTGATTCAATAATGCCGTCATCGAATCAAGCGTAGCGCCGACAGCCGCAAGAGAAGAAGAGTTTAGACTTGTGCTCCCCGAAGAGGATGTGGGAGAAATAGCGTCATTCGGAGAGTAAATCTTGAAATGTGAGTCACTCGAATCGCAGGGTGTACCGGCACCTGACTGGCAGACCTGGACCGTGTAAGCGCCGTCAGGAGAACTCTCACCGGAGCCGTACGAATCTATGATCTTGCCAACGTTCCAATTGTAGGAAGAACCGTATACGCCCGTGGCGATTGGATAGTCAATGGAGTATATAGCAGGGCATACGGGCCCGGTACATGTTGGGTGTTGTTGGAGCGTGACATTGTAATATCTCGGCGCAGGAGGCATACAGTATGCTCCTTCCGGACATTGCACAGACGTTCTGTTGTCCTGCCATTTGATCGTCTGTGTTGTTCCCCTCTGCCAAGTTTCGCCTCCGTTAGGAGAAACGACAGTAAGAGGTTGCGTAGAAACAACTCCCACACGTACTGAGGCGCTCGTCTGAACTAACTGGCCACTTGCATCGCTTACGGTGAATTGAGGAGTGTATGTTCCTGCGGTCGCATAGCTGTGCGTAAAAGTCGCGGACTGCGTAAATGATTGGGTCGCGGAAGAAGAAACGTTTCCTGACTGTGCGTACACCTCGTCACCCCACCATACGGAGTAGCTAAGCGACGTGCCATCAGAATCATACGCCTTTACTGTCCATGTTCCCGTCTGTCCTACAGAAAGAGATGTTGGCGCATCAAGCCCGCTTATAACAGGAGGTCTGTTGGTAGAGGTGCCTGAATATATCTTGAAGTATGAGTCGCTTGAGTCACAGGAGTTTGTGCTGGTCTGACAGACTTGGACGGTGTAAGCACCATCGGGAGCAAGACCATTATAAGGGTCTGCGATTTTGCCCACGCCCCATGAATACGAATTGCCGGCAACCTTTTTGGCTATGGTGTAAGGTTGAATCGCGTAGGCAGGACAGACCTGACCTGTGCAGGGTGGATAATATGCCAATAGAGTGATGTCGTAATATGATTCTTGAGGGATATAACAGGGAGCGCTAACTGAGGAGGACACATCGTTTATACAAGTGACCGGGCTGACCCCGCGCCATGTGATAGTCTGTGTCGTTCCTTTCTGCCAACTTTCTCCGCCATTCGGCGAGATGACGGCAATTGGAGCTGTGCTTCCGCCACACCTGAATTCGGCATACTCATTCCGACCGTCAATCGTAGTGTACGCGGAACCGCTACATGAACTGCTCCACACCAATCTCGTACCTGAAGAACCTTTTACATCCGCAACACAGGTTCCTACTCCGCTACAACTAAACTGAGGAGGGCGTACTTCCGTATTATTGCTTGTAGTCGTATAGGCTCCGATGCCACTGCATTTTTGCTCGGTCGCCGAACTGTTAAACACACACTTGACCTGCTCGTACGCAACATCGGGTCTTGGTATCGGTGTCGTACCGCATCCATACAATCTATTGAGCTTTGCACGTGTTGAAATACCAACATACCCCGTTCCGCGTACAAGATTATTTGGCGTCAAGATCTCAGATTTATATTTTTCTTGGAGACCGACTACTGCTGAAGCGACTTCTTCATCGAAAATGTCTGTCTTTCCACTCAATAAACCCTCTTTGTTTAGAACGGTGACAAGTTGTGATATTTCATTTCCTCCGTCACCAATACGAAGATTCTTTTCAAAGGTATAACACCACGGCACGGTGACGGAAGTATCCTGCTGTGTCTTCAGCTGTGCTTTTAATTGTTCGATCTGTGCCAAGAGCGATGTGATCTGCGCCTGTAAATCCGCAACGGACACGTTTTGTGCATATGAGTACGCGGGGACAAGCACGAACGATGCCAAGAGAAACCAAAAGAATATCTTTTTCATATCCATGAACTATTTGTTAATAATGAGTAAGACGTGAGTATAAGCACAATATTACACCTCCTCTGTCAAATAAAATCTCGAAACAAAAAACCGACTGGTAGCACAATGCCCCCAACCGGCCATTTCTTTCGAGAAGTCACAGGCTCACAACCTGCACTCAAAATTGTACCACGCACATCTTACGACACAAGAAAGTTATCCCCATGTCAAAACCGCCCCTCGGAGGGCGTTTTTATTATTTTCTTGAAGCAATAATTTCTTCCGCAACGTTTTTGGGCACCGTTTCGTAGTGATCGAATTCCATCGTGGAGGAACCACGGCCTTCGGACATCGAACGCAGCGCGGTCGTGTAGCCGAACATCTCGGCGAGCGGCACTTTTGCTCTCACCACTTTATTCATGCCACGCTCGTCAACGCCTTCAATGGTGGCGCGTTTCGACGAAAGGTGTCCGGTGATATCACCGATGAATTTTTCCGGCACCACCACTTCCATGCGCATAATGGGTTCAAGTATGACAGGCTTGGCACGCTTCGCGGCATCCTGGAATGCTTGCGACGCGGCGATTTTGTAGGCGATCTCCGACGAATCTACATCGTGGTAGGAACCGTAGGTGAGCTCGCAGGATATATCTACTGCAGGGAAACCCGCAAGGATACCGCGCTCCATGGCTTCCTTAACCCCTTTTTCGACTGCCGGAATGAACTCTTGGGGAATAACGCCTCCCTTGATTGAGTCAATGAACTCATAGTGGTCGTAGCGAGAAACGTTCTTTGGGATTTTCTTTCCCTCCACAAGCGGCTGCATCGGACGAATGGTGAGTTTGACGTGGCCGTACTGACCTTTGCCGCCGGTCTGCTTGATGTATTTATGCTCCGCCTCCGCCTCCGCAAGGATGGTCTCCTTATAGGCGACCTGCGGCTTGCCGACATTTGCTTCGACGGAAAATTCTCGCTTCATGCGGTCCACCATGATCTCAAGGTGAAGCTCGCCCATGCCCGCGATGAGTGTCTCCCCTGTCTCAGAATTCGTGGAGATCCTAAATGTCGGGTCTTCGTCGGAGAGGCGCTTCAATGCCATGCCCATCTTCTCCTGGTCGGCTTTGGTCTTCGGCTCGATGCGCAAGGAAATAACCGGCTCCATGAATTTGATGGGGTCAAGGATGATGGGATTATTCTCGTCGCAGAGCGTGTGGGAAGTCTTGGCTTCCTTGAGGCCTACCGCCGCCGCGATCTCGCCTGAAAATACTTTTTTTACCTCTTCGCGGTGGTTCGCCTGAAGACGCACGATACGCGAAAGACGCTCTTTCTTCCCTGTCGTTGCGTTGTAGACGTAAGACCCCGATTCAACGGTACCCGAGTAGACGCGGAAGAAGTTGAGCTGGCCTACGAACGGATCGGTCTGAAGTTTGAATACAAGTGCAGAAAATGGCTCCTCATCAGAGGCATGGCGTACCATAGGCTCGCCGGTATTCGGATTGACGCCCGTAACAGGAGGAATATCCAGCGGTGACGGGAGATAGTCGACGACGGCATCAAGCACCAACTGTACCCCTTTGTTCTTGAGCGCCGAACCGGTAAAGACGGGGAATATCTGGTTGGCACAAACTGCTTTGCGCACGGTCTTTTTTAGATCATCAACGGAAATTTCTTTGCCCTCGAGGTACGCCTGCATTTGTGCATCATCGTGTTCGACTATTTTTTCGATCAATTCATGCCGATATTTTTGGGCTTCTTCGAGGTAGTCGGCGGGAATTTCCGCTTCACGCACATTTTCTCCCATCTCGCCGTCGAAATAATAGGCCTTCATCTTGAGGAGATCGATGACGCCCTCATGCTTCTCTTCGAGGCCTATCGGGATCTGGAAACGAATGGCTTTTTTGGAGAGCCTCTCGAGAATGGATTTGTATGAAAAATCAAACGATGCGCCCATGCGGTCCATTTTGTTGATGAAACACAGGCGCGGCACCTCTCCGTCGTCGGCATAACGCCAGTTGGTCTCCGATTGAGGCTCAACACCCGCGACACCGTCAAAAACGACGACGGCCCCATCGAGTACGCGAAGTGAGCGTTTCACTTCAGCAGTAAAATCGATGTGTCCCGGGGTATCAATGATATTGAAACGAACTCTCTTGGAGATGTCCCTACCCATGTAAACCGGGTTCCAGAAACAAGTGATGGCGGCAGCGGTGATGGTGATGCCACGCTCACGTTCCTGCTCCATCCAGTCGGTTACAGTATCACCCTCGTGCACTTCGCCGATCTTATGCGTCATACCGGTATAGAACAAAATGCGCTCGGACGTGGTCGTCTTGCCGGCGTCGATATGGGCTATGATGCCAAAATTGCGTACTTTTTCCAGTGGGTAATCGCGGTTCATGGTTCAAATGTAAAATGCAAAAATCAAAATGGAAAATGGCAATGCAAAATAATAAATTAAAAATCCCCGCAGAGGGTGCATGTAGAATACCCGAAATGCCGAAAAAAAGCAAAATTAGCTATCGGTAAATGTCATGGGTATCAACCGCGACAACATAAACTTCATCCTTATCGCCTGTGGAATATTGAAAAATGACTTTTACCCTACAATTCACCGAGAAAGCGTATTTGTCGGAAAGTTTGCCATGCAGTTTGTGAACCTTCAGAGATTTATGATTCTTTCTGTCTTTAAAGAGCTCTACCTTTTCAACGATTTCTTCAGCAAGCGCGCTATCAAGCTTATTTAGCTTCCTCAAAAAAGCGCGCGTATACAAAATACTAATCATTGAACTTCTTCATGAGTTTTCTTAAATCTCCACGAAAAACCCTATCGGCTTTTATGTCCCTCTCAGATTCAAGTATTTCCTTTATCAGTTCTTCCTCCTGATACCACTCAAGGGCTTGGCGAACGGCATGTGCCTTATTGGCCGCCTTGCCGCTTTTTACAAGAGAATCTATAAATTCTTCCAGTTTCGGCGTTAATGGTACTGATAACGTAGACATGGAAATGTATGATTATTTAATATGATGCTATCATATACCCCTGCCCCAGAAAGTCAAGCGAGCTTTGTAACCTACAAGGTTAAACCTTGCTAGGCTTTGAGTAGACCAAATAATACTATAGCTGGCACCGTTACGTGCAACGACGCTGCTCTCCACAACAATCGGAAGTGTTTACAGCGCGTTTTTCTTTTCCAATGCCTCAACCTCAGCTTTTTCCAACATTTCTAGGTCTTGTTTAAGAATTGGGAGTTGGAGTTCCGCGCTATCTACACTCGGAGTCCGAATTACAACGGGTCCAATCTTAAAACCCCCTTGAGAAATTATTCCTTCTGCTTTTTTAATCTGTCCTTTTGTGTACTCTATCCTCTCTGGTAATTCGTTGATGAATTCATTTAGCTCGTCAGTATCTAGAGTCTGATTTATTGTTGCAAGGTGGACCTCTACCGGTTTTTCATCCTTGTTTTCATGTGCTTGTTCAAATTTATTCATAAATCGTAAAGGATTAATCTAATAATACACCCAGATAATACCCCCGAGGCAATCTGTCAAACAAAAACACCAAGTGAACGTATGGGCTTCGCAAGCTCTAAGCGAGCCCTGCTCCACTTTGAAACATTGCGGAGCCGACGGGAGAGCATAACAAAATCCCCGAGGTTAAACCTCGGGGATTTTAAAACAGAGTGCTATCTAGAAAATCCGCGGATGAATAAACCGACGATAGCAACAATAAATAGTAATACCGACGTGTATTTCATAAATCGCGCACGATTAGGAAACTCGGCCTTACGTTTCCCTGCAAGAAAAAAGAGGTAGAAGGGTATCGTCAGATTAAGCACAAGAGTGGCAAGACCACCGAAACTAAGTAGTCGTTGGGTTGAAAAAGAATGGGATGACTCCTCAATTATTATACCGAGGGTAAATACCCCGATAGTTAGAAGTACCCTTATGCCAGAAATCACTACTCTCACCCACATCTTTTTTAACCAGTGATCAGGAAGTGGAAGCCAGACAAGTACCAACAGGACTGCGCCCAGATAATCAAAAGATCTGTCTCCTCCATTTATAAGAACAAGAAGTAAAACGAGTACAAAAAGGTAAAAGGGAATTTCTTCTGCGGTTCTCCAGGTTTTGATAAGCGAAAAGACTATCAATTTCTTTTGCCCATCAATTAGTGCCGCTGGTGTTTGTACAGCATCCAACCGCGAGATCTGATCGCTGGTTACTTGAACCTGAAGGAAAAATTTCCTCAAAACAGTCATAACCAGTACAGCAAGGGCAGTCACGGCAACTACATCTCGTACTATCTGCACCGCGTCCACTCCTAGAGAAGCTCCCTTGTACACGTAGTAGGACAAGCCTAGTAATAAAATTGCCACAACTATGGCGAGAAAACTTTTTGAAACCCCATTAGGTAGATGAGAAACAATCTTACGATCATTATCCATGTACCCGTTATATAATGATAGCGCAATCCAAAACAACGTGAATGTGCACAGACGTATATAAACTACAATGATGCCTTTGTAGTTTGTGGGTCTCGCAAGCTCTGAGCGAGGTATTACTTTTTCAGAACCTTGCACAGTCCCGAGTGCCTGTCGAGGGACGAGCAGAAAAAACCGCCAGCAGGCGGTTATTTGTGTTCTGAAAAATTGATTCCAAGCGACCGACAAGCCGCGAGGATTTTTCGCGTAGCTTGAGGCGCACGCGAGCATTTTCCTTATATGGGTTTCGGTAGGGCTTCGTAGCTCTAAGTGAGGAATCATTTGGGGGAACATTACGGAGGCGAGCTGGCTGGTTCGTCAACGACCCGAATCTTATGAGAGCTCTTGACGACAGCGAGCCGAGCATAGGAAAACCCCGCGCTGGCGGGGTTTATCCGTGTTCCGAAAAATTGATTCCGAGCGACCTTTACCAAGCAAAATGGGCGAAGGCCTTATTCGCCTCTGCCATCTTATGCACATTCTCGCGCTTCTTCACCGCGTCGCCCTCATTCTTTGAAGCGGCAATGATCTCATCAGCGAGTTTTATATGAATCGGTTTTCCTTTCTTTGACTTTGCGGCATCGATGATCCATTTCATGGAAAGCGACGTACGACGCGAAGGGCGGACTTCCACCGGAACCTGATAGTTGGCCCCGCCCACGCGGCGTGATCGGACTTCCATATTGGGAGTGGTATTCCTAAGCGCGGCATCAAGAACTTCGAGCGGAGCAGTCTTTGTCTTCTCTTTGATCACTTCAAGCGCAGCGTATACCACGTTTCGGGCGGTGTTCTTCTTGCCGCGCTCCATCACGTAGTTTACGAATTTAGCGACCTTCTCCGAGCCATGGACGAGGTCCGGCTCTACTGCGTGTTTTTCTCTGTCTTTTAGCTTTCTGCGCATTGTGTGTCGTTTACTTGCTCTTATCCCTACTTTATAAACTTGAAACTTTCAAACTTTACAAACTCAACTTATTTCGCCGCAGCTCCTGCTCCCTTACCCCTCTTGGCACCGTACTGACTGCGACCCTTTTTGCGTCCCTCAACCCCACCGGCATCAAGCTTGCCACGCACGACTTGATAGCGAAGACCAACGTCTTTGACGCGGCCGCCACGCAACATCACCACTGCATGCTCTTGCAGGTTATGTCCGATACCCGGAATATAAGCGGTAACTTCCATACCGTTCGTAAGGCGTACACGAGCGATCTTTCTGATAGCCGAGTTCGGTTTCTTTGGAGTCTTTGTGGTTACTTTAGTGCAAACACCGCGCTTGAAAGGAGACGCGAAGAAATTCGGACGATTCTTGAGCACATTGAAACTGCGTCGCAGAGCGACAGATTTCGGTTTTCGCTTAAGCGATTTCCTGTTTCTCTTAATGAGTTGGTTTATCGTGGACATTTCAACTAAAAAACCTCCGAATGAGGTAACACTAATCTAATACGCAGAGTCAAAAAAAGCAAGTCTCTTAAGCGCTTAGCGAAACGTACAACCCTACTCACAATCGTTTTTATGGCGTGTTCTGATAATGATTCTTTCGTGCCAAACTTGTAGCATCCTTAACTCCCTCACTCACCTGTATTGGATAATGAAACTCCTTGTGTAGATCAAAAAGTCCTGGAGGAAAAGCCTCGCACTGTTTTATAAAATGCTCTCGGATTTCCTGTAGGTTCGGTTGCACCTTAACTAAAGCGCCGTCCTCTACGAATTTCTGAAGTAATGCTCCCCCCTCACAAGATTCCTCCTCAAGAGCAATAATATCTCCAGAAAAAAAGGATCCTGATTTTTTTCTAAAAACCTGTTTTCTCCCTGCATAGGTCTCTTTGTTCTCTGAGAACTTAGCCTTTGGGACCCATCCATGCGGCTCTTTTACCTCGGCAATCTTATAGACTATTTCCAACTTCGGTGAATCGGCAGAGGTGACTACATCAGTAACCATTCCATAGAAATCTATCTTGGAACCCTTACCTTTCAGGTCCGATATTTTATATTCATCAAGATTCGACATCCCAATAATTTTTACATGCTGGAGATTGTGAGTATCCAGCATTTCACGCGCCATGATGCTTTGCGCCAAAAGATCCCCTGAATCTAGAACGATACCGTGCAATTTCTCTCCTCTCTGCTCCATCTCTTTTGCTACGACAATGACATTTTCCACACCTGTTTTGACATCATAGGTATCAACCATCACCGAGCCGAGTGGGTTAGCCGAAAGATAGGCCCGAAATGCATCGATCTCAGTGGGATATGAGGATATAAAGAAGTGTGACGCGGTACCTCCATAACTCGGGCTGTCGTACCACTTCTGCGCTAAGAGGAGCGACATATTGGTCATACCGGTGATATAACCGCTCCGCGCTATCTTTACCGCTGCCTCAAGCCCCTGGGTGCGTAATTCGCCGACGATAAATCCATTAGGTTTCGCAGAGTGGAAAATGCGTGCAATTTTTGACGCGATCATAGTCTGGAATCCGACAACGTTGAAAAGTATCGCCTCAAAAAGTTGCAGCTCGACAAGCTTACCCGTAAGCCGCATCAGCGGTTCAAAGGGGAAACAAATAGTGCCTTCATCGAGACCCCAAATATCTCCCGAGAATCTAAATTTTAAAAAGAACTTCTCTTCCTCTTTGGTAAGCGGAAAAACTGTCTTAAGCCAGGTTATATCATCAGGAGAGAACTTGAAATTCAGGAGAATCTGAATAGCTTCCTCAAGACCAGCGGCCACAAGATAGTTGCGCCGATGTGGTAATTCTTTAACATACAGATCAAACGTAGCTTCTTTGTCGCCATACCCGCTCCTCAGATATGCGAGAATACTGAAAAAGTTGCGGCGAGGAACATAGAGAGCCATATCCTCATTCGAAATAAGATACTTCAACATACAACTATACTAGCACTTTAAAAAATATGAAAAAGGAGCCGACGTGCGTCAGCTCCTTGTGAAAAACATCTCTACATTTCCCCATCCGGGCAAACCCACTCAACAGCCTGCCGAGGGGTTTGGGAGGGAATGAACAGGGGTGCGACCTCTTTGGGGAACACTCCCCACTTATTGAGCCAATCGCACATGTGAACGTCCCATCCTTCCCCGTACGCGGGGTTGAGAATGGTGAACCTCTTTGGCCTCTCCTTCCAAATCTTGTAGTTGAGGTTGATGATAGCCATCAACTCCGCAAACGTCCCTGGACCACCGTAGGCGGCAATGATGAATCCGTCAGCTTCGAGCAACCTGCCCAAGCGAAGCCCGTATTGTTCCTCGACACTATTGAGGGTCACCACACCTCCGCCGGGAATTAGGAGGGTGCTGCAAGGTACATCAATGTCAAGGAATGAATTGCCAGGTTTATCGAGCATTGTGTAGCCGAGGGTTTCTCCTCCAGCTTCTTTTGCCCCACGAACTGGAGCTTCCATTCCCGCTCCGCCGAAACCTCCTGTCGCGACTCTGTAGCCACGCTTCACCAGAAGTCTTCCAACTTCAACCATTGCGTCATACATCGCGTCGCCAGGGGCACCGCTTCCACTTCCGAGACATGCTATTGTTTTCAAAGGCCACCGTCCTTTCTTGTGTTGTTTGGTTTATTCAAGAGAAAATGGCTTACTATTTCAAGATAGATAATACAGTATTAATACAATAAAGTCAATACCTTTTACAAGGTCGGGCCTTGTAAGGAATTTGCTACATAGAGAGTCCTGTCAGGAGCCCGAAAAGCAGAGCAATGACTGGGAACAAGAGCCGCCACACAAAAAAGATAAAAATAAGAACTAATGCAAATGAGTAGCGCTCCAAAAACTCACGGATGTGCTGGAGATGAATCGGTAGAAGGGAAAAGAGGACTTTCGAACCGTCCAAAGGCGGAATGGGCATGAGGTTGAAAATAGCGAGGACAAGATTGATAAGCACGATGGTTGCGGCAATAGTAATAAATGAAGGTGAAAAAAAGCCGTAGGCGAATGAAGCACGGATCAAAAGGCCGAATATAATGGCAAGGGCTATGTTAGAAAGAGGGCCTACCGCAGAAACGATCAGCTCTCCATGCCTCTGGTTGCGAAAATTGTAGGGGTTGACCGGAACCGGCTTCGCCCATCCAAACGTGAATCCCGCAAGCGAGGTGATGATGGGCACTACTATAGAGCCGATCGGATCCAGATGCTTTATAGGATTCAATGTAAGACGTCCCGCATAGCGCGCAGTCTGGTCACCCAAAAGAGATGCGGCGTAGCCGTGAGAGACTTCATGAACGACCACGGACATGATGAGTATCGCTATTTGAAATATCGTATCTACCGCTTGCATCCTGTAGTGAAATTTCAGGTTATGTTCGCAAAACGAACACTGTATAACCCGGCTATTCTCTAATAAACAACAAAAACGGCTTTGACTTCTTACTTTGTGTCCCCGTAGGGAAAACGACCTGAAATTCTACTACGGGATTGCATTCTTAGAATTCTATGATACCATATCGCTTCTATGCCATACGTCTGCCCGATTTCCAAAAAAAGTTCTCGCGTCGGCGGCGGCTACAGCAACCGCACACGCGCGACCCAATTCAATCCGACCGGTATGGTCAGGAAGTATTCCAATTTACAGAAAAAGAGGATTTATGTGCCCGAGCTCAAGAAATTCATAAACGTGAAACTCTCCACTAATGCACTCAAGACCATTCAGAAGAATGGCGCGTACGCGACCCTCAAGAAGGCTGGGATAATCTAGCGCTCCCATGTTGGTAACAAAAACAACTCAAACCTGGTCTGGTTTCCCCAATATCTCTTTTCATTTCTAACGAGAGCAGGGAAACTTCTACTTATAGAAAGAGCCGCCCTGCTGGGCGGCTCTTTTCTTTTACTTATTATTGTAAAACAATGAACAACATCGCTGACTCTTCGCTTAAAAGACTGCTCATCGCTCTTGCGTTCTACCTCACCTCGCTTTTTTCCGCGAACACGCTGGGGTTAAAAATAATGCCATTCCTTTTCAACTCGCATCTCTCCGTTGCGGTATTTTCATTCCCTATCGTGTTCCTTATGACTGACGTTGTAGGGGAAGTGTATGGAAAACGTATCGCCAGATTATTCGTGCTTGCCGGCTTTGTGAGCACCGCGCTTTTTATAGGATATTCCCTGCTCTCCCTCGCAGTGCCGTGGTCTCCTGATGGCAAGTGGGCAAAAGAAGGTTACAACCAAATGTTCGGAATCTCGACACGTATCGCGCTCGCATCTCTCGTGGCGTTTCTCATCGCAGAATACCAAGATGTGATTTCTTTCTTCTTTCTCCGAAAAAGATTGGGACCAAAATCCTTCTGGTTGCGGTCAACTCTCTCGAACCTATGGTCGCAACTCTTGGATACCATCATATTCAGCGCTATCGCGTTCATCGACGTCTATCCTCTTCCCGTTCTCGGGAGTATAAGCGTAACGTGGTGGCTCTACAAAGTAGCGATGGGGGTGCTCTACATGCCGCTCTCCTATGTCGGTATCAAATTATTGAAAGACAAAACTCAAAACCAATGAATGTAACGGCTATAAAAACAGGAGTATTTAAGGAAGGAGAAAACCTAGCTGACTTTGTCATTAGATACATTAGAAACGTAAAAAAAGATAGTGTAATCGTGATAACTTCTAAAATCGTCGCTCTGTCAGAGAACAGAACGGTGATCATCGAAAACAAGAAGACGAAAGAGAGGGTCATTCGATCAGAAAGTGAATTGGCGATTTCTACCAAGCATGTGTGGCTCACCGTAAAAGACGGAATGATTATGGCATCGGCAGGCATCGACGAGTCGAACGCGAATGGAAAATTGATTCTTCTTCCCCAAAATAGCTTCCGGGCTGCTCTTAAACTGCGCAAAGAGCTCATGAAAATCTACAATGTGAAAAAGCTGGGAGTGCTCATCACCGATAGCCGCACGATGCCGCTTCGAAGCGGCGTCACGGGAGTTGCTTTGGGGTATGCAGGTTTCAAAGGACTCCGAGATTATCGTGGCACTCGCGATATTTTCGGACGAGCGTTTAAATTTTCTCAAACAAACGTCGCGGACAGCCTTGCGGCATCAGCAGTCTTTCTCATGGGCGAGGGCAACGAACAGCGGCCGTTGGCGATAATAGAAAAATCCAATATTCAATTCTGCGAGAAAGTCTCACGTAAAGAATTGACCATAAGCCTCAGAGACGATATGTATCGGCCTTTATTTTCTCTAATCTCCAGAAAAACTCTTGACAATAGAAAACAGGAGTGTTATTACTACAGAAAATCTACCGTCCAAAACCGAAATGAAAGGAATGATAAGTGAAAACAAAACCGACACCCCGACAACAGAAGTTCTTTGAAAGAAACCGCCTGATTCTTCCTGAAACAGGGGAAGCAGCAGAATCAACCATCCGCTTCATTAACGAAGGAGCGGGAGCAGAATATCTGGACAAGATTAACTTGGTCCGAAGCATTCAAACACATATCGGCTCGACATTGGATACAGGGGAAACTGTTATCCACTTTGTCTTCCTTGGACTCGACGCACGACTCCGAGCCCAATGCCCAGCGTCCGCCTATCTGCAAAAGCCCGACGGCACAAGAACATCTCGCACCATCGCAAAGTGTAGGGTAGGAGGAATCCCTATGTGGCAAGTAGAAGACAAAAATGCCTTCTTTGAATCGATCGACTGGACAAGATTTAATGAGTTCAAGCGTCTGATTCTGGAACAAGTTGGAAAACTTGCTGCCGAATTCGCACAGACAAACCCGCAGTGGTCATACCGTCGAAATGGCGGCTATTGCGACTGCGAATTCTGGGTTAATCCCCGGAGCACTTCAGTAAAACGCGCGGTGCGTTCAGGATACCCAATATACCGGGGCGAAAGTCTCGGATACGACATACAGTACGTTCTGCCCACTGATGACGAGCTGCAGAAATTAGGCGAACTCATCGCAGCAATCCCCTTGCCCAACGGGGTGTTCATCCGCAAACTTCCTACGGATGGAATATGCCAGTACAAAATCACCATCAAGTTCGACCTCTTCAAGAAAGTCTGAACTCAAAGCCGCAACGAGTGTTGCGGCTTTTTCATTTCTGCCAAAGTTTTATACCGTCCGTCATAAGCGTAATAGTTCCTAATTCATCGGTGCGCAAGATCTTTGCTCCAGCGACATTGAGCGTATCAAGGGTCTCCTGATGGGGATGGCCATAAGAATTTCCTTGGCCGCTTGAAATGACTGCGTATTCCGGAGAAACGGCAGAGACAAAACCCGGAGAAGACGATGTGCGCGAGCCGTGGTGAGCAACTTTGAGCACATCGCAGTCGAGCTTCTCGCCATAGAGCTCTACAAGATATTCTTCCACGCCTTTTGTCGTATCGCCCGTGAGCATAAAGCATGTTTGGCCATAGGTGAGTTTCATAATAAGTGAGCCATCATTGGTGGAAAGCCCAGAGACATCGCGGTCGGGAAATAAAACATCCAAAATAACGCCGCGCTTTTTATCCAACACTATCCTATCCCCTGCTTTTGGTGTAAAAGGCTCAAGACCTTCCGCAGAAACACCTTTACCGAGTGCCGTGTAGACGGCTGTAGCCGTGAGCGTCCCTGGCTCAACCTCATTTCCTACATCGTAGCGTTTGAGTACATCCACAAATCCAGCGATGTGGTCTTTGTCGGGGTTGCTCACGATGAGCATATCAATAGAACGGTCATAGAACGGCATCACACCAGAGAGCTCTCGGAACACTGAGCTATCAGGACCACCGTCAAGGAGCACTTGCACACCGTTCGGAGCTTCAATAAAAATCGCGTCGCCCTGACCGATATCAAGAACCGATACCGAAAGGATGCCACCACGTTCTTCGTGCCATGCGGCAAACCAAAGAAAAATATTGGTTATTAAAAGAAGACCGAAAAGAAACACAGGTAAATATTTTCCAAGATTCTTCATCCTGAAAGTATACCCCTCCTTTACTTCAAACTTCAACAAAAAGAAGTAAGCTTTCAATTGTTGACTAATTATCCGTACGGATAATTAGTCAACATGGTCAAAAAAAGAAAACCCCGACATGCGCCGGGGTTATAGGTTCAAAACTTTCCGAAGAAGCATCTGCCAAGAAGGGCTATTGCTCCCGCAATCAGCCACAACCCACAAAAGAAAAGGGTTGCAAGAAGAGGCCATGCAAGCAGACCGTACACAGAACCAAAAACGAAGCCGATGCAGAGACTCACCATCTGACTGACAACCAGCAAGAGGTAGAACGCGAAACGGATACTGCCGCCTGGAACATATCGAGGTTGGTATGCTCCTATATCGAGCCCGTCCGGAAAATACCTGGACTTGTACCAGAGATACACTTCTGCATAGAGAGAACCCAGTGCAAAGTCAAAGATCCGGGGTACACCAAACGGCAGCGTCACCGTCCATCCCAATATAGAGTGAGGTGGTCAAGCACAGGAATGGACCCGTGTACACTTCCCCACTGGAGCCAAAAAATAAGCGCGAGCGAAGAAATGAGATAGTAGCCAAGAAACAAAAGCTTGGAGTGGGATGGAGCGGCCATAAAGACCGGAGCCGAGAGAAAACGTTTGAAGTACATGCATTTTCCTTTCGTTGTTGGTTTTCCATAACAACTGTACCAAAGCAAGTTCTGTATCGCAAGACACTCTGCAAAAGAGCGGGCAATCAACAGAAGCCCAGAACAAAAAGAAAACTCCTCCGCGGTTGTGCAGGAGGAGTTTAAAACGGATTGGGGCCGCTAGGCACCAGAGAGCCAATCCCCGACCGAGATATCTCTTCGTGTTGTCAGTTTTACCACTACCCAGACAATCCCAACAACGAGTGCACTGACTAGGTTTGCGACCAGAATCGCAGCGATTGTCAGTGGGATGAAGAGTAAGCCAAGCAAGCCACCGTGCCAGACTGCAGTGATAGCTCCAGAGCCAGCGCCCAAAATCCAAACGACCATTGAAGGGGTCTCCCAGAGATACTCCCTCTCTTCAACCACCACGAATAGGAGGTACGTCAACCAGAAAATCGCGAACACGAACAGGGGGAGCGTAACGACATCCCACCAACGAGACAGGTGGAGTAAAGGTGAAGTGGGAACAGAGGCACCGATGAAGTGCCACACGCCCCAGAACAATGCGGCAAGAATGGCTGCCACCACTGACCAGCGGTAAGAAATACGCCACGTCTGTAAGACATCGCTATCGTAAAGGTACATAGTAATCCTTTCATTTTTGGTTTGGAGAACGTTTAATAACAGAGTACGCTTGGGATCCTACAATGTCAACCCGGTCCTAATGAATTTTGGCATCGGACGCTAGCCCCGCGCCTTCGGCGCAATGCCAAAATCTACTACGGGGTCAATTTGGTATAATAGAGAATGAATTTATTAGAAACGTAAAAATCTATGACACCTTTTAAAGAAGCAAAATTCAATATCCCCGAGCTCAAAGGCATTTCAAAGAAAACGATAGAAGAACACCTTAAGCTCTACGCGGGCTACGTAAAGCACGCGAATCTCATACTCGAACACATCGACGAGCTCGCGCAGAATGCGGAAAAATATGCCTACGAATTGGGCGAGCTTCAGAGGCGATTCTCATTCGAGTTCAACGGCATAGTAAACCATGAATACTACTTTGAATCTCTTTCAGGGGGAACAAAAACGCTTCCAGAAAAAAGCGAACTCAAAACAATAATCGCGGAGACATGGGGTTCGTTCGATGCATGGCTCAATCGCTTCAAGGCAATCGCGCTCACCCGCGGCATCGGCTGGGCGATGCTCTACTATGACCCCCTGACCAAGAGGCTTCTCAATGCGTGGGTAGACGAGCAACACCTGGGACAATTGAACGGCTGCAAAACGATTCTGGCGCTCGACATGTGGGAACACTCATTCGTTGCCGACTATCAGCCAAGCGGGAAAAAGAATTACGTGGAGGATTATTTCCTGAATCTCAACTGGGAAGCAGAAGAAAAAAACTATAAGCAAGCTGTCGAAGGGTAAGACTTTCCTGCCCCGTAGCATCCCGAGTCGGGGAGGGATTGCTTCGGGGTTCAGTAATTTGAATTGGGACGTCATCGAAAATAATCTAAAAAAGCCGCCTCCTAGAGAGGAGGGGCTTGGTGTCTGAGCCATTCGGGACAATCATTCGCGTATGTTTCAAGAACTTGATCGGAAAGCCTGAGTACAAACTGGACTCCGCAGTGCTGACAACGTAGTACGGCAATGCCAGCATGGGTGTTCCCGATAAAAGGCGTAAAGCCTACGACCGATTGGCGCCAAATAGTAGCGGCGTGACGAGAAAAATCTCCTCTACAGAAGGCGGAGAACTTTCCGCAGTGAGGACATGCAAAGTTCTCAGCAGATTCCATGGTCTCGTTAGGTTCCACTCCCCATCTGAAAAGGTATTTCTGAATAGTAATGCGTTCTTTTGTCACCTGTGCCTCCTCTGTCCACATAGTCTTCGCAAAAGAGCGTATTGTCAACGCAAAAGTCTTCCTGTATTAGGGGAGCTTCTTTCTCTCCTCCTGTTCAGTCGATTAACAAGAAAAAATAGCAAAGCGTAACTTGCTACTACAAACCATATCGATAGCGCGGGCACAGACAGAGCGGCAAAGGGAACGCTTCCAAAAAACGAGGCTAAATTTATTTCATAGTGAAGCAGGGCGTAGGCGATGAAGGCGACAGGAATTGCAAGAGACGTGTGCACAAACCCTAATACTCCTGCGAGAGCGCCGAAAAGCATCGTGATAGGAATCAAAGGTAGCACAAGTATGTTGGAGACAAGGCCAACAAGAGAAATGGTGCCTGATAGCTCGATGAGACGGGGTAGTACAAAGATCTGGGTCGCGAATGTCGCCGCGACGATCTGACGAATACCAAAGCGTTCGGTAAGCCGCTTAAACCATCTCTCAAAATGCGGAGAGAGGTAAATGAGACCGAGCGTCGCGAGAAAACTAAGCTGAAACGAAGGGTCAAAGGCGAGGATTTTGGGATTGTGGACGATCATGATGAACGCTGCGAAGGCAAGTGCGCGTCGTATGTCGTAGTCGCGATGCAAAAATTTCGCGAGTATGACCAGAAGTGCCATGATGGCCGCGCGAACCGCTGTGGCAGACGATCCCGCCATAAGCGTGAACGCGAGTATCCCCACTGCGCCTGCTCCGCCGGCCAAGGCCGGCGGGAAACGACTCAAGAGCCACATGATAGCGTACGCGACGATGGTCATGTTGTAGCCAGAGAGGACAATCACATGAACCAATCCGGAACGTCTAAAGTCTTCTGTAAGTTTGTCCCCGAGTGAATGTTTCTCGCCAAGCAGAAGTCCGCCCAGGAGCGCGCTTTCAGGCTCTGGCACAACCTTTTCTATAGAATATAGAAACTTTGATTTGAACTGCAACAACACAGCGACAATCGGATTCCTCTCTCCATGCAATATGATTTCGATCTTTGGACGGAATATCTCAAAGTAAATGCCGTCTTTGGCAAGATACGAGCGGTAGTCGAATATCCTTCCTGTGTCTGTCTCAAAATTTTCCGGTTCTTGGAGAACTCCCGACAACTTGATGCGGTCGCCATAGGAATATGATTCAAAACGGTCGACAGACACGCGAATGCGGTCTGAAACTGAAAATCCTTGGTTCCGAGCAGAGACTTTTTCTAAATCAATGGTGAGAAACGAAAGAGTCTCACGTTCGTCAATCTCTTTTGAGATAATTCCCTCCGCCGAAATCCTCTCGCCAACGAATTCAGTCAAAGCAAGTGTCTGCGGTTCACTCAACTCGTATCGCGCAACCCCGCCGACAGAGGCAACCAGCGCGAGTGGGACTACGAAGAGCGCCGCACTTGCGCGCGGCGCAACAAGAATCGTATAGAGTACAAGCGCAGCCGCGATAAGAAGAATGGTCAGCGCGACAGAGAAACTTACGTAGAGGAAAGAACGTACAAAGACCCCGATTGCAAAACTTACAACCACAATTGCGAACCTGTTCCCCTGCATTATTATCTACTACTGAATTCAGCTATGAGAGCCTTTTCTTCGGAATGAGACATCGCTTTTTTATATCGCGCTTTCTTTCCTTTCACGCGAGCTTCGCACTCTTTCCACGTCTTATGCGTTTGTACGACTCCGTCAACACGGGAAACGTAGGAATAGGCTTCGCCTCGTCTGCGCGTACTGCCTTCGCGCGCGCCGATGACTGAAAGATCAAGAGGATATTGTGCGCGCAGACCTGAATAGAGCTTCGGTTTTTCACCGTCTCCAAACGCGCTGGCGATTTCATCGGCACGTGCATTACCCGGAGTGTCGGCATGACCGGTAACTTTCTTCCACTCGATATGCTTCCCTGTAACAAGACCATTGAGCGATTCCCATAAGTCCCTGTTCTCGACTTCTTTCTTCGTGGAAGTTATCCAACCGTTCCTCTTCCAACCATGCACCCACTTGGTGATGCCATTGATGAGGTGGGTTGAGTCGGAATAAATCCTAAGCTTGGGGCTTAGAGCTTGGGGCTTAGAGCTTTTTAGTAGGTCAGGGATGCCTTCAAGGGCTTTTATCGCAGCGGTCAGTTCCATCCTGTTGTTTGTTGTGTGCTCTTGCCTACCGCCCAGTTCAATGACTTTTTCTCCCAAGCTTTCAGCACTAAGCCCTAAGCTAAAAGCTATGACTACTCCCCATCCGCCAGGACCGGGGTTTCCTTTTGACGCACCGTCGGTGAATATAAGAATAGAATCCTGAATCATAAATAAAGAATCGCGAATAAGAGCATTATAACTCAAAAAGAAAACCCCGAGGTTGAACCTCGGGGTTTGATGAGCGCAGAACAGGTCAATGTTCCACACCCTTCACATAGCCAAGCCCCCAGCAAAAGGCACCCGCAATTAAGAGCCACGGCAATATCTCGAAAAGTGATGTGACCGATGCCCAAGGATACCACCACTCTATTCCTTCGTTGGAATAGACGTAGAGATTACTCAGAGACATTCCTCCCGCTATGCAAAAAATCACAAAAGCGAGAAGTAAAAATATCAGTCCAGCTGTACGCATAAAGAACTCCTTTCGTTAAGTACCACATCACAATAGCAACTTCATGCTAAAAAGAAAACACGCCCTCCGAGAGAGCGTGTGAGAAATCTACGTGGAAACCGGAACTGGAACCCCACATGCAATTGCCCGTTCTTTTACCTCCTCTTTCACGGTGTTGCCATGAAGATACTTGAGGCTATCGAGGGCAACTTCCCGCACTTTCATTGAGTCTTCTGCCCACCGTCGGATATGTTCCCAGAATTTCTCGGGATACTCAGACGGCATCATCTTCAAAAACGACTCGTCGGTGATTCTACGGATCACCGAGTTGGTGCAAGAAAACGCCCAGCGAATGTGGTCATTAGGCGGACGCTCAAACTCCATCGTTTGGAAAAACCACCGACCCCGCTCCAAGTTGGTTCCATCACCAACGCGCCTAAGAAGTAACTGAGTGTAGGAAACCTTCAACGCAATGTGCGAACCGGATCGCTGAATGGACGATAGCGTAACCGGTATTCCGTAGACGAAGTCGTCGCATGACAACGATCCGTCCATCAAAACCTGTTCAGGAACAATCTTCAGTGTTACCACTTCTTCCCCTATGTCCTCTGTCCACGCGCGAAAAAGATAGTGGTCAAGGTGTTTGAACGACAAGTGCGGCACTGCCGCACCGATAACCGCGAGTGCATACTGCAGGGAGAATTTGGACGTATCCATATCTCGTATTCCTTTCTTGTTGATTTGTTTGTGTTGAACTCTTGCGCTTTTAGGACGTATCCCTCAAGGCAGAACCTAACCAACACTACTATCTAATCAAGCAATGCAATGATCCGTAACCGCTTCCCCAATTTCCTCTATACATGGGTATAGAGCATAGCACCAACATACGTTATATCTTAGCTATAGCATAATTTATGCGTATTGAAACTCCAAATTATCTAAGTCCGAAACGAGAACGTATAGGTTGGTCATACTCCAGTGATTCAACAACCATGTACAGCAGATCTCTCCCTATTTTAAAATCAGCCTTTAGAAGGGAGATGAGGTCTTCGCAATCATAGGGGTAAATCCATACGCTGTCTTGGAGACGAGCAAAACCAATTGCTATCAATGTCGTACGCACTTTCTCTCGGAGAGGCTTTCGTTTCTCTGGGATATCAAAGATGAGAACCCGCCATTTGCCATCCCATCGCCTTGGTTTCTTTATTTGATAATCCATTAGTTCAAGCTGGCGGAGTTTCGTCTTGCCTTTAGAGGTAAGACAAAGAAATTTCCCCTCATACTTGAGTAACCCTTTCGCTATCATCCTGTTACGAGAAACTGTAATAAATTCCCTCTGTCTCTTGGAAGGAAGAAGTCCGAGTTTTGCTAAAGCTCCTAAAACATTAGGCGCCACCAGCCCCACGCTAAGAACACCTGCGGCTGCCACGCTTCCGAGAATTATCTTCTGCAGATTCTTTCTCCTGCTCCGTTTATAAGATTTCCACTCTAATTTACCCATACGTTTACTTACTGCTATAGCTATAAATTAACGTGTTGGGAATCTAAGAGCAACTACCCGCTCTCTTCTCCATTCTCCCCCTGATTCCCTATTCCTTGGTGCAAGGTATATTAAACTATCTCCACGATTCGCAAGCGTAACTCGGTGCGGCCGCCGAAAGAAGATTGTTCAAGTGACGCGAGCATAGAAATGATACTTCCTTCCTGCGGCGGTTCGGCGGTTGTGAAGAACTGGATTGCTTTAATAGTACTTTCATTAGAGCGCGGCAGGTGAATTTCAAGATGATTGTTCTCTTTGCCGAACCGCCGCGCCGATTTCACCGACAAATTCTCAAAAAGAAAGACGGGTTTTGGGTTGCTGTGACCGAATGGCGCAAGCTGTGAAATTTGCATATAGAAATCCCTCGTAACCTCGTCGGGAGAAAGTCTCCAATCTGCGACCCCCATGCTACCCGGGGAATCGGTAACTTCAACTTTCTCGCGCGCCGCTCTAAGTGTCTCTTCAAGTGTATGTATCTTCTCCGATTCCACCGTAAAACCGCCCGAGAATGCGTGACCACCGTATTCCACAAATGCCCCCGATGCGGCTTGCATAAGTTCCATAAGATTCACTCGTCCGTCAGATCGGCAAGAACCTTTTATCGCACCATCTCCGTCTCGACCCCATAAAAATACCGGGCATGCGTGTTCCCCCGCAAGCGTGTTCGCGGCAAGACCCAGGAGCGCCGGGCGCCAGAGAGGATTACCTATCACGATGACACTAGGATTCTGGTACCGCTCAGCGACAATCTTCTTTATCTCACGCACAAGACTTCCCACCATTCCCTTCCGCTCGTTGTTGAGATGTAACAGTTCGTCCACCGCATCTCCTGCCTCGACTTCGTCGTCCGTAGAAAGCAGGCGGAATGCCACGTCAGCAGAACCGAGACGTGATGCGGCATTCAATTTCGGCGTCAGGGAAAAAGAAATATCTTCTTCATTGAGCTGTCGCTGGTTCATCCCACTTTTGCGAAACATCTTTTGCAGTCCGGGACGTGGTGATTTCCGAAGCACCAGAAGACCGTAGCGGGCAAATACTCTGTTTTCTCCGACAAGCGGTACCATGTCCGAGAGCGTTGCGATACCAACAAGATCCAAGAGCCATTTTTCCCAACCGATGGGTGGAAGGGTAAAGGGTGTAGGGTTTAGGATAGTAGCACGACGCATCAGCCCCTGAACAAGTTTGAATGCAACGCCCGCACCACAGAGCTCTTTGAATGGATACGCACACCCTTTCTGCTTGGGGTCAAGCACAGCGAATGCTTTTGGTGTACCTTCCGGTCCGGGCTCATGGTGATCTGTGATAATTGTCTCTATCCCAAGTTTTTTTGCGTGAGCGACTTCGGCCACATCGGCAATACCACAATCTACCGTTATCATCAATGTCGCTCCCTCGCGTGTGAATCTCTCTATCGCCTCGCTGTTGAGACCAAAACCCTCATCGTGTCTATGTGGCACATAGTTTGAAAAATTTTTATGACCAACTTTTTTAAAAAAATCATGCAACAGCACTCCGCCCGGCACTCCATCAGCATCGTAGTCGCTGAAAATAACAATTTTCTCTTTGTTTCTAATTGCCGAGAGAACACGCTCAACTGCTTCTTCCATCCCCTTCATCAGAAACGGGTCGTGGGTATGCTTATCGTAGTCGGGATTGAGAAACTCTGTAGCACTACCTGCATCAGCAACTCCACGGTGGTAGAGCAAGTGCCTCAACAGCTCCGGATATTCCGCGAATACGCTCTGAATGTCGTCCGGGATTGGTTTACGTAACGTGGGCATGACAAAAGTGTAGCACAGTAACGCTCATTGACACTTCAGAAAATACTGATAAGGTTTTACATAGAATGAAACTCAAAACAAGCTTCAGAAAAGGTGGGAACGCAAGTGCATTACCCCTCCTCAACGAAATCGAAGCAATGATTCCGCCGGTGTGGCTCAATGTTTTGACGGATATCGAGATAACCGTTGTTCCATCACACAGCATGCCAAAACCCTCCCGAGCTGTCTGGGGTATCGGCGCACGAAACCTAGAGCAGAAAAATTAGTCGATCAAAGCTATCGAGGTGAAAACCTTTCGTCCCAGCACGATCCGGGTATTTCTCTTAGAACGGGTCGGCGGAGAAGAAGACCGAGTATTTCAGGTCGACCTTGTGTCTACCTGGCTCACCTGCACCTTCATCGCAAAAAAGCACGTGAAAGAGGTGTGCGATAAGATCGCTTCGGAGCACGATATCCATAACGGCAAACGACTTGGTGTTCTTCGAAAGATTTTACCGGAGTTCCTGGTCAATCCCGAGGTTGCTAAGGGACAGTTTCCCGAATTCACCGAATTCTTCAATGCTCTTAGCGAGGAGATGAAAAAATTTGCGTAACCTCTCTTCGCGCAAAAGCGGCCTTCGGGTCGCTTTTTCTTTTCTAGGCACTTGCATGACTGCAAACATCACAATTGACATTCTTCTTTGGCAAGAGTAGAAATGGTTTAGAAAAACAACGCTGGCAACTTCCAACCAAGAAAGGAAATCGAATATGGAACATTTCGCAGGAAAATTCTTCCTCGTAACCCGTTACTCAATCTTCCGCATCAGCATTCCTGACGACCTTAGAACCAGCCCGGAAGTCATGAAAGTGGCTCTCCGCCATACTGGGAAAGACCTCGAAGTTCCCGTGGGAGGAGTCCTCCAGGGAGGTTTCTACCTTGCTATCACCGGCCTTCCGGATGTCGGAATGCGAAAGTACCGCATGTGCCGCCACCAGCGGGAACCGGTTGCGGAAGCACCAAAACAAATAGGTGAAATCAAAAAGTCGCTGCGCGGTACAAAGACGTGGGGAATCGTGGGTCTGTTCATGCGGCGATCGGATGCTGAGGCATGTTTCGAAACAACGCACCAAAAGATCTTCGATCCACGGTGGGCAGTGAATACAACCGAGGTTCTCAAGCGGATCGGAATGGATCATCCCCTCATAACCATTTCAACCGAAGGGGAGTTCGCGATTCCCAGTCAATTCTCCGACCTGCTTCGAACGCCTGAAGAGACGGAAAAATCCTCCAGCTGAACAAGTCACGCCCCAGCTTTTGCTAGGGCGTTTTTTCTAGCAAAAAATGTCGTTGATGCGCTATACTATTTTCACATGAAAGACCCCAAACGAAATCTGTACAAAGAACGTGTGGTGTTCAAGCAGGTTTTCTCGTCTTTAAAAGAGCATTAACCTATCGCAATGACTAGTAAGATTTCTGACGGGGCAAGTTGCATATTCTGCAAAATCATAAGAGGGGAAATTCCGAGCCACAAAGTCTATGAAGACAAGGATTTTCTTGCATTCCTCGATATTCATCCGCATGCTCCAGGACACACACAGGTCATTCCCAAAAAACACGTCAGGTGGGTCTGGGACGTGGAAAATGTAGGAAAATATTTTGAAATTGTGCGAAACATCGCGCAAGCACAGCGAAAAGCGTTTGACACCGACTGGATACTCTCAAAAATCGTCGGTGACGAAGTCCCCCATGCCCATATTTGGGTGTTTCCCAACGATAAGGTAAAAGGAGATAAGAATGATTTTGTCGGAAATGCCGAAAAAATCCACTCGGCCCTTTAATTCAGACTGCAAATCATTGGCAACGAGTTGTTACGATATATCGTAACAACTCTGAGAAAAAAACCATGTCAGTGTAACACCATGCCTCACTAGAGTTCCTGCAGTAATTGCTTGAGTGACCTCCGTTGCGCCGTAAAGGGTATAGATGCTAACTGCAGTAGCATTTTAATAATGATTGGAGTACGCGAACGTTGTATCCATTCCATCGTTTTAGAAAATGTCCCACGCTCTACCTTCACCTGAAACCGCGCAACTGAAGACGGACTCATCTTGAGGAGACGACAGATTTTCCTCGTCGGAGCATTCTGTTCAATAAGAAAAACTAGGGCAATTCGTTTTGCCAACATGGTACGCTCCGTAGGGGTAAGCAGTTCATTGACCAAGACGTGCCGAGTCTTATCACTATATTCAGTGAGCAACAACGTCATCTTTTCTTCCATAGCACGAAGGGTTTGGAGATTGACCGCGTGTTTCGATACATGAGGCATAAAAAGAAAAACGAGTGATTTGTTACGATATATCGTAACAAGCCAGTCGTAAAAGCACAACGTGCCGGTAACAACATCGCAAGGTTTTAGGTAATCGCGAAGGAAAATACCGCAGAAAGGTTATTTCTTCAAAACTTCTATACCAGGCAGGGTTTCGTTGGCTAGAAAGTCGAGCATCGCACCGCCCCCCGTTGAAATAAACCCAAACTTCTCCATGAGCCCCAAGTCCTCGATAGCAGCTATCGTATCGCCCCCGCCGACAACCGATATTGCCTTGCTTCGTATCATTGCTTTCGCAAACTGATGCGTACCTACGACAAAGCCCTCCTGGTAAACACCGAGGGGACCGTTCCAGAGAACAAACGAGGATTCGCTGACAAACTGTTCCAGGAGCATTACGGTCTTGAGCCCTGCATCTACGATACGGTCAGACATCTTCACTTTTTCCGGCTCGAGCGCATGTTCCTCCCCTTCTCGTTGGACCAATACATCAAGAGGGATACGCAGATTGGGACGATTTATGATCGTACTAAGATTAGGAGCGATAGTGCTCACGAGCGAGGTCCCCACCTCGAGCCCCATTGCATGAAATATGTCATTCGCGAGCGCACCTCCGACAAATACACGTTCATACCTATCCAAAAATTTCAGGAGCAAGGGAAGCTTGGTCTCGAATTTCGCACCCCCAAGCACAAAGAGAGAACCTTTCGGCGGATGAAGCGCCGGCGTCAACCCCTGTATTTCTTCCTGTAATAAAAAACCTGCAAAGGATGGGAGAAATTTGGGAACACCCACAATAGAGGAATGTTTTCGATGAGATACCCCAAAAGCGTCATTGACGAAAACATCAGCGAGACTCGTAAGTCGTTTCGAGAATCCCTCATCGTTCTCTTTCTCCCCCTTCTCACGCCGGATGTCTTCGACAAGAATGAAAGCGCCATTCTGAAGAGAGCCGCTCAATTCATGTGCGCTATCAAGCGTAGATGCAAATGAGACAGAAAAACGAGTCTTGAGGTAGTGATACACAGGAGAGAGCGACTCGCCTGATCCAGGGTTGAGGTGACTGAGAATGACCGTTCGACAACCGCATTTCTCCAAGTATTCGAGCGTCGGAAGCGAGCGCCTTATTCGATAATCATTCTCCACTCTTCCGCCTTTACAGGGGACATTGAGGTCAAGTCGTAGAAGCACTCTTTGTCCCGGTGAGAGCTTTGCTTCCTCAATCGATTTCACACTACCGTTTTGCATAATTTGCGTCGACAGTCTTCATGATTTGAGAAAAAGCAGTCGGGTCTAGACTTTGCCTCCCCACCAAAAGCCCTTCCACCCCTCCATCGTGCACAAGAGCTGCCGCATTTTCAGGGGCAACCGAACCTCCGTAGAGGATGGGCAGTTCTGATGCTTCGGCTCCAAACGTGTCGTTGATGACCTTGCGGATAAAAATCGAGGTTTCATGAACCTCTCTGGGTTTCATGGCTTGGAAATTGCTCCTGCCGATAGTCCAAAGCGGTTCGTATGCAATTATCGTCGACGTTGCCAAAAATCCTCGCGGAGCGTGGGCAAGACTCGCGAGTATCTGGCCTTTAAGCTCCTCGAAAAACCGCCCATCGCGGTCGCGCTCCTTCTCCCCCACGCAAACGATGGCGGTCATCCTCTCGCGTAAGACAAATTCAAGTTTAAGAGCTACCATGTCATCGGTATCTCCTAGTTTTCGTGCTTCCGAGTGACCTACGATAGCGTATTCTGCACCTGCATTCTTAGCCATTGCCGCGGAGACCTTCCCGGTGAAAAAACCATCGCTCTCCCAGAATACATCCTGAACCCCAAGAGAAACCCACGTCCTCGACGCAAGCTTGGCTAATGCAGAGAGATGGATATATGAGGGGCATACCACGACATCTGTCCTTCGCAGACACAACGCAGTCCGTTTTATCTTAGAAAAAATAAGCCTCGCGTCTTCGGGGGTGCGCGGATTCATTTTCCAATTGCCAACTATTATGTGACTACGTCGTTTCATCCAAAAAATCAGAAAACCTCAATAAAGGAAGAGGCAAACCTATTATAGCACTTGCGGTTACTCTACCTCCCGCCAATCGACGATGTTGAAACCACCCGACGGGCCAGATTGGAATAAGATGTTTGCAAGCCCGGTTTTGTATATTACTTCCGCACTGTTTTTAAGTGTGAGTCTATACGCCGTTACCTCCCGCAAATTTACCGAGTTGAGCAATTCAATATGCCCGTGCGGCGCATACAGGAGCAACTCGCCCCCCACATTATTCTGCGTTTGGATGGCTCGCACCGTCCCTTCATATTCAGCGCTATTGTTTCGAGAAATCATCAAAATATAGGAATTGGTTCCGCTCCCTTGGAACACGGGGCTATTATCGATTGATACCTTGCTCGAGTCTTCGCGATCAGATAGCTTGTCCGCAATAACAGGAATCGTTGCATTCGGGTACAAGGAACTTACGCGAATAATTGGGTTATTTTGTATCGAAATATTTCCTATAACCAAGAGTGCGCCGGCAAGCGTAATCGTAGGATTGCCTGATATCGCAAGATTGCAGGGAATTATTCTTGGCCCGATCATTGTGTTCGCGTCAATCGTGTAAGTACCACCCGAACACGTAGCACTCCCCCCTGACGCGGCATCGGTCTCCCATTGGTCAATCTGGGCGTCGGAGATGGGAAGTGATGACGTTGCCTGGTCGGGACTATTGGGATAGCTCGTTCCACCTACGGAAGTATTAGTGAGTGTCATATAGTAAGCATTTTTATCAATCTGCGAATTCCGGATAGTGTGAGCATAAGCAGAACTGGTTGCATGAATATTATCGATGAGCCCGCCAGACCCAGCAGAAATAACATCACCCCGAATGATATTCCCCTTTCCTTCAATAGTTCCCGCCGAGTGCACGTTACCTGATATGGACGAGGAATTGTACATACGCAATCCACCCTCGCCAACCTGTACGCCGTAGAAAAATGAACCGACGGTACCGTACGTAATAGAAAGTCTAACCGTCCTGAAAAGATCTGCCCAATCTCCATTTGAAGTTATCACTTTTCTCCCACCGATATCAGCGACCTGCGCCGAGGCGGTATTGCCATCAAGTGAAAGGGTCGGATTGGAACTCACGGGGAAGCCTTTGATGAGCTGGTACGCTGTGTCTTCAGCAAGCGCTTCAGCAAGATAATAGCTTGAGCGAGATTGTCCAAGATCTATTGCCGACCGCAACTGGTAATAGACGGCACGTGAAATACCGAATGCGATCGTTGAGGAAAGGAAGAGAAAGAGCAGTACAATTCCGAGCATCGCCTGTCCTCCTCTGTAGTTTCGTCGTTTAAAACAAATTTTCATGGTTAGAGGGAGTTTCTTAAAAGGATCGTGGTCTGAAACAACTCGGAACGTACGTCATTACCATGCTCCGCCTCAACGGCCATCTCGATACCAACCGCTTTGGAACGGCTACCGACGTAGCGACGGAATACCAACACGGTCGTAGTCGCACGGTAAGGAGTCAGCGGACCTACAAGTACGTCATTCTTGTATACATTGATGCGGCCCGACTCGAGCTTGAAGGATATCGTCTGAAGCAGACCGTTATCATCGGTCGTATTGAGTCGGATATATCCGGGACTGACGTCAAATTGACTCCCCGAGAGATCAACGTCAGTAGCGGTTCGTATCTCACGGCTCATTCGCTCCATAGAAACGATAGCGGAGTCCGCAATAGTGCGAGCAAGCACTAATTTACGGTACGACGTCATCATTGCGACGATAAGTCCCACGACAAGCACGGAAAAAAGCGTGAGCACGGTGAGATAAATGAGCATCTCTATAAGACTGAAGCCTCTATTATTCTTTAAAATCATGGGTTCAGTCGCTGAATAGATTGGTAAGGTAGGTTGAGATCGTTCTCGTGGTAGTGCCACCTGCGGAAAACCAGGATACCGTCACCACCACCTTCTTTGTTCCCGCATCAAGGACTCCCCCCGATGACACGATGTCACCGTTTGTGTCTCGATTCACATTGTATAACGTCATCGTGCGCTGGAATTTTCCGAAGAGCATCGACGGAGACGTCGTCGCTTGCCAGACACTGCTCGTCGCCACAAGATAATAGGTGCTCCCAGGAGAAAGCGGCGTGATGTTTGTGCTCCATCCGCCATCCCTCAACCACTTCATCGCTTCTATTCCCTCTTCGGCAAGAAGCGCTGCCTGTACGCGCTGTGTGACACCGAGGCCTTCGCGCAAGGAAAATAGGTATGCGGAGACAAGACTGAGCACCACGAGCACAAGTATGGCCGCCGCAACAATGACCTCCACAAGAGTTGTCCCTTTTTTAAAAAGTGGGTTTCGCATATCAATATGTCTCAATGATACCCGTGCCTAGTATGGAAATGGTGAAGAAACGAGAAGGATCGGCAATAAGTGAAACGGTGAGTGTTCCCGTATTATCTGTTTCACCTGTCAACCGCTTGAAGACGACATTGTCACCACCGCCTGCGAACTCGTGGGCCGAAATGGTAACAAGGGGATTGAGGACTTCGACACGATTAGCAGGATTGTTTGCATCGTACGAATCTCCAGGAAAGACGCTGACACGATTAGCCTCCACATGCACCCCATAGCGTTGATCTTGCGAAGAGGAGAGCGTCAGCGACCGTGCCCTTTCAAAAGCCGCGGCAACGATAGCCGCATCTTTCTCTAGCGCCTGCGAACTATTGGCACTAAAGAAAGACGTGAACAAAATGGTCGACACGAAAGAGAGGGCAACGACCACCACGAGTATCTCTATTATGCTAAACCCCATAGTGAATTTTGGCATTGGGCGCGTGCCCTGCGCCTCCTGCCTGCGCGCGGCGCGCGGGCAGGTCGGCGCGATGCCAAAATCTACTATCGGGGTGAACCCCGCACTGAAAAATGGTATCGCATTTTTGTGGCGTTGTTTGGAAGCGAGAAAAAAAGTCTTGCAAAAAGCATCCACGGTAGAATCTAGGTAAACTCTTGAATGCCCCTCGGCCACAATGCCATTTTCTAGTGACGGGGTGAAACCTCTTTCTCGGTACAGAGCTTTTGGGTCCATGGTAGTTAGATAGTATCTACAAGCGAGTACATCGGGGAGAGGATGGAGAGAGCAAAAAACGCGACCGCGCAGCCAACGAGGATCATTAGCACCGGCTCGATGATAGTGGAAAGATCTTTGGTCTTCTGTGACACCTCCTCTTCATAGTAATCGGCGATATTCCCCAACATTTCCGCAAGTTTCCCCGTCTCTTCTCCGATACTCGTCATCTCTGCCACAAAGACTGGGTAAAGATCTGCGTGCTCCGAAAATACTTTTGACAAGACCTCCCCTTTTCCTAATCTCACCTTAGCTTCGTCTAACACTTCTCTGAAGAAGGAGTTCTGAACCACCTCGGCAGTTATCTCTATAGACTGGACGACCTCAACTCCGCTTGAAAGCAGAGAGGAGAGGGTTCTTCCCATCCGCGCAGAATTGGATTCACGGACTATTGTTTTGATAACAGGCAGACGCAGTACGACAGTATCCAGTAACCGCTTCCCGGCTTTGGTCCTGCGACCCCATGAAAAGAGCGCCACCAACCCCAAAAGGAAAAGCACCGTGAGAATACTGTGATTCTTGAATGTCTCGCTCAGGAAGATAAGCATCCTTGTATTCCAAGGCAGCTGTATCGTCAACTCCGAAAAAACCTGCGTGAGGGTCGGGACCACATACACCAGCATCAAAATCCCGATGACGACCATGACACACACAATGATCCCCGGATAGATCATCGCACCACGTATTCTCTTCTGCAGGAGGTAGGTACTCCTCATTTGATCTGAAACCATCTTAAGAGACTTAGGGAGGCTTCCCGATTCTTCACCAGCCGTGACCATAGAAACAAAGAGTCGGGAAAAAACCTTCGGGTATTTTTTGAGTGCCTCACTGAGCGATTGCCCACGTGTTATCTCCGCCGATATAGACTGCACGACATCTTTTGTGCTCTTCTTTGAAGCCTGACGTTCTATCACGGAAAGAGCCCGCCCAAGAGACAGGCCTGCCTCGAGCATCGACCCGAGGTTGCGTGCAAACAATATCTTGTCGCGCATCGATACCCTGTTGACTATGTCGAAAATAGAAAATAATTTTGTTGCCGATTTTTCTTTTATTTCCTCAACGGATACGACAATATCACCCTCATTTTTCAGATCGTGATAGAGGGCGAACTTATCAAGAGCGGAGCGTTCTCCCTCATATACTTCCCCCGATGTCTTTTCAGCTTTGAAATGAAATAAAGGCATTTTGAAAAGCTTAGGGCTTCTGGCTTATGGCTTGAAGCTTTCTTCGGTTTTTGATTTTGCCGTAAAGCCAACCGAGAATAACACCTGCAACCACACCAGGCACAATAAAAATGAAAAAGTATTTTTGATAATTTTGCTGGAAAGTGTTTACGAAAAAGGAACAATTGGAACTTCCGATGGTACATACGGTTTGTCCAGAAAGCCAGGAGTTGAAAAGGAAAACACCTATAAATGAAATCACCACTCCCAATATTCCTCCTCTCAACCAATATCTTTTTTTCATTATTTTTTCTTTACCTATACCCTATACGCTATCCCCTTAACCCTACTCCGTTATCACCCTCAGCACCTCCTCAAGCGTTGTAACGCCTTGAACGGCTTTAAAGATCCCGTCTTCAAGCATCGTCATCATGCCCTCCCTCTTCGCCTGAACCTCTATCTCATCAGAAGCAGCCCCCTTGATGATGAGATTTTTGATGGTAGGGGTTACTCGCAATACCTCGTGGATGACAACACGTCCGTGGAAACTATCATCAACATTCTCGCCGGAACCGGAGGGTTTATAGAAAGCGATCTTCTCCCATGTTTGCCCTTTTTCAACGATTTTCTCTTCTTTCAAAAACCCGAGAACTCTATCGAGGTCTACAGACTTGCCCAGAGTTGCTAACTCATCTTTCGTCATAACATATTTCTGACGTCCCTTCTCTGTAAGACGGCGTACCAATCGCTGGCCGATGACGACATCCAAGGTCGAGACAAGGAGAAACGGCTCCACTTTCATATCAAGGAGACGAGGAATAGCGCCAGCTGCCGAGTTGGTATGAATGGTAGAAAGCACGAGGTGTCCGGTGAGCGAAGCGTTGACCGCTAGCGATGCCGTTTCATTGTCGCGGATCTCACCTACCATGATGATGTCGGGATCCTGGCGTACGAGCGAGCGAAGACCCGAGGCGAACGTGAATCCTATCTCCGGTTTCACTTGAGACTGGTTGATCCTCTTCATCTGGTACTCAACCGGATCTTCAATAGTGGAGATGTTGACATTAGGAGTATTCAAAATATCGAGCATGGTGTAGAGCGTTGTCGTCTTACCTGAGCCGGTAGGACCCGAGGAGAGTATCATCCCGGTCGTGCGTTTGAGACATTCATGGATATCCTCGATGGCTTTTCCGTGGAAACCGAGGCCTTCGAGCGTAAATCCCGTTGAGTTTTCTTTGAGAAGGCGCATGACGATCTTTTCTCCAAAATAGGTCGGAAGAATAGAAACGCGAAAAGAGACTTTGTCGGTATCGGTTTCCACTTTAAACCTCCCGTCCTGAGGAAGGCGCTTCTCATCAAGGCGCAGATTAGAGAGCACCTTGATGCGGGCCACAAGAGACGGGCCGACGTGTTTCGGCAACACCATCGTATCGTGCAGGATCCCATCGATGCGGTAACGCACTACCACCTCGTGCTCCCCCTGTTCCATATGGATATCGGACGCGTTCTGTATAATGGCGTGCTTCAAAAGCGTATCGACGATGCGTACCACGGGGAGATCCTCAGCCATCTTCTTCAGGTCTTTTTCGGATACCGTATCCACACCTTCATGGACAGCCTTGATAGAGGTCGCTTCTTTTTTGATGATGTCACCGAATTCCGCCTTGAGCGACTTCTGGTACTGGAGAAGCACGTGCTTGATAGACTCGGTGTTCGTCAAGCGAGGCAAGATTTTTAGGCCCACTTTCTTTTTTACGAAATCGATAGCACCAAGGTCCGACGTATCGAGCATGGCTACCTCGAGTCCTTTCTCATCCTTTCTAAATGACACAATGTTATTGGTACGTGCGATGGGCTCAGGGATTAGCGAAAGAACTTCAAAATCCACCTTCTGGCCTCGGAGGTCGACAAAGGGAATCCCCAAAACGTACGCCTGCATGCGACGTAGATCATCTTCGGAGATCTTTCCTTGGCGTACCAGTTCTTCACCCAGAGAAACACCGCTTTTTTCGGCCTCCTTCTCTGCTTTTGCAAAATCAGCTTGAGAAACAAGCCCTGAATCAAGGACAAAATCTCTTAGTTGTTTTTTCTCGATAAACATAGGACTCCCAGAGGAGAATGTACTCCTAAGTATATCGCAATAAAAAGCCCTCGTCCCCTATATTATTCGGAGCAAAAAACTGACGGGGGATACCGCTGCGACCTTTTTCTGGGTACCTACCGGGGCCTTGACAGAAAAAACGCCATGAGTATACTGGTATCCATGAATGTTCGCCTTCCGGCGAACTTTTTTACTAACAACAAGAAATCCATGTTATTCGATCTCAAAGTCATAAAATCAGTTCTAGATCAACTGCAAGAAGAACGCGGGATTGCCCGTGAAAAAGTGATCGAGGCAATAGAGATTGCTCTTGCAACAGCATACAAAAAAGAGTATGGGAAGAAAGGGCAGATCATACGCTCAAAGTTCGATCCCGATTCCGGCAAAACAGACTTTTTCCAAGTGAAAGTGGTTGTTGATCCGAGCACCGTGCTTATGCCCGATGAGGATGCGCCTGAGGGAGAAGAGCTCGCATCTCCGCAAACCTCTGATACTGAAAAGATCCATTTCAATCCAGAACATCACATTCTACTTGAGGATGCTCAAAAAATGAAAACCGAGGTGAAAGTAGACGACGAGCTTGTGTTTCCTCTGGAAGAAAAGTCTGACTATGGAAGAATCGCGGCTCAAACTGCGAAACAGGTGATAATCCAAAAAATCCGTGAGGCCGAGAAGATATCCGTGATGGAAGAGTTCGGCAAACGCGAAGGAGAGATCGTATCCGGAACCGTCCAGAGAATCGAACGCGGCAATCTCTTCGTGGATATGGGTCGCGCGAGCGCTGTACTCCCCTACGAGGAGCAAATTCCTGGGGAACGCTACAAGCAAGGTGAGCGCATCCGCGCGTATCTCCTCAAGGTAGATGAGACGCCTAGGGGTATTTTCCTTAAGCTCTCGCGCTCACACCCCAAATTCCTGGAACAGCTCTTCGCCCTTGAGACGCCCGAAATCGCAAGCAAGGTGGTAGAGATAAAGGCAATCGCGCGTGAAGCAGGATCTCGCTCGAAAGTAGCCGTAGTATCGCACGATCAACACATCGACCCGGTAGGCTCTCTCGTGGGCCAGCGGGGTGTTCGTGTGTCAACCGTCATGTCTGAGCTCGGTGGAGAAAAAATAGACATCATCGAGTGGTCAGAGAATCAGAAACAATTCATAGAAGATGCCCTCTCGCCTGCGCGCGTGATCTCTGTGGAGATCACCGACGAGCAAGCAAAACAGGCAAAAGTCTCTGTCGCCACTGATCAGCAATCGCTCGCCATCGGCAAAGGAGGACAAAACGTGCGCCTTGCGGCAAAGCTCACGGGTTGGCGTATTGATATCCAATCGGATCAAAATCTTGAAGAAAAGGATGACTCAGAAAAAGCCGAGGCAGTCGCAGAGACAACTCCTGAGGAGACCCAAAAAACAGAAAAAACCGTCGCTACCGAAGAGAAATCTGAGAAAAAGAAAAAAAAGGAAAAAGGGAAGTAGACGTGCCCATACCCCTGGCTTCTTTTTGTCGTTCCCTAAAAACAAAAAATGACTGTTGCAAGAATAAGGGCAAGTGAGTACTATGTGAAATCATTCGCCAACGAGGCTTTCTTGTGCAGACAAGCGAAACAAGTAATGAATGTGCCATTATAATTAACGTTTGAAGATCACCATGGACCAACTGTTTTTGAACATCAGCAATCCTTTCATGCTCTTTGCACTCATCGCCGCCGTAGTGGCTATTGTGTACGGCTTGCTGCTAGCACGTACCATATTCAAGAGAAGCCCCGGTAATGCCCGCATGCAAGAGATATCTGATGCGATACGCCAGGGTGCGAAAGCATACCTCAACCGACAATATAAGACCATCGGAGCCATCGCTCTCGTCCTTTTCATCATCTTATGGGCAGCACTGGATCTGCGCGTGGCGCTTGGATTTATTATCGGAGCATGCTTCAGTGCGCTTGCGGGCTACATTGGCATGAACGTCTCGGTGCGCACGAATGTGCGTACCGCGGAAGCCGCACGCCAGGGACTTGCCCCAGCGCTCTTGCTCGCATTTCTGGGCGGAAGCGTGACAGGACTCCTTGTCGTGGGATTGGCACTTCTTGGTGTCGCCGGATTTTATGCGATTACGGGAGATGTAAAATCTCTTATCGGACTTGGCTTTGGGGCAAGCCTCATTTCAGTATTCGCTCGTCTTGGAGGTGGCATTTTCACCAAAGCAGCTGACGTCGGCGCTGACCTCGTTGGGAAAGTGGAAGCGGGGATCCCCGAGGATGACCCCAGGAACCCTGCCGTCATCGCTGACAACGTCGGTGACAACGTCGGTGACTGCGCGGGTATGGCAGCCGATCTTTTTGAAACCTACGTGGTAACCCTGGTTGCAACCGCGCTTCTCGGTCACCTTATCTTCCCAAACTTTGCCGGAGCAATCATCTATCCGATCGCCCTTGGCGGAACCGCCATTATCGCTTCTATCATTGGAATGTGGTTCGTCCGTCTCGGCAAGAGTCAAAACATCATGGGAGCGCTCTACAAGGGTCTTATCGCTGCCGGTATCCTCTCTGCAATTTCCTTTTATCCTCTCACTAAAGTCCTCATGGAGGGAAATGGCCTCTACACAACGACCAACCTCTTCATCGCCGCGCTCGTGGGACTTCTCGTAACCGCAGCGTTCGTCATCATTACTGAATATTACACCTCAACAAAATATAAACCGGTACAGTCTATAGCCAAGGCATCACTTTCTGGGCATGGCACAAACATCATCCAGGGGCTTGCGGTTTCCATGAAAGCAACTGCTTTGCCTTTGATTACCATCGTTGCGGGAATTCTTATCACCTACCACGTGGCAGGTCTCTATGGTATCGCGATCGCCGCGATGTCGATGCTCTCGATGGCGGGCATCATCGTCGCTATTGACGCGTATGGACCTATCACCGACAACGCGGGGGGTATCGCTGAAATGGCAGAACTCCCTAAAGAAGTGCGCGATGTCACCGACCCCCTTGACGCGGTAGGAAATACAACCAAGGCGGTAACTAAGGGTTACGCTATCGGTTCTGCGGCATTGGCAGCACTTGTGCTTTTTGCCGCGTACACGCAAGAATTTGCTTCTCTCGGAAAAGAACTGGTCTTTGCCCTTGGCGACCCCAAAGTCATCGTGGGACTTTTCGTAGGAGGTCTTCTCCCCTACTACTTCGCAGCTCTCGCGATGGAAGCGGTGGGAAAAACCGCCGGAGAAGTCGTCAATGAGGTGCGAAGACAGTTCAGAGAGATAAAAGGCATCATGGAGGGCAAGGCGAAACCGGATTACGCGCGAGCAGTTGATATAGTCACCGGTGCCGCAATCAAACAAATGGTGCTTCCTGCTCTTATACCAGTGCTCGCGCCGATCATTGTCGGTTTTACGCTTGGACCTGTGGCGCTGGGCGGATTGCTCGTCGGCTCCATCATCACAGGGCTATTCGTCGCCATTTCTATGACATCTGGAGGCGGTGCATGGGATAATGCGAAGAAGTACATCGAGGCAGGAAATTTTGGAGGAAAGGGTTCTGACGCGCACAAAGCGGCCATCACCGGCGACACGGTAGGAGACCCGTACAAAGATACGGCTGGGCCAGCGATAAACCCCATGATTAAGATATTAAACATCGTAGCGTTACTATTGGTAGGTTTTCTTGCTAAATAAGGTATCTTTGTAAGGGTCTGGGAAGGGGTCGGGAAACGGGAGTTTCCCGTACAGGAGAGCAACGAGTCTGCGAGCGTTGAGAACCGTGGGTTCTCAAGGAGGAACCCGCAGCGGGTGACGACGATTCGTACAAAGATACTGCTGGGCCAGCTATCAATCCGATGATAAAGATATTGAATATTGTAGCCCTACTGCTTGTTGGATTCCTAGCGAAGTAGTCTCATCGTCCTCCTCTCGACCATCCCTTTCATCTTAGATACTCTTGCGTCCACTAAAGGGCGTTGGGTATAATGAGCGGCAGAATACAAAGGCTTTATTGCCTAGCGAATGAGTGGAAAGAAGAAATCTTTTTTCTTCTTTCCCGAACGAGCGACGGCAACAAAGAAATCTGTTTTCTTTATTAATCGTAGCTAATCATATTCACTCAATGAAAAAATATTCTGGTATCACTGCAGTAACTGTTGGTGTTTTGGGACTCATGTTCTTCGCGGCATCCGCGTCAGCGCAGGTAACGAATACAACAGGAACTCCGCGCGAAAAAATGCAGGAGAAAAGGGAGGAGGTAAAAACCAATATTCAAGAAAAAAGAGCTGACGTAAAAAATCGGCTCGAGGATAAAAGAAAGAATTTGATACGATCGTATTCAGAGCGCATCGTTAAAAATCTAACTCAAACACTCGAGAGACTCGAGAATATCGCCAATCGTCTCAGCACACGCCTTGACAAACTCGTAGGCGAAGGAGTGTCGGTAACAGAAGCACGAACCAAACTTGCGGTCGCCAAGACAAAGATCGAGGAAGCAACAACTGCAGTCGGTACGATAAAAACATTCGTAGAAACGATGCTAGCATCGGAAGATCCCAAGGCCGCCTTCGAGCAAGTGAAAGAAGCTATAGAGCAGGCTCACGAGAAGGTACGCGCCGCGCACGCAGCTCTTGTTGATGTCATTAACTCGATAAAACCGGGTCTGAACATAAAACCAAGCACCACAACCCCAGCGTCACCATAATCTTTTTAAAAAGTAAAAAAATCACCATGGACCAATCAAACCAAATACCACCAGTAATGCCATCCGCGAAACAGAAATCGGTCGGACCGGTTGTCGGCATTATCATCATCGTTATCGTCCTCGTCATCGGCGCCCTCTACTTCTGGGGAGCACAGCTCAATCGACAATCGCCGGAAGATACGAGCACGCCGCCGCTGAGCTCTTCTGACAGTATCGAGAATATCAACGCAGATCTTACCGCAACAGCCATTCAAAGCATCGACCGTGATGTCGACTTGATGGGAGCAGAACTCACACAGTAAAATCTTATAATGCTCCGAAAACCCTCTCAGTTGGACTGAGAGGGTTTTTCTTTCCCGTTTGACGAGATACTAAACTGCCCGTACACTAGCGAGACTTATGCCCGCTAGGACAAAAGATAACTACACCATAGTAAGCGAAAAAGAGTTACCGAACTCCCTAAAAGAGTTTGCGGTTGAAATCTCTGTTGAGACATTCGAAACCTACCGCAAAGAGATACTCAAAAACACAGTAGCCGAAACTGAGCTTCCGGGTTTCCGTAAAGGAAAGGCTCCTGAAAAAAACGTGATTGCTACAATTGGAGAAATGGCGCTTCTCGAGAGAGCCGCGGAAAAGGCGATCAACATCATTACCTTTTCCATCATATCCGAAAAAAAGCTTAGATTCGTAGGCCAACCATCGATAGCAATAACCACACTTGCACCAGGCAACCCCCTCCGATTTACACTTACGGTAAGCGTAGTACCTGAAATAACTACACCCGATTACAAAGAGATTGCAGCCACCATTAACCGTAAAAAAATTGAGCCAACGGAAATCACCGAGAGTGAATTCAAAGAATCGCTTACACGTATAGAAAAAATACTCTCTCAAGAAAAGAAGGCCGCTGGAGAAATTAAATCGTTCGAGCTAAACGACGAAGAGGCAAAAAAACTCGGCGGATTCGCGAATCTTGAAGAATTCAAGACAAAACTGAAAAAAGACCTGCTTGAGGACAAAAAGAATCGGGCAAAAGAAAAACGAACTCTTGAAATCGTAGAGGCTCTCGTATCAAAAATGACCGTATCCTTGCCTGCGGCGCTCATAGAAGAAGAGATCGACCAGATAGAATCGGAGTTCGCTCATGAAATGAGCCGCATGGGAGTATCCCTTGAGGAGTATGCTAAGCGGGTGAACAAAACGAAAGAGGAACTGCGAGAGGGGTGGCGCGACAACGCCGAGAAACGGGCGAAATTCGAACTGCTCTTCCCCAGAATCGCCAAAGCTGAAAACCTCACCGTGCCTCATGATGAAGTGGAGCGAGAAACCAAACACCTGCTGGAACACAACCCGGAAGCCAAAAAAGAAACCGCCGCGCTCTACGTCGAGCGCGTCCTCCTGCGCCAAAAAGTCCTCTCTTTTCTCGCGGAGCAGAAATAACTCTGGCAAACTTTTTTAGGACTTTGGGCTTGGTGCTTCCAGCTTCTTTCTTACTATAAGCTCCAGCCTTTTGGCTTTGGAATGAGATAGCATTCCAAGATACGACGGAAGGTTCTTTCCATTCACACACGAAAGCATGCGGTGCTTTGTTCTTGTCCTTAAAACTGTCCGATGCGGAAGAACGACGTATCCGAGAAAATCAACGCCTTGCCTTAATTTTCTAATCTCTATTTTCACCGGATGAAGCGAGAGAAATAATCGTTCGCGCAGAAATACTACGATATATCGTAGTATTTCTGTAAGCGACGGGTCATCGGAAAAAATAAACACAAAATCGTCGCAGTAGCGGATATAGTATTTCTGTCTGAGTCTGTGCTTTATGAACTGGTCGAGCTCGTTAAGGTAAATGTTGGAAAACAACTGGCTCGTGACATTGCCGAGCGGTAAACCCTTTCCACTGCTCGTCTCAAAAGACCTGACGATATGCACAACGAGCCCGAATAGCCTCTCGTCGGCTACCTTTTCGCGGATGAGTGAAAGAAGAATATGGTGGTCTATTGAATCAAAGAACTTCTTGATGTCACATTTGAGCACATAACCCTGTCGTCGAAAATTTGAAGTAACCTTTTGAGCAAAAATCTGGAGACGTTCTACGCCTGCATGGGTACCCTTTAGGTTTCGGGAAGAATAGGAGTCGTGGATAAACGACGGGTCAAAAACGCCGTAGAGCCTTCGATACACTGCTTGAAAGAGCACTCGGTCTCTGACACTCGCTTTATGGATACGACGCAACTTAGGATCACGAACGAAAAAAGATACGTATGGCTCGGGCTTCCATGTCCCTTGTGCTAGACTTTCATGGAGGGCGAAGAGCTCACCCTCAAGAGTAAGTTCAAATGCCGCAATGTCCGATTTCTTTCGTTTTCCTCTGGCAAACTCGCGCCAAGCCGCAAAAAGATTTGGAAGTGAGATTACATCACAAAAACTAATACTATGATGACCCCCCCCCAACGACACCCTACCGATTATACATGCGATAAGAATGCTGCATTTGGAGATTTACCGCATCGGTAAGAAACTGCCGAAGGGCGATAAGCTAGGCATTCACGCGGAAGTTGAAAGGAAATGTTTCAAACTTCTCTCATGTTCCATAGAAGCCGCATATAGACCAAGAAAGGAAAAAACGGAAACGCTCGTGGAACTTCGCTTAACAACAGAAGTACTGAAGAATATCTGGCGCACAGAATGCGAACTTGGGATTGTGGATGAAAAGACCTATCTGCGCATCGCAGAGAAAATGGTAGAGATATCAAAGATGACAAATGGTTGGATAACCTACACGCAAAAAGGAGCGTGAAAGCTCCTTTGATGCGAGAAACTTCGGGACGAAACCGCACGTTATCATTGGCATTGTCCAGATTCCAGTCGTTGACCTTCACCTTGCTATCGTTGAAGTTCACGTTCGGCACGTTACCGTCTGCGATTCGTTTTACCTCATTCCGTCCGTATCTCCGAGAATATTTCACAAAATTCTCTGTGTCCCACTCGGGGTACTCCGATCATGGTATGGAACAAGGCAAGCAGTTTCTTTGTGTGTGACCAATCGCCATACGCTTTAGCGGACCGACTGCACAGTCAACGTTAGTATAGAAAATGCACCCTGATTGCTCAAGGTGCACGTGTGAAGAGTACAAGGGTTAAGAAGGAAGGTAAACTGTGGGACGAAACCGCACGAAATCACAGGCATGGCCCAGAGACCAGCCGTCGACCTTCACCCCGCCATCGCCGAAGTCCACGCGCGGCACGCCACCGTCTGCGGTTTCCGATTCGGCGCACATTGTCACCACCGCTCGATCCAGGAGCTTCTTGGAAGCGTTCTCCAAAAACACATCGGCGCCGAGCACCAGGCGAACCGGCAAGGTAGTCGTCCGGAGCCCAAACGGGGCAAGGGAGCGCACCGTGCGAGTGTTTACGTTGACGCCACCAAGTTTGCCGAACGGCGCTTCGTCATCATCCGCAACCCAGCAGCCGAAAGTACCGGTGACGTTGTGCTTTGGCACCGCTTCGTCCAAACTGGTGCTTCCGGAAAATTTCCAATGGTTGCAAGTGCCAGCCATCAGTTTTTCGTTGGCGCGGTAGAGAAGCTCCGAAGAGTTTCCTTTTTCGTGCATAACAATCAGGCGGGCTTTGAAGTGAGTTGGTGGCTTCGGAATCGGCAGTGCGGCAAAATCGGTATTGGTGCCATAGACCGTCTTCCACCGTCCTTCCCAGTGCTTCGCCAGCTCTGAT
>DATDXL010000002.1:0-25256 GCA_036517235.1 Minisyncoccota bacterium
GGATTTTGAACGAAACGGCAATCGCTGGCTCGAACTTTGCCGTGCCTTCATAAAAGACGCTAACCAAGCCGAAATTGTCGCTTCAGGAGAAAATCTGGAAGCAAAAAGAGATTTTCTCCTGAAAGTCGGCTCGAACCCCCATCTGCGCGCTCGCGCGCTTTTTGCCACTCCGAAAAAATCCTTTGCTCTCCTCGCCGAATTCCCATACAGCGCGCGAAGCGCGCCCCTCGGTTCAGAAAATTCCGAAGGGTATCTAAGTTTGCTGCGACTGCTGAACGACATCCGAACCATTGCGATGTCCGGAAACACGGTATTTAGCCGTTTTGCGGTCGCCGTTTAGCTTGTAACTCTGCCTTGCGCTTCTTCCTCTGGTCTTCGTGATACTGCGGCATGGTCTCCTTTGTGTACGACACCCCGTCTGGTGTGGTGAAAACACCGTCCTTTATCGTCCAACCTTCCGATATCATGCGTTTTCGTATGTCCATTAGCACGTTTCCGAGATCGACAAAGCCCTGAATCTCCTCATCACTAAAAATTCGACCAGATCCCTCCGGGGTCTTTTTCTCTGAGCCGTCTGAAGGTTTCATCGAAAGGTATGTCATATGCTTTGTGTAGATTTGCCTCTGCTAACACGGCTTCTTCTTCGGTCTTAGGCTCAACGTATATGTACTCAAGTTTTATGTTCGGTTTCTTTTTCATTAGCTGTATGTCTATCCTACCGAAGACCCGTATCGACGCCCACGCTTCTTAAACGGCACAGAGCCGCCCTCAAGAAGTCGTATCGCTTGCTCTCGGATAGCATCTTTCGTTCCGGAGTTTTCGAGCGAGCCTCCTACATAAGATAACGTGGGATGTTTAGCGCCTTCCGATCTGCCAGCTTTTGCGACAATAACTTGATCTGCGTCGGTAGTAATAACAAGGTTTGGGTTATGCGTCACCAAAATAATCTGCCGTGTCTTTTTTGCCTTGCGCAAGAACGGGACCAAAGACTCGTAGACGGAAGAGTTATCCAAGTTTCCTTCAGGCTGGTCTATGACAAGCGGGCGATTATCTTGCGTGTCCATAGCCAGGTAGAGAACAAGCAGGACGATACCACGCGTACCCGGCGAGAGTACGTTTAAATCGGTACCGCCATATCGGAGCCCATACTCCAGCCCCACATGATCGGTATTGAAGAGCCAACCGTAGACACTTTCTCTGTTGGCGTGTGCAAGAAGAAGACCGTCAATATCGGTAGGCTCTTTTGCTATATCTTGCGATACAGCCATGAGCCCAGCCTCGATTCCTTTCTGGTCTCGTTGTAGCCACTTACTGTACAACGATGTCTCGAGGGACTTTACTTTTTCTTTATCGTGGAGAGTGGCAACTTTTTTACGACCATCGAATAAGCTCCTACCTGCATCCAGCCATTCTTCGCCCGTTACGACCGGCTGTACGCTTAACTCAAAGCCTGCTTTTGCCCCAGTGGGATCCTCAGCGATTACTTTCTCTAGCGGCTCGTACAGTTCTTTTAATGCGGTTGCTTCTGCATCAAGCAGGTCAAAGTACGAGAGGTAGGTCTTCATCCGGCTTGCTCTCTTCTTCGTGAGCGTCTCCAAAACAGGGCCATCGATCTTCTCGATTTCTTTTTCGAGGCGTTGTTTCTCGGCAGTAGTTTTGGTCTTTTGCTCTTGGAGAGCCAGTAGTCGCTCACGCTGTTTTTCGTCCGTGGCAAGCAACTTCTTTGACTCGGCTATTCGTGCTGTGAGATCTGCGATGGTTTCGCCTTTCGCAACAAGCTTCTTGGGATTGCCTCGCAGTGCTTCAGCATTCCTGGTGAGTTCTGCGGAAATGCGCTCGAAGGGCTTCTCCCGGCCCGTCTTAAGCTTTGGCGAGTAGGCGTCGATTTCGATTGCACTAAGACCGGCTTCCTTTAGTTTTTCTTCCAGTTCATCAAATGCTTCCCCAAGGCCCTGTTCATAAGCGCGTGTTGCTTCCCGTGCAGTTTCGACAAGTCGTATATTACGGTTCACGTTTGCCAGCTCGGTCGTTTTCGACTGTAGTAGTGTGCTCAACTTTTCAATCTCTTTTGCAACAGTCGCGTCAACGCTCCCCTGCAGGGTAGGTAGCTGTAAATCTATGGCCGCGATGTCCGTCTCACATTTCTTGAGCTGCTGTTGCTTGGCAGTCTTGCCTTTTACCTGATCTTCCAGTTCGACGATCTCGCTATTGAGCTTAGCAATGCGGGCCTTTATCTCCGTTTTGCGTGTCTGGATTGTTTCAGTCTTGAGGCGTTTAAGCTCTTCAAAGGAAGCTGTGTCCAACCTGTCGCTTTCTTCGATGTGGGTGAAGATCACTTCTTCGATTTGCGTTATGAGCTGGCCGCCGGAGATGTCTTGTGAACAGAGTTGCTCAACAAAGTCTTGGGATAGGTATCGTACACTCGGGAGCTCACCGGAAGGATCATCCTCGAGCTTAATCGCTTCTGACACACTACCATCTCGCCACTTTAGCCTGACGCTCATCTCTCCAATAAGCGGCCGCGCTTTGCCAATGAAAGACGAACTACCGGCGCTCTTTTGCCATGCATTCGCTCCAAAGGCTATGAGTTCAGCGAGAGCTGTCTTGCCAGAGCCTTTTTCGCCGATGATGCCGACCAAGCCGGGGTTTAGTGGGATACTACTGTCTTTGAACCACTCCTCTCCGTCAATTAACTCAATCGAATCAATAATCTTACTTTCATCGATTGGGGTAGGTACTGTAGGCCCGATGTAGACGCGATCTTCTGGCTCGTCCATGACCTGCCTCAGACCCTCAAACGTAGGGTCGGCCTTTATCCAGCAATAGCGCTGGCCATCAGGCTCAAATAATTTATCTATCGCGTGCGCATCCGATCCATGTATACATGCCTTAAGAGAACCGTGCTTTCGCACGACCTCATCGGGACTATCGCTCTTCTTTCCAAGAAAATATTCTCTATCGGTAGGATTTGCAGAAAAAAGAAGGTCGCTGAATCTATACATCTCTTCTCGTACGCCGGTAAAGCCGGAATCTTTCGACAATCCACCGAGTCCATCTTTTCCATTCGCCATGACTACTACTGAATTTTCCCGCAACCAAGCCTGAGATGCATACCACTTCTCAAATACACCGAACTCGGGTTTAAAGACATTGATTCCGTGTCCTAGTGCGCCATGGGGATCAGTCTGCTTTGGATCATGTGCTGTGCCAAGACGCCTGAGCTCGTCTGGGTGGCACGCGTAGTCGGTGCCATCGTATTTACAGGTAAGGAGCCGGAGTGCACGTTCGGTCTCTTCTACGTGGCGTGGGTCCTTGGGGTCAATAAGCAGGTGGAGATTGATGGCCCCTCCACCCGACAATTCTGGCGTAATCCGAAACTCAATATTCGGGAATACCATGTTGAACTGAGAGAGTCGTCCTGCCTGCCGGTATTCCAAAACCTTTTTATACCCCTCGAGCGTGCAGTAGTCCGTAATGCCGATAACCGCGACATCTTTACCCCTCTCCTCCAGAGCGTCTATGTACTCGTCCCACCCACCAAAACCGTTCTCTAGCGCACTTTCAGGGGTATGGATATGCGGATCCCAACGCCGCCAAAGAGAGCCCCGGGATTCGGAGATTGCAGGCTCTATTTTGGGCTTCTTGGGTTGAGGGATCTTTGCCATTCTCAACAGTATGAACCCTACAAAAATAGGCGCAAATCGGCCATTTCGGAGAATTTGGCAAATCTTTCCCCAAGTGCGCGACATAGGCCATATCTCTCTGCTTTCAGCGTTCCTTATTTCGGGGTGCAGATAATATACTGGCTTCGTCTAAATCTAGAGGGATGTGACTGCGGCTTTTAAATTGCCGGCATCATTGACCACATCGACAAGACCAGCACGACCACAAAGATTTAAAAAGCGATCAAAGCGTTTTGTATATTGGCCATTATAGAATACCCGGCTCATACCGGCTCGTTTATCAACCAGTTTGAGCATCCTGTTGGTCCTATAGAGAAGCCTGCCGTGCTTGGACGTGCGGTTTATATAAGAAAGTTCGTAGCGTAGCCGGTAGCAGGCCCGACACCGGTATTCTCTCTTGCCTGGTGGTAGATACAGCTTATTGCACCGCGCTCCACAAGCACATACGAAATAGCGTCGTATGCCGAATGTAATGGCCTGCTCGGTTAACATGATTTGTTGTGGTAAATGACCATCACCTGCGTCAAAAACAAGGGAAGCTTCATCATCGGCATATTTGAAACGGAGGTCCTTTCTAATGGCCCCAATTGATATCTTCTGGCACTCCTCAACTAAATATACTGGATTCACAACCTAAGGATACTAGAGACCAAAAGTGACTCCTAAAAAATTGCAGAAAATTTTAGTGACCATGCAATTTTGAGGTGGACCTTCCCCGGGGTGTCTTTGACCATGGCCGCCGAATAGGAGGTTGGCTTAGAAGCAGCCATCCTTGGATAAACTTAAAAAGTAAGAAAAAAACGTCTCTAGGTTGCCTTAAATACCACCTGGGATTGTCCAACGTCCCTTACCGAATCACCCCCCCGCTCAAGCCCTTACCACTTGAAAAGTGAAGACTTAAATTAGTAAACACAAGAGTCCTTTGTCGCGCAGTCGGAGCGGCGTGTATTTATGCCTGCAATGTAATGAGGAGTGTAAAAGAAATTCTGGCCAGTCCATACCGTGGTAGCGAAAAGACCTACGAGATGGTCAAGGAACAAATAGAAAAGCGGTGGGGTGAAGAAGTCGCAGAGGACTTTGACCCCCACACAGATGCCATGCCGTATAGCTCGTGGGTAGCGTATGGATTCATCGTCAAGAAGGGGCAGAAAGCCCTGAAGTCCATCACCTTTGTGGAGGTGAAAGACAAAGACGACAAAGTGGTACGCAAGATAAAGCGCACAGTGAATCTCTTCCACAAGCGCCAGGTGGAGAAAGCTGTATGACGGTCCGCAGAATGGCCGTTGTACGCGCCCCCAGCACCAATGGCAAGCCAATGATCCGCATCGTAAACAATTTGCTTACGAAAGCGGGGTTCGAGATAGGCACTCCCATCGAGGTTGTCTATCAGCAAAACATTATTACGTTAAGAATACTAGAAAATGCAAACACAATACAAAAGCCGCCCGGTCCGGTCGCCATTTCAACCGCATCCGGTGAAGCAGGCGCAGGAGAGGGCAATGAATACGCAGGACGAACACAATCCAATCCGACAGATGCTAGAAAAGTTGTGCCAAGCCCATTACAGCCTCTCCGCTACGTTTTCTCCGGACATTGGAACCATGACAGCCCTAAACAAGACACCGGGCTTGGTAGCCGTCAAATGCGAATTGCGCTTAGACGGTAGACCTATAGGCCTCGGGCATGGCTCCACGGCCATCTCAAGGCTCAATAAAGGCATCGATAGGGCCCTGTACTCATGCCTCAATGGCGCACTTATGTCGGCTATTAACTCCGCCTGCAAGAGCCTCGATATTATCCGGCTCGAAGGAGGCCAGGAGCAGCTCGGTGAGGCGTACAAGACAGTACGAGGCGAGGAATCACAGCCTGCTACCGACAAACAGAAATCGTACCTGCGGTAGTTGATACTGCTCAACGCCGAGGACGATACCGATCGTCAGCAACGCATAAACCAGATAAGCGAGTTGACGAAAGAGGAGGCGAGTCAGCAGATACAGATGCTGGCGCGATAGCAGTTCACATTAAGCGGCGATCTTAACCGGTCGCCGTTTTTTGTGCTGCTACTTATCTCCCAACCGAGAGTACAGCAAGAGTGTTTTGCTCACAGCGTGGGCAGACATTATCCTCCGTCCCGAGGTCATATCGTTCCATCTTGCCGTGCAGTTCACATTCAACACCTGCCGCAGACACAGTGGCCAAGCCGAGATTGAACCCTGTGCCGTGCTCCTTGCAGAAGTAGAAGGTGCAATTGGGATGCTTAAACTCAACCCCGAAGCCACAGTTGTCGTCTTCGCAGTGGACTAACGCTATGCGCCTTATTTTCTGTTGCTCTGCGTCTAGGTAGAGCTCAGGGAGTGGTGGAGCGACCATAAGCTCCAACTGACCGGCGAGATAGGTTATATCCCCGGCAAGTGGACTCTCCGGCCACCGCTTAACGATGGCGTCTATTGCTTGCAGGTAGTGCCCGAGTATTTTGTCCTTCGGCGCGTTAAAGCGTGCAAACACCTCGTCTCCGTCCTTCTTGTGGTCCTCCAGGAGCTCCGTGGCGTTTGCTAGGATGTCGGCTGATTTGAGCAGGAGGGAGTCTTGGGAGAATTCCTGTATGTGCTCTAGGGCTTCTTTCTTGCGCTCATCCCAGGGCAGATCCTTGCGGGTTTCGGTAACACTGGCGACCAGTTGGGCTATATCGGCTCCAAATGCTTCGCTCAGGGCATCCTGCGTGACTTTATGACCCTCGGTGCTGTCTTCTATCGTGTCGTGGAGTATTCCGGCTGCTATAACCGGCTCACTTGCGCTTGCGCGGGCAAGGATCAGCCCAACGCTCAGGGGATGGGTAATGTACGGGATGTCTTTGCCTTTGCGCTTCTGTTTCTGGTCAACCTCGTGCACCTGCGTGGCGAACCGAATCGCTTTTTGTATTAGTGGTGTGTACTGCATATGTGTTTGTGTGTAATTTGCTAATGGCTCTTGGCCGGAGCTGTTGCGACTACAACAAACAAAAAACGGCTAAGAGAATTAGTCCAGCTCGACCGCTGAACGAAATCTCCCAACCGTCTTAGGACAATCAGTCGTGTGTGTCATGTGGCTCCCCGCAGATTTCCCAGGTCGCCTACTCTTTCGAGAGACATGCACGGTCCGGATCTGCCGGACACAGTTTTAATAACTCAACGAACTATCTATAGTATAGCACTTTTTTGGCCAAAGTACAACTACGGCCATCGGGTGTCCGGCACTTCGTGCTAGTTGTTGGGGAATCGGAAGTAGCACCGGTCTATATTTTCTTGCACTCTGGGTATTATTGAAAGACAACGAGCACCTAAAACACCGGGACCTGCACACCCGGGATTTTGGACCTTAAATTCAGCATACTGACGCTCCGCGTCAGCAATACATTTGTTTCTATCTGTATCTCTTTGTTTTTTACGAGCAATCTCTTCTTTCAAATATAGAGAACTGGCGTCCTCTGTGGTCGTTGCTACATTATTTTTTGATACTTCTTCCTGCGGCATAACTTGAGAGGAGTCGTTGGCTGTCTTTACAAAAAAATACCCTACACCACCAAAGATAACCGTGCCTATAACAATAATTAATCCCTTAAGTAAGTTTTTAGGAATGAGATTTTTCATATATTCTATAAAATACATCCCTTAAGGCCAGCAGGTCTCCGGCTCCTCTCCCCCAAGAAGTTGCTTGAGTGTGTCGTGTACGGCTTCCTGAGTGCCAATGATGTCTACGAGCCCATTATTCTTTGCCGCCACGCCGAGCATACTTGAGCCATCAGCTAAGGCGCGGACCTTACTTTCAGATAGCTTACGATTTGCCGCCACCTCACTGATGAAATTATCACGAATGATATTGAGGTCCCGCTCAATCAAAGAACGCTCATCGGCAGTGAGAGGCTTGTCAGGGCTTCCTATATCTTTGTACTTGCCGGCCGAGAGCATGTTGTAGGTGAGGCCATCTTTTGCATTCTGTTGCGCATTGTCCACGTAGGAAAATGTTACCCCTATACTGCCCACATCAGAGTTGGCCGATGCTATGACCGTATTAGCGGCACTAGCGACCCAATAGGCAGCTGACGCTCCAGTACCTCGTATCCAGGCAACAGAGGGCTTGCCGAGCGTTTTAATGCCCTCCGCTATCTCTTCTGCGGCAACCGGCATCCCTCCTGGCGAGTCTATCTCGATCAACACGGCTTTTATATCTTCGTCTTTTGATGCTTCTTTTAGATAACCGGCTATTTCCTCCGACGAGGTAATGGTGTCGCAACTGCCGTCATCGCTTAGTTTGAGTGCATCATCATAGTTATCGGGCTTATAGGTGAGCACACATCCTCTGATTTCCAGCCCTATGACGTTACAGGACTCTTTAGAGACCTCGTCGGAAGGATACGCCGCCTCGTCTGTTTGTTGCCCCTTATCGCGGTCAAACCAATAGTTGGTCGCAAAATCGGAGGCAGTAGCGCCCAACAGGACAATAACAAACAAAGTTGCCAAAGGGACCACACGCGCCAGCGCAGTGTATATTCTTTGATTTATCTTCCTTTCCCAAAAACTAAGCATATGGCTATTCTACCCCCGACTTTTTATCCTGAGCCCAAGCATCTTAGGGCAAGCTTTCGCAAGCATCACCATCGCTGTCGCTATCAAGTCGATGGATATCGTTGCCCACTCCTCCACAGGCGTTGAATACGGCCTGCGCCTCGGCATGAGTCGAGAAATCAGTGCAGTTGTAGGTGTTCGCGGTGCAAGTGTAATTGCTATTCGGAGCAGCAGCCGGAGGTGGAGTGGACTTAACCGGTTGGCTTGCAGGAGGAGTAGTCTTAGCGTCACACACACCAGGAGCCCACAACCCTCTCTTTTGAGCCTGTGCGGCCGCCTCAGCAGCCTTAAACTCGCTCTGGTGCTTGTATGCTGTGTTGTAAGTGTATTCGTGAGCGTAACCTTGCTCAACCATATACCTGTTGAAGAAGAGCCCGTCCTCGCGCCAAACATACGCCAGGAGTCGGTCATACTTGTCCCTCTCCCCTTGGGTGGGGTCCTTCTCGATACGAACTTTCTTGCCAGTGAGAAGTTCCTTCGCTTTGTCGGACGCTTCCTTGCCAAAGCATTGCACCGTCGTACGCGGATCTACCGTCTCCGGTGTGTCTATCCCAATCATACGGATTGTCTCGGACTTACCATTGAGGTTGATGGCAATAGTGTCGCCATCGACTACTTTAGTAACCGTATAGAGTTCGTTTGTAGCGACCGGGACTTCTTGAGTAGACACTTGCTCGGCAACCGGTTGGGTCGTAGTAGCAACCTCTGCAACTTCGCCCACAGGCTGGACTGTATCCGGCGTCGGCACGAGTACCACCAATGCGACAAGTACTGCTATTACGCCTCCAACTATGTAGAGAACCTTCTTTATCATAGTTTGTTAGAGATCAAGTCCATGGTCGTTTAAAATTAAGGCCATATATTTATCCAAACAAACCACTAAAGAGACCTTTGGTCTTTCCATCTTTACCGAGGTAGTTATAGATGGATTCGCCAAACTTCATTTGAAACGCAGTACGGACGTTTGCTAGCTTCTTTTGCATAATTTTATCCGTTGCATCTATTATGGCCCTATTAAGATTGGCGCTAACTCCTGGCGGTAGCACCCCTCTTCTTAAATTGTTCTCCATGCGCTCCTTAGTTTTCTCCCAATCCTTGAGATAAACACTGTGTGTTTTTGCAAACTGAAAGCTGATGTTGCAGTTCTCTACCAAGTCGTGAACCTGAGCCATCTCCCCAGCTTCCGTTTGGAGGGTCCAATTCTCCAACTGTCGCTGCTCTTCCTTTGTAAGTGCTTTATCCATACTGATCAATACTGGTCGAACTGTGAAGGATCGACATCGCTCGCGCTCGCCGTGCCTCCGGCTACCGCATTAAGGGTGACTTCCCACCCAGCCGTTCGTGTGTCAGTCGTCTCGAACTCGAATGTCTCATCGAAGGCCGATACATGGGCGTTTCGATTAAATTTCTGTGCAGTAGCATCCCAATCCGTGCCCTGTGCAAAAGCTAGCCAGTACGTGCCGTCGCTAATATTCAGCATCGAATAAGTGCTATTGGCCTTGATGTATACAGTCAACACGGAAGTCCCGTCACGGATCAGCTTCGCAACCGCGTCATAGCTCGTCCCATTTTCGATTTTCAACTCTCCTTCGCCCTGAAGGTAGGCGCTGCGTTTTTTAATAATCGTTCCGGTCGGCAAAGAATTGCCTGGGGTAAGGTCGGGCACAAAAGTATCTTGCTCTGCTTGTGCCGTAGCGGAAGGCGCCGGTAGCGGTGTGGAGCTGCTATCCTCGAACACTCCCCAAAGGGCAAAGCCGCCTATCAGTAAAAGAAACCAGAACCGACTGATGAAGCGACCGACATCTTGCATAGTTAAATTTTGCATAATAAAAAGTTAACGAATAATTACTTCTCTTTCGGCGATGAATAAAACAACCACGCCACTACCAGGTCGACAATCGACCAAAGGAAGTGCCCGAAATAAAGCGGGTTGATCGGGTTGAATACTATGGCGATGCCGATCATTGTCAGCATCCAGCCTTTCTTTTTTTCCTTGTGATATAGGTATGCCGAAAACGCGGCCGCACCAAATATCACCAGCTTGAGCGCCTGGTAGAAGAAGTACGGCCATATCGGAATCACCGCGACGAGAAGCGCGATCGCCGCGATCTTGGAGAATAGAACCCGATATTCGTGTTGCTCTTTGGTAATCATAAAAGTTAAGACCTCTCCATGTTCGAGAACTGCGTAAAATACAGAATCTCTGCCGAGGAAATGGACGGCGAGAATTTGTTGATGGCCTCTACTATCATTCCTTCGGTGACGAGCGCCTCATCCTTCGCAACCGCCAGACGCGCCGCTTCAGTCACGATGAGCTCGATGTCGGACCCGACGTAATATTCCGTCATGTTCGCGAGCTTTTCGAAGTCTATCTTCTTGTCGTAAGGTCGCCCGGCAAGGCAGATGCGCATCATGTCCTTGCGCGCCTCAAAGTCCGGCGGGCCCACGTATACGCGCTTATCCATTCTTCCGGAGCGCAGGATTGCCGAATCTATCATGTGGGGGCGGTTTGTCGCGCCTACAACCAAAATCTTGTTGTTCCCGGCATTATTGAGCTGCAGCAGGAACTCGTTAATTTCCTCCTTTTTGATGTCGGCAGAGGACGAAAGCTCTTCGCGCTTCGGGACAAGGCCCTCGATCTCGTCGATGAATACGATAGACGGAGCCTTGAGCTTCGCCATCTCAAACACCTTCGCAATATTGCTTACTGCGCCGTGCACATAAGGGGTCGCCACAGACGAAGGATTCATCTCGATAAAGTTATAGCCCAGCTCTTCCGCGAGCTTCTTTACAATGAAAGTTTTGCCGCATCCGGGTGGTCCATAGAGCAATATGCCATTCGGCACGGAGAGTTTAAATTTCTTAAACTTCTCCGGGTGTTGTAGTGGCTCTATAACATCGCTCACGAGCATTGCCTTGAGAGGCCGCATACCAGCAACACAGTCGAAGCCACGCAGGACCGTCAAGTCGTCAATGATTGCCGTTATTTTGTCGTGAGAATGCTCATCGGTAATCACGCCGAGATATTTCTTGCCGCCCAGGTCGAGGTTCACCAGCTCGTACTTCTGGCTCCGGTCAATGACCTCGTCTTGCTGAATGTTGGTGAAGAGGTAAAGGAATTTCTCATTGGAAAGCGAAAACACCTCCGTGAAGAGAATCTTTTCGACACGGGAAACCACGCTCACATTTTCTTTGAGTTTGTACCCTGGGTGAAGAAGTGGTTTTGTTGGATTTGCCATAGATTTAATAAGGGGTTGTACAGTCATACTTCCCGTCCGTCGACGAGCCTGCATAGTGGCTATTCCGTCCGACATCCCTCTCGCAGATTGCATTTATCGACGCTGTCGTGACGCACATAGTCCTACCTGGATTGAAGGCGTACCCATACCCGCAGTCGCAATAGCGCTTTCCGCCCGTGACGGTCGATATTGACCCCGTCCCATAGGAGCTCACGCAGGACTGAGTGAATGCCGAGACTGTATAGCACGCGGTCCTATCATTATTCCAGTCATACCCGGCTTTGCAGTCACAAATATTCTTACCGCTCTCCGTATCATATTTCAAGAAGCTTGTGCCTGGATATGATGACGCGCAGCTATCATCACGCGCGGTCAAAGCATTCACGCACTGATTCGAAGTAGCGCTCAAAGAGTAGCCGCTAGCACAACCGCAGGAATTGCTTGCGCTGTCATAGGTAGCATTGTAACCATTGCGTTCCCGACAAACCTCCAGCCCAGTCTTCACCTTCGGGACCGCGACACACACTGTAAGGGAATCATTTCGGGTATAACCATCACTACAGTCGCAAACAGGACTGCCATCCGCATTACTTTCTCCGGTCGAATACGCTTGGGCACCGTATGTATCCTTGCAGGTTTGATTTGCCGTTTTCGTGCGATCCGCTATAGGAATATAGGAATCCGTCTTTTTCGAGGTATCCAGAATCTCATCGAGCGTCTTCGTGTTCGAAGGTGGCGGAAGTGTATTGGTTGCAGTATCGGCCGCAGAAGAACCGCCGCCACTCGTGCTCGCCAAGGCGATTCCGATTATTACAACAGCAAGCACGCTCGCGCCAAGGACGCCTTTCGTTGTGCTCGACATCGGAGCATCATCTTCCGGCCTCTTATGCTCCGGCTTGTGGTGCTCTTTTTTCGGCTCGTGCTTCTTCTCGGATTTCTCCGGTGCATTTTCTCCCAAGAAGTCGAGATCGAGTTTTAATTTTTTGTCTTTATCGCTCATGAATTTACATTGCGCTCAATAGGATCAGGCCCCCGTAGAAAACAGAAGGCAGAACAATAAACCACCCTATCGCGCGTTGCCTTTCGGCACCCATCACTTCCCGGACCGCCTTATAGCTCAAGCGTATGGTATAGAAATACGCAGCGAGGAGAACAAAGAAAACCAGCAGGTCTACAGTCGAGGCATCAGAGTAGTAGTAATCGAGGTAATCTTGCCCGTACGCCATCTGGTTGAGGGCAAGCGAAAGGATACTCACGAGAGCCACTGGGAGCGATGTAAAGAGATATATGCCCCGCGCCATTTCCACATTCTCCTTTCCTTTCGACCAACCCACTCGGACGTTGTACCACCAGCCGCCAATGAAGTAACCGAGCGCACCCGCTAGGATGCCTCCGAAGAGCACTATCGCCCATATCTCCCCCCAGCTCGTATAATCCTGCAGCGAACCAATCAATCTGTCAGCGGCCGATCCCATGCCGAAAACCCATATAAGCACGATAAGATATGGAGGATTTTTGACTCCGAGATACTTTCGGCAAAATGCGTTGAAGTTGGTGTAGCACTCCTTGAGGTAGCGGAAGAAATTCACCTTCTCGCCTAGTGTAGCGACCGGGTGCGCAACAACTTCAGCACTGGCTTTTTCGCCAGCTTGTTTAGGACTCTCGTCCAAGAAATTAAAGTCGAGTGATTTTTTCTCGGTCATGTTAATTGCTTCCAAAAATGGAGCTAATGATAATGATTGCGATGATCCACCATAGCCAATTCCAACCCCACCCGCCACCGCTGCCCTTCTCCCTCAGCACCTTCACGATGCCAACGTGATAGTAGCCGTTTATCAAAACCTTGATTGCGAGCTGCTCGTGCTTGTCCTCGAACGCCTCGTCGACCTGCTTAAGCATTTTGTTGTGCACCTCATCGACCTGGTCTGCATTTTCTTTGTCGAGAAGTTTGACGTTGGTCTTTATCGTGTCGAGCCATGAATCGATTACCTCTTTGTTCACGTCGAAGAGATCGATGTTTTCATAGATGAGCCCGGCAGCTCGCTCATAGAATGGGACCGCTTTATCCCAATCCTTTGCCTCCATCGCCTGTTTGCCTTCGATGTATATCGAAATAGCGTGAAGGGTGACGGCATCCTTCTTCTTGAGATCCATCGCTTTTTGGAAATCCTCGTCTGTGTTGCCCTCCTTTTCCTTATCGATGAGAGCCATCGCCTCCGGGAATTTCTTCTCGTTGATGAGCACCATGATCGGCGCGAGTGTGTCGTTGAATTTTTTGTTCTGCTTGAACTGATCGAGGTCTTGCTTGAGCTTATTCTCCATCCCAGAACTGCCTACGAACTGCATCGCGATGTTGAGCAGCTGCTCCGCCTTTGGTAGATCGTCCAGATTGTTGTGAATGTCGATAACGATAGAGCGAATGGCTGCAGCCGCCCGGTCGCGAATCGTCTTCGATTGGCTGTCGTCGTAAAGACCTATATCGATGAGCTTGTTGCAGCACTCCTGTATTTTGCCGATGTGCTGCTTAATCTGTGCCGCTTCTTCTTTGTCGAGATCGCCATCCTCCGATACTTTCATCGCTTCGAGCTTCTCGACTGCCTCGGTGATTTCCTGGAAGATAGGGGCCATGACGACCTTCTCGGTCTTTTCGCCGCGAAGGTTGAATGTCTTTGTAAACTCCGCGATATAGCTGCCGTCCCCGCGCGTGTCGCTGATTTCGGTGTAGAGGTCGGAGAGGAAAGATGAGGCGTGCTTGTGGAAGTCCGAAATGATTTCTTGGTCGGTATTCAGCTCGTCGTTGTGCTTATACACTTTCGTGAAGGCGCTCCAGAATTTGGTTGAATTGATGAGCTCATGCCAAAGCTTGAGCGACTCTTTCAAATACCGCTTATCATCTTCTTTGAAAAGAAGGATGCAATAGAGTATCGCGAGATTCTTTTTGTAGAACATCGCCTTAGTCGAATCTCCCTCCGCATTGTGCTCCCACACGCGAATAGCGCCTTCCGGGTCTTTCTTGCGCAGGATGCCTACCGCCTGCTGATCCACCTCGTCCGCGATATGGAACCAGAAGAAATAATCTTTTATCTGCTTCTTAGGTGAGGTGAGTTTTTGGACGGCATCTTTGACCGCATCTTCCGTGCGGAAATTCTCGAACACCCCGAGATCGAGATCGTACTCCGGAGTGTCGTCGATTTGAAGATACTTAACGATCTCTTTCGAGCGCTTTTGAATATCCCTCTGCGCCGCAGAGGTATCAAGGCCGAGGATATGGTATGCGTTATTTTTTAGAAGGTTCGACATAGCTTTATTTGGTTATGCCGGACATGTTCCCCTCGATCATCTTCTGCTCGCTCGGCGGGAGAAGAAGCATAAGGTTGTGGACGGCTCGCTTCAACTCTTCGGCATCGTTGAGCTCCATCGCGCGCTGTCCCTTGTTCATGTAATACTCCGCCTCTTTCGGATTCAGCCAAGCATGACTGGTCTCTTTGATCTTGTTGAACATATAGACCCAAGATACAGGGTTGGAGAACAGCACTTTCTGGCCGAGCTCACTAAGCTGTTCGAGGGACTGGCTAAGCATCACCTTGTCGGATTTCTCAATAGCGAGATCGCCCTGCTCCTTGAGCACGCGCAACTGATCGGAGTACATATTCTTTTCCTTTTGGTCGCCCCACTCTTCGATGAATCCCTCGATGCTCTTCAGCTTTTCGTTGTACTCGGTAATGAGCTGCGGAAGCTCTTTCATCTTTTCGAGCCCGTCGAGGCGTATCTTCAAATCCTTAAGTTGCTTGTCGGCTTTCCGCTTCTCGTCCTCGTCGACTTTCGCAGTCGATAAGCTGCTCTCGAGCGTCTGCACAAGTGTCTGCAATTTGCCCTTTTCTTCCGGGGTGCATGACTGCTCAACTTTCTTAACGCGATCGGTCTGCTGCTTGAGCTGCGACTCCATTTCTTCCACGCTCAAATTCTCCGCGTGTATGGTTGCGCGAGCACTAAAGGTTAAATCGATAGAAGGAATAAACGCCTCGACTTTGACCTCGCGGGATTCGTTCACTTCGATAGTAAGCGCGATCTCCGTACCTTCGGGTAGGTCATACGGCAGCTTTTCCCCGGTGACCTTAAGATCGCAAATGAATTGATTCTGGTCGGGTATATGGGATTCGCCCTCGCGGATTTTAATCGGGAGCGCGTTATCTTTGTCGCCCTTCGCAAGCCCCTTTACCGTCTTATAGGTGCGGGTCGCCTTGAGCGGTAGGATGCTGTTTTTCTCGAAGATAACCTCAAACTCTTCCGCCATCGCGAAACTCGCACCGCTGAATCCTCGCTTCACGATGCCCACGCCTATTGAGTGCGGTATGGGCGCGCCCGACACTGAAAGGCCGTGAGTGATGGAGAAAGATTCCGGGTCGGTCTTGATCGGATTACCGTCCGCATCGAAGAGATACACCCAGAAAAGAGTCGTCTTGTTCTTATCGAGATTTACTGTCTCAATGAATTTTCCGTTCTTGAGCTTTATTTTTTTGCCGCTGAACTGGCCGCCTTCGCTTTGCACTTGTATGAAATAATCCTCTTCTGCATCCTTAAGCTCCTCGACAACGCCGGTCAGGGTTTCCTCCGTCTCCGAGGTCAGCGATTCGTAGTTGAGGCGCAGCGTTTTTACTGATGAGTCTGTGGTCTTTTTGGATTCGAGGAATTCCTTCGGGATCTTCTGGCTCACCGCATAGATGCACGCGCCGCGCGCCACGACCGTAAGGGGGTCGGAAGATGTATCGACCTCTACCTTGAGGTCTTTTTCGAGCCTATCCTTGATGTACGGAATCATGGTCGGACCGCCGACGAGCACGATGCGAGAGATAGAGGACTGCTTCACTCCGGCATCCTTTATCGTTTCTTTGCTCAATTCGATGGTCTTATCCACGAACGGCTTGATGAGCTTCTCGAAATCTTTCCGGGTGAAAGGTATCGTGAGATAAATTTCCTTGCCGTTGTCGTCCTCGCCGATCTTTTCCACTTCGATAGTAGACTCGTCGGTTTGCGAGAGAGCGATCTTCGCCGTTTCTGCATAGTATTTCAGCTTTGCAAAAATGCTGCGGTACTTCTTGCTGCCGCGCGTAAAGTCTTTGACGTCGAATTTCTCGAGAATCTTCGGAACGATAACTTTATCCACGACCGCCCAGTCAAAATCTTTTCCGCCGAGGAAGTTATCGCCATTGTGTCCGAGCACGGAAAGCGCGCCATCCTTCGAGGAAATAAGAGCCACATCGAACGTACCGCCGCCAAGGTCGTACACGAGCCAATTCTCGTTCTGGGAATTCATAAAGCCGTATGCGATCGCCGCGGCTATCGGCTCCTGGATCAAGACCACGTGCTTGAAGCCCGCCAGGTTGCCGGCTCGCTTCGTTGCCTCCGCCTGCAGGGTGGAGAAGTACGCAGGAATCGTAATCACGGCGCCGATGGTCGGCGTACCTGGGTACTTTCGCAGGACATCTTCCTTGAGGTTTTTGAGAATCTCCCCGGATATTTCCTCGGGCGACATATCTTCACCGAGCCTGTCAAAATGGACCTTGTCGGATGTACCCATCAAGCGCTTTACCTCCGCTTTGTTGTTTGAAAATTCCTCCTCCGATGCGTCTTTATAGAGGCGCTCGTATGAGCGTTTGCCCACTACTTTGTTTTTCGATTTATCAACGCCAAAAACCGACGGCGTGTACTCGTCATTGAAAATATTCTTAACCACTTCCACGTGGCCTTTGTTGTTTGCCGCGACCTCGGAGTTCGTCGTGCCTAGGTCGATGCCGATTTGTATGTTTTGGCTCATAAAATTAATGCTAATTGTTTATTAAAATTATTTTCGCTTTTTTCACGACCTGTCCCTTTACCAGAATCGTCGGCTCGACCGTTTCTTTTACGGTCGGTACGGTGATGCTCGGGTCTTTTTCGACAGAGAGCACATCGAGGTTCAGCCCATCATTAAATTTCTGGTTGGTGTAGTCGACTATTTCGACATCGTAATTTGCGATATAGCGCTTAAGCTTGTTCACCGAATTCTCCAAACCTTTTTTGTGGTTCTCCGGAAGAGCGTCCGCGACTTTTGCAAGTCGCTGCTCTATGCGCCATATTTCAGTCGCAAGTTCTATCAGCTCGTTCGCTGAAACGCTGAGCTGTATCGATTTTGGAGCGACAGCGAATTTGATGTCCTCATGTATCCGGCGATAGAGATTCTCGAACGGGTCAAGACTCACGATACCCTTGCGTCGAAAAAGAAAATAGATTAGAGCAAGAAATATGACCGCCACAAGAAAACCAAATACGGCAGTAACAGAACTAATTTGAAAAAGAGAGTCGTACATATGTTTACTTATTTAATCTCTGTCCGTTTTGCTTGTTGATAAGTCTAAGAATATCAGTCTTTTTATATCTTCGGTCACATCGCGACCCAAAGCAGACTGCCTTCAAAACCCTTGACTTATTGCAACTTTACACTATACAGGCTTAAAAATATAGCCTTTTTTGTCGCTGTGATACTTCGCCCAAAAGTGTTATTATTTCAAATGTACAACTGAATAAAAGGGCCTAACCCCGGAATGAGGATCCCGGGCAAGGTCGAAAATCGTGACTCACAAAAAACCCGTTGTTAGGGCGTGAGTCACGTTGTGTGGGGAAACTCATACAGGGCTTCGGCCTCCTAGCAGCGGGCTTTTTGTATGAAAAACGAACAGCACAAAGACAAGAGGGAGTGGCTATCCATAACCAGTCTGTGCCTTGGTATTGCTTCCATCTTTCTTTGGGAGTTCAGCATCATTCCTCTACTGGCCGTTGTTTTTGGAGGTATTGGCCTCTTTCGCAACAAAAAGCGATGGCTTGCGGGGGCTGGGGTAGTGCTTGGGGTCATTTTTGTAGTTGTCAGTTTCGCACATGGCCATGGATACATGGGTTCTTCAAAAAATACACCAACTCCACAACCGCAGACTCCCACACCACTGCAAAGCACAACGTCCCCAACGGTATCAGAGCCACAGAAGGCATTAACGAAGGAAGAGATCTTATTGCTTCGTCTCAATATGATACTCATTACAAATGGAGCTCGCGCGCCCAGAAGTTCACTGCTCCAGCCCGCACCGCCTCAACTTCCCCGATTAAGTGTTGACAACATACTTGAAGACAGGGCTCAGTGGAGAGCCAACTGGCTCTGCGCGGCTGGCCAATGGTCCCACGAGGGTTGGGAAGACTCATTTGAGGGGCTTTCCTACCAGTATCATGGGGAGAATTTAGCCGAGGGTTCAACCAATGCGTCGGAATTAGGGGCATCTCTCATAGCTTCCCCGGAGCACAAGGCGAACATTATGAATCCCAATTTCACGAACATGGGAGTCGGGTACGCGCAGGATTGTAAGCTGGTGGTGGAGTTGTTTGGGGGGTGATAGCCAAGTGTGCGCCGGTTACCCTATAGCCCTAAGCAAACCAAAACAGGAAGAAGCCGGGGGCACCCAAGACAGCAAAGACCGCAACATAGAGACACAGGTTTAGGAAGTCGAGTTTACCTCGCCAATATTGCCAGCCCGCCACACCGATTACTACGATGCACCCAGCCGCCGTCAAAATAGTCGAGTAGACGGTCAGCACCCACAGCAGGAGAAAGACAAACAGATAAATATTAAACCGACGCAGTATTTCATTCATGTCCATATCGTACCACCCTCTTTTTAGGCCCACGTAGCTCCCCGCCGGCAAAACGGAGCTTAGGCGCGCACAAAGAATATGGTGTAGTGTACTGTTTACGTATGAGAGAGGACTTTAAGCGCCGGAAGGAATTGATTGAGCGTGTGGAGGCCTATATCTCTTCACGTAAAGAAAAAGGGGGCAAAGGAACGGACCCTGCCGATCATGGAATTACGCTGGATGAACTTGAACTTCTTATGGATGATTCTTGGGCATATTCTGAGGTCAAAAAAGTTATCCCTGACATTTATAAGAGTGAGGATGGGAAGTGGTATTTACGTTTACCATCAATAAAGAAGCCAATGCTTATTTCAAAAGAGGGTCACCTTACCGGGGAGGCGTTGGGATATCTTGGTGCTGCTGACCGCTGGGACAAAAAAATTCCACGGGATGAAGTTGTAGGTTTTTTATCTGACAATGTAAAAAACAAAGCGACGTCGGAATTATCTCCCAAACAAATGAAAGAGGCCGTAGAAAGGTCCGCAAATAAAATACTTCACAAACATAAAATTAAGCTGCGTTTTAGATTGCTGGAGACAAAAACACACTTGGGGTTAACGTGGAGGTTCATGCTCTATGTTCCTCCCGATCTGGACCTATAATGTGGATTTTTTGATACTTAAAAATCCATCGTGCACCAAAAAAGAGTTGCGGCGTAAGGCTTAAAAAATCCACAACGTCTAGCATTTTCCACCGTCTGTAATAAGCCGGTGGTGTTTTTTATGATGGCCAACAATGGTCGTTGCAACACACACAACAAACGAGCCGCCAAGACCTCCGCAACAGGAGGCGCAAGGCGCGTCGCTGACCGAAAAAGAGATCGCTGAATACCAGCGGCTCTTTAAGGATGAGTTTGGCATCGAGCTCACAAAAGATCAGGCGCTCGAGAAGGGACTCCGGCTCGTGCGTTTGTTGCGTGTAGTGCTTGAAGGAGATGCAAAAGACATTAATTCTTAACACATAACACTCATGACAAAAAAACATCAGAAGAAATACGAAAAAACTGGGCGACTACCAAAAAAGAATCAACGTGCGCCTGCACCTCAGCGCGGGATAATCTACCTCCGCCCTACTCACTGGGCAGATAGCCTACTCGCTCAGGAGACACTCTGTAGGACCTTTTGCGCCCAAAACGACATCGATCTTATCGACGTATATTCAGACCCGGGAGAGTACGTGAGTGAACTCAGCATACTCGAAAGCAACGGTTTCAATGACCTCCTCGACTACTGCAGCAAGAACAAAGTGGATGCGTTGGTAGTGGTTAGTAGAGATCGTCTTGGCACAAATACGTCGGAATACTTGAAATGCAAGATTGATCTACATAAAGAAGGAGTCGAGATACTGTCTGTTACCGACGTCCAGCCTATCGATTGCACGATGGAGCATATCTGCGAGATTACTGAAGAGTATAAGCGAATGAAAAAGGTATGACATCAGAAAACAAGATCTTTGACAGCGCCCTTGCATATCATGCCGGCGGATTCTCCGTCATTCCGGTACGGCCGCGAGATAAGGCACCCATCCCCGCCGGTTGGCAGAGGTACAGCAGTACACGATCAACGAAGGAAGAAATTGAGCGGTGGTGGAAGGACACACCGAATGCCAACATCGGCATCGCTTTAGGGCCCGCAAACGGCAGTGATGGCCGCTATTTGTTTGTAGTCGATCAAGATGTACTCAAAGACGAAAACAGGATGCCTATATTGAATGCCGATGGCAGCTTCAAACAGATGGGCGACATACGCGGATGTCCTGCAACACTCTCGCAGACTACCGGGTCTGGCGGAAAGCAATTCTTTTATTGGGCACCTAAAGGATATGTGGTCGGAAATCCTACGCCGCGCCCCTTGATCAACGTGAAAGGAATAGGCGGTCAAGTGCTCGTGCCACCTTCGATACATCCTGATACAGGCAAGGAATATGCCTGGGACATAGATGAATTGTTGCGCGAGAACATTGCGGAATTCCCCCAAGATGCCCTAGATGCCCTGCTCGCCGAGAGGGCAACTTCGGCATCTTCGGCACTGCCTTCGATGAGCAAGGTGCTTGCCGGTGTCCCTATCGGGCAAGGCCTAAGACACTCGGGTATGGCGCAAGTCGCAGGTTATTACCTTCGCGCCGCCCAAACACCTGAGGAGATCGCTATGGCTCGTGTGGCGCTCTATGCGTGGGATAAAGAGATGAACAAGTCGCCGGAGCCATGGGAGGAGCGCAAACGCGAACTCGATAACACTTTCGAGGGCATATTGAAGCGAGAGGCGGCTAAGAAAGAAGCGGGACCGCGCAAATGGAATGACCATAACTCACCACAAGCCTCTAAGCCGATTTTCTCTTCGTACGCCAACATACAAGCGCACCCCATAGACTGGCTTTGGAAGGAACGTATCGCGATCGGAAAGCTAACGATGATAATCGGCGACCCCGGTCTCGGCAAAAGTTTAATTACAACGGGGACAATCGCGGCGACTGTGTCGAAAGGAGGATCGTGGCCAGTAGATAACACGCAATCGCCGATTGGCGACGTGATTTTACTATCGGCCGAAGATGATGCTGCCGACACGATTAAACCTCGTCTCGAAGCTGCTGGGGCAGATTGCACGCGAGTGCACACATTGCAGGCAGTTCGTGAAGTGAGGGACGGATCGCCCACAGAACGCATGTTCTCGCTAAAGCGCGATGTCGCGGCACTCGAAGAAATGCTTACCACTCTACCCGAGTGCAAGGTAGTGATAGTAGATCCGATTTCAGCCTACTTGGACGATACCGATAGCCATAGGAACGCGGCTGTGAGAGGACTCCTTGCCCCATTGGCCGCGCTCGCCGCAAAGCATAAAGTAGCGATCATTGCGGTAGACCACCTCAACAAAAATAGTGGCGAACGGAACTCACTATACCGTGCGGGTGGATCATTGGGATTCGTTGCGGCTGCACGCGCAGTCTACATCGTCACAAAAGATCCAAATAAGCCTGAACGTAGATTTGTCGTGCCAATAAAAAACAATATAGCCAAGGAAAATACTGGTCTCGCGTACACGGTGATTACCGGCAGAAACAATGCGCCTATTATCGACTGGGACCCAGACCCGGTGAAGATTACTGCGAATGAAGTTCTTGCAACACTGGAGTCTGAGGAGGAACGCACGGATACAGACTGGGCGGTGATTGTTTTACGGTTCGTATTATCTCCAGGGCCAATGTCGGCAAAGAAGGTGTTTAGCGAGTGTAAGGAAGCAGGGATAAGCGAAAAGCAGGTGCGCCGCGCGGGTAAGAAACTCAGGATCACACCAAAGAAAGAAGGCTTTAGTAGTGGCTGGACGTGGGAACTACCACCACTCGAAGATGCTTCCAAGCGCGAAGATCCCCCACAAGGAGCAGAGGGAAACTTGGGAGATGGTGGGAATCTTCCGGATGGAGACGGTGGGACCCAATCTTAAGGGTCCACTGTCCCCAGTACCAAGACTGAGGCAGGGCATAATTACCACACCAACGAACCTATGGAGAAGACAAAACAACAACTTAAATGGGGCAAGTACCGGCGAAAATCGTCTGAAGCTGACGACCGGCAAATTGCCTCACTCGACTCGCAAGATAGAGAGCTTGACGAAGTTGCCGACCGCGAAGGCATTGTCGTGCCCGGGCAATACAACCTTGAGGAGTCGCACTCTGCCAAAAGACCGGGACGACCCGTGTTTGGACAGCTCCTTGACCTCATTGAGCGAGGCAAGATCAACGCTCTTCTTGTGTGGAGCCACAATCGCATATCGCGCAACGCTATCGACGCGGCATATATTGTTGATCTAATGGACCGGGGGAAGCTTCTGGAAGTAAGAACGCCGCAACAAGTGTTCCGTAATACACCAAACGACAAGTTCCTGCTGACGCTGTTCTGCGGCCAAGGGAAGCAGGAAAACGACAGCAAGGGGGTGGACGTAGTGCGTGGGCTAAAGGACAAGGCAATCAGAGGCGAGCGTTCAGGCCCTGCCCCACTGGGCTACATGAATGTAAGCGATGCGAAGGGAAAGAAGAGTATTGTGCCCGATCCGGAACGTTTTCCTATTGTCAGACAACTGTGGGATTTGATGCTCACTGGTGGGTACTCCGTCGCTAAAATAGTGGACATCGCCAGCGATGATCTAGGGCTGCGTACGCCAAAGCGTAAAAACGGTTCTGGTGTTAAAAAAATCACTAAAAGTCTTGTTTACTACATCCTTACGCGTACTTATTATTACGGCGAATTTGAATTCCCGGCGAAGAGTGGAAACATTTATGTTGGCACGCATACGCCCATGATCACGCGGGAGGAGTACGATCTTGTGCAGGTACTACTTGGTCGCAAGGGGCGGCCTCGCCAAAAAACACGTGAGTTTGTCTATCGTGGCCCTATCCGGTGCGGCGAGTGCAACGGAGCGGTAACGGCGGAGATAAAGCGGCATTGCGTCTGCTCTAACTGCGACCATAAGTTTTCACGTATTAGCCGGACGGACTGCCCTAAATGCCACACCGACATCGGTGAGATGAAAAACCCTGTCCTGCGCGGCTACGTGCTCTACCACTGCGCAAAAAAGACCACCCCGGGCTGCTCGCAGGGCGCTCTCAACGAAGAGGAGCTCGAGCGCCAACTCATCATGGAGCTAACTCAACTTGAGATATCCCCCAAGTTTAGAGACTGGGCTCTGCAAGTGCTCAAGCGCCAAAACGCGAATGAGTCCGCCGATCGCGAAGCAATCATCAAAGTACAGCGCAAGGACTATGACGCCGCTGTGGAGAAGATAGACAACCTTGTCGACATGCGAGCCGGCAAAGAGATCGACGTGGACGAATTCCGCCGAAAGAAGGTTATCCTGCTAGCGGAAAAGTCCCGACTCCACGGGTTGCTAGGTAATGTAGACAAGCGTATTGAGCACTGGCTCGAAACTGTGGAGCGAGGCTTTAACTTCGCAGAGACAGCCCGTGCTCGCTTTGCTGCGGACAAGTCGGAGGACCTGCACGTGAGAAAAGAGATATTTGCGACCCTAGGTTCGAACTACACGTTGAAGGACAAAAAGCTCATAATTGAAGCCGACGATTTGCTTTTTGCCATTAAGAAAGTCAAAGAGACCTCTACGCTCGTCCTAAGTCCGCTCGAACCCATGCAAAAAGGCTCCACTGCAACGCAAATGGAACCTTCTTACGTGCTCAGTCCAAACGAGCTGCCAGACTTGGGGTCGAACCAAGATAAACGGATTCAGAGTCCGTTGTCCTACCATTAGACGATCTGGCAATAACTAAAACAACAGCGCACAACTAACAACTTACAACAAAATACGGAATATCGGAAGTACCGTAGTTGCCGCTATTTTATTCTGACGAGTTTTTGGAACAGGCCGCCGAAGTAGGATTTTGTTTTCCAGGCGCTTTCGGACATCTCCGGCAACACGCCGGTTAACCCGTTGTTCCATACATCAACCGCATAGGGCTTCAACCGCGAGTATACTGGGATGGTACTAAAGCGCGCCGGATGCCACCATACCGGATTCGCGTAATCAATTACCACTAACTTTCCGCCGGGCTTCAGTACGCGGAGCGCCTCGTGCAGAGTGCGCTCGCGGTACGATTGCGGCTCCTCGTGAAGCAGGAGAAATATGACCACGCGGTCGTAGGTGGCATCCGGCATATCAAGCGCCGCAGCGTCCATAAGAGAGATGCTGACCGGCTCTCCCGACCGGACTTTTTTGCCGAGATTTTTCAACTGCATCGGTAAAATATCGATAACGTCGACTGTGCCGCCGCTTTTTGCTGCGCGTTTTGCTAAATACGGCGTCAGGTTTCCGTAACAACAGCCCACTTGCAGAGTACGGCCCGAAAAGTCATCTCCGAGCTCTTTGACCGCCTCATCTCGGAGCCTGTTGTAATTCCCCAATAGAATCGCGTTGACCATAAACTGGTGGTCAAAAAGTTTTGCCGCCCACGGGCGCGCGTATGCCCACCAATAATATTTTTCCAGATACTGCGGAATTTCTTTTACCGCTCCGGCC
>DATDXL010000003.1:0-4606 GCA_036517235.1 Minisyncoccota bacterium
GACGTACGTGAAAGTTACCTTCCACGACCGCCGTGATTGGTTGTGTCTCTTTTGTCCTTGATGTCCGAGGGATTCAGACTGTCTAGCTCATGACTTTGCAAGTTTTACAACTTGTGCGATCACGGTCTAAACGGTCTGAACCCAGCTCACGTGCCTTTTTAATTGGCGAACAGCCAAACCCTTGGGAGCTTCTCCACCCCCAGGATAAGACGAGCCGACATCGCCAGTCGGTATTTTTCTCCCATTACTGGGAGGATCGGACTATATCTTCATCCTCTCGATCAAGAGAGGTGTTGGCGTATTAGCCGTTTCTTCGCGAAACGACTCCGCTCCTTTCAGAGCAAGTCTCTACGGGGTTATAACTCAATTTGTAGGCCATGGAGGGTATGACATGCGGAGAAATAATTTCAAAAAAATTTTGTAATGAAGATTTTCTGATCCTTATTCGCAAGTATTTTTTATCGCGATTTAAACTACTCTCAACTCCGAGAGATCTGAGAAGACACATGAGCCTATCTTGATCTGCTCTCGAGAATTGTTGTGTGTTTAAATACACGTTATGTTCTCCACATTTACTACCATCATCCATATACCACACTGCTAATGTCATAGGATCCAAAACAAGAGAATCCGGGATTACTTTTATATTATTAATATAAAACAATCGATGAAGCTCGCTGAGCTCCGGATGTTGTCTTGTAGTAAATCTGTACGCAATCCTCGTGCCGTTGCTGTGCCGCATGACCGGCCCACTTTTGCACAATTCTTTCAATTGAGTGTATTTCCAATCCACATATGCAGATTGAGTAATACTGTGATTGATTTCTAATAGAGCGTTTTTCCGTCCGCTCACTATGCGTAAGTATCCATCCCCGAGGATAGATCCTATGATTATTGATCTTTCTAATTGAGTTAAACTTCCCACGGTATTGTCCATAATATTAATTTTATCATGGAGTCCACCGTTATAAGCCAAATTTTTTATCTTGCCCAACGAACCATCATAATTCGTATGACAAGACGACTCATGCGATTACTCGCATGGCACCCCGATGTTGTTAAGGTGCCGAACTCCGCCGTCGATATGAACTCTTAGGCGGAACGAGCCTGTTATCCCTAGAGTAGCTTTTGTCCGATAATCTCCCACCGCATCTAATGCGAATGGTCGGTTCACTTAGCTCTACTTTCGTATCTGCTCGACAAGTACGTCTTACAGTTAAGCAAGTTTATGCCCATACACTATCGCCACGGTTTCCATTCGCGGCTAACTTACCTTGATAGGCTCCTCCGTTACTTTTTAGGAGGATAGCGCCCCACTAAAACTACCCACCAGATACTGTCTCCCGCGGTTTTTGCCCTCGGGGTTAGAATATACAACGGCGAAGAACGCTATTTCACTGGCGACTCCATGCTGGCCGAAACCGCACTTCAAAGTCTCGCGTCTATGCTACGCATCGCAATCGTATACTCAATATCAAGCTGTAGTAAAGCTTCTAGGGTCTTTTCGTCTAACTGCAGGTACCCGGCATCTTCACCGGGATTGTATTTTCACCGAGCTGTCCTCCGAGACAGTTCTCCAGACGTTACACTATTCAACGCGTCAGAACTTCGTGTTCAATTCCCCAATTTTCAAAGGGGCACAGACTATATCTTCATCTGCATTTCTGCAGAGTCATCGTATTATAGCGTTGCATTGCATCAATTATACGGTAAACGCTATCTTTGTCACCACCAATTGGTGGTGACTCCAGTCGTTACGGGTCTAAAGGATTACTCCTAGAGTTCCCACGGTATTCCCCTATCTTCATAGCCTCGGTCCTTGAACCAAAGCTCCAATGAGGGCTTCACCGTTATTAGATGATTTTTCTTGCGGGTTCTCACCCACAACAGGCTACATTCTAACCTGACAAGGAATTGCGCTACCTTAGGACGGTTATAGTTACCGCCGACATTCACCAGGGCTTACAACGGTCAGCTTGCGCTAAATAAATAGCATCGCACCGCCATTGGTTGACCTTCTGGCATTGGTCAAGTGTCACCCCCTATACATCCTCTTACGAGTTCGCAGGGAGCTGTGTTTTTGATAAACAGTCGCCAGAGATACTTTCGCTGCGGCCCGCACCATTTAGCCCTCTTTGTTCTTTTGCAAACAAAATAAGGGAAATTGGAGGGCCGGCTCCAGAGTTTAATCCATGATGGGGATAGTGCCACGCGTATCGCACTATCTGGGGCTATTTTTTCTTCCGATCCAACGCTTCGGGTCCAGCCCGCTAGCGCATTCAATCGAATTTGTACGTACACGCGAAGTGCGAGCACGTCTCGATTATAGAGGGGTGGTACTTTCGGTTATACCCTGCCACCACTCAGACCATTTTCCTGATCAACCCACTTTCCTTTTGGTACTTATGGGCTAACCATCACTCCTTGCGGAGCACTCATCATGTTATGAGATCGCGCGTTCAGTTATCCTTTGACAGACAACCTATTGATGTTTTCTCAACGTTTCTTCCCTGAAGCCGGCCCGTAGAACATTTAGCTGTCTTCTTTTTTCCAAAAAGAGCTAAATGGTGCGGGCAAGCCTTATTGCTAACTTACGGCTGATTTTTTGCCGAGTTCCTTGGAGGACCTTCACTCGTTCGTCTTGCTCTTCTCGAGCCGATCACCTGTTTCGGTTTTCGGTACGGATTACCGCCGGTTATGCTTAGAGACTTTTCTTGAAAGCTCGCTCTGTGTAGTTCAATGCAGTAAACTGCACCTTCCCTCATACGCTTAGGCTCGCAAATAAATGCAGACTGGCGGATTTTCCTGCCAATCACCCTAACGCTAGAGACCCCAATCCAATAAGGGGCTACACATATTGTGCTCCGTCATCCCATCGCACCGGCTGTAAGTCACGGAATATTAACCGTGTGTCCATCAGGTACGGCTTTCGCCATCCCCTTAGGCCCGACTAACCCTTCGCTGAAGTCCATTGCGAAGGAAACCTTAATCTTTCGACGTGCGGATTTCTCATCCGCATTGTGGTTACTTGTGCCAACATTCTTGCTTCTACACGCTCCAGCATGGGTCACCCCTTTGCCTTCATCGCAGAGTAGAATACTCTCCTACCAGTGCAAATTTCCGAAGAAATCTGCAATCCTCAGTTTCGGTATCATGCTTTAACCCCGATCATCTGCGGCGCAGACCCTCTAAGTGAGTGAGCTGTTACGCTTTCTTTAAATGATGGCTGCTTCTAAGCCAACATCCTCACCGTCAGAGAAGATCCACCACCTCCCTTGTACTTAGCATGAATTTTGGGACCTTAAATTGAGATTCGGGCTGTTTCCCTTTTGTCCAATGGAGCTTAGCCCCCACGGACTTACTGCCGTACTTTTAACCACGAGTATTCGGAGTTTGATAGGTCTCGCGATCTTTCGACCTGTCGAGATCTTCCAGTGCTCTACCCCTCGTGGGAACATACGACGCTATGCCTAAACATATTTCGGAGAGAACCAGCTATTACCGAGTTCGATGAGCTTATCACTCCGTACCACATGTCATCGCAGAGTATTGCACGTCTCTAGCGTTCGGTCCTTCATCTATCTTTCGATAAACTTCAACCTGCACATGGCAAGCTCACCCGGCTTCGGGTCTAATGCGTACTACTTCAATCTAATAAAAGATTTTGCGCGCTATTCACACTCGGTTTCCCTGCGGCTCCGGACTTTCAAGTCCTTAGCCTCGCAGCATGCATTAACTCGTTGGCTCATTCTTCAATAGGCACGCCGTGACGGAACACGCCCTCGCGGGCGGTCCGCTCCGACTCCTTGTAAGCATTATGGTTTCAGTTCTATTTCACCTCCCTCTCCGGGATGCTTTTCACCTTTCCCTCACGGTACTAGTTCACTATCGGTCTTCTGGAATATTTAGCCTTACCGGTTAGTTCCGGCAGATTCCCTCAAGCTACTCATGTCTTGAGGTACTCAAGAATGACGACAAAAAAGTTATTTCGCTTTCGCGCACGGGACTATCACCCTCTGGGGTCTGTCTTTCCAGACAATTACGCTAACGAAATAATTTGTAACTTTTCTTGCTTTAAAAGCAACATCATCACCTTACTACCCCCGATCTTAATCGCGCAGAATGTATCGCTACACACCGCACGATTAAGACCGAGTTTGGGCTGTTTCGCTTTCGCTCGCCACTACTCACGAAATGTTTCCGACTATACATCGGAATTGTTTTCTCTTCCTCCGGGTACTGAAATGTTTTACTTCCCCGGGTGCGCTCATTCACGTCAAGCGTGAATGTCGCCCGTATCTCTACGGGCGGAGTTTCCTCATTCGGAGACTTCCGGATCAAAGCCTCTTCAGCGGCTCCCCGAAAATATCGTCGCTACAGGACGTCCTTCATCGCTTCTCAGAAGCCAAGGCATCCACCATATGCTCTTAAATTTCTTATTAGGAAATTTAAAAACCACTAAACTGATTTCTCAATGATTCGCATTCGCTTACAACGAATACAAATTCAATACTTTAATTTACCTGTTACCGCATTTATTTTTCCTGAATAAATGCGGGCTTTAACCGACACGATCTAACGTATCGGTTAGTCACCTCCGTCTCTT
>DATDXL010000004.1:0-4509 GCA_036517235.1 Minisyncoccota bacterium
CTTTTTCGTAGTCCTCGAATACTGCATGCTTTGGCTGGTCAATCATAGCTTCGCTCATAACACTGCGAGCAAACGCTTTTGATTTTTCAATCTGCGCCGCTACGCTTTGAGGGCCGAAGATACGGAGCCCGTGCTTCTCGAAGATATCAACGATTCCGAGGTAGAGAGGTTCTTCGGGACCGACCACTGTCAGGTCAATGTGGTTGTCCTGTGCAAATTTGAGCAATCCAGGAATGTCTATCACCTGTATCGCCACATTGGTCGCAATCGGTGCAGTGCCAGGATTCCCTGGCGCGCAGAAGACCTCGTGTCCTTCTATGACGAATCTATAGACGAGCGTATGTTCACGTCCGCCACTGCCGATGACCAGTATTTTCAGTCTCTTCATAAGTCTCTTTGGTAGGGGTTCTTTCCTGTTTCTAGCCGCTGTTTGCAGTGAATTTCTTGAACTGTAAAAGGGCTACCTGGCTTCCAGGTTACGTATTTTCGTTGAGTTGTCCATGAAGCTTGGATATAGGTGATTTTTGCGATAGAATGTTCTCCCATGCACAGGGTATATATTTCATTGGCTATCGTCGTTCTCGCAGTCGGGGGTTACATCTATTTTACTAATCATAAGGAAGCACAGGATTCTTCGCGCGTTATACCCGATTCTTTTGAGAATACGGGGACAGAGACTCCTCCCATACTTCCACCACAAACACCAAAAACCATGAATGCCACATTTGAGACGAATAAAGGGAATATTGAGATAGAACTGCTCGCAAACGATGTGCCTAATACCGTTGCCAATTTCGTAAAGCTTGCCGAGTCAGGTTTCTACAATGGTACCCGATTTCATCGTGTGATAAAGAATTTCATGATCCAAGGTGGCGATCCTTTAAGCAAAGATCTCAGCCAGCAGAGTCGGTGGGGGACTGGAGGGCCGGGATACCAATTTGCAGATGAAATTGGTCCGAACAACCACAACAGCGCATTGACCATCGCGATGGCCAATGCAGGTCCCAATACCAACGGCAGTCAATTCTTCATAAATACGGTGGACAACAACTATCTCGATACCAAGCATACCGTCTTCGGAAAGGTGGTGTCAGGTGTGGACGTCGTGCATGCGATAGAGAACTCTCCCACGGAAGGTCCTGATCGTCCCATTGACGAGGTGGTAGTAAAGAAAGTAATCATTACGAAATAAACGCACGTATGCACAAGAGAGCCACACTTATCGCTTTGCTATTCCTTGCCACGTCCGCTTTTTCGGCGTATGCGCAGTTTGGTGATATCCCAGCTTCTTCTAGCGATGAGGTTGCCGTTCCTGCAGAGACATCTGCGGAAGCTCTACCCGCTCTAATTCCTTCAAGCTCTTCCCTTCGTCCTGTTTCAACCCCCAGCCCTGTAACTGTTGCTCCCACAACTTCTGCCTCAAGTTCTACCGCTTCTACGTCACCTTTAGTTTCTGTTTCCGATGAGAGCGTCACAAGTGTGCTCGGGGGAAACGCTATGGCTATGACGCTTGGCATTATTATCCTAGGTCTTGGGGTTTTCGCTGCGGTCAAGCTTACGCCGAAAAATAAAAAGGGAGATGAGGCTGGCGGGGATCGGTGCAGCCCTATAAAGACCCTCCTTGACCAGAAGAAGACTGAGCTAAAGGCCGCAGAGAGAGGATATCTGTCCCACGGTACTTTTCTTGAGACACTTAAACAAAAGCTCGAGGAGAAAAAAGACGAGGTAAAAGGCCGGGTTGTCAACAAGCTCAAAAACAAAGTTCCCAGCGAGAGGGAAAAAGGAGCTTTGGGAGAGGCCGTACGCAAGGCGGAGGGCCTGAAAGAGACATACGATGATGTTCGTGAGAAATACGAAAAAGCTAAGAAGTTATTGGATACGCTTAGAACAAAGAGAGAACACTTGCAGGGTGAGGTAGAACGTCTCGAATCTTCCTACGCCGCTTGCACAAGCGGGAGCGCCGAAGCGGTAGTTTCCAAGAAAGAAAAAAGCCCGGTGTCTTCGGAGCTCTCTCCAGTCGTTCCCAAAAAGCTTTTTGTCGACAAATCTATCGAAATTGAAGCGCCTGCACAAAAGGTTTGGGAGATGCTCACGAACCGGCAGTATTCAGATATCTGGGTGAAGGAATTCTCAAGCGGCGGACCCGCGTTCCACATCGAGTCAAATTGGAAATTAGGCTCTGTCGTGCTTTGGAAAGGGAAGAATGGAAGAGTCGTTGTTGAGGGAAATGTGACTGCGCTTCGGCCAAACTCCTTGCTGCGATTCACTGTCTTTGATGTCCGAGAAGAGGAGAGACCACGAGTGACAAAAGAAGACGGGATAACGTATGAGCTCTTAGAAAGAGGCGGTACGACGAAGCTTCGCGTGTTGCAGGGTGATTTTTCGGTTATGGAAGAAGGCGAGAAGTACCATAAGTCATCTGAAGAAGTGTGGGAAAAGGTTCTACCTATCGTCAAGGGATTGGCAGAAGGGAGGAAAGAATGACTACGTTCTGAAGTAACGGAATTTTGTGTTTGCAACATGTACCTCCTTGAGTTAGTATTTTCAATGGGTCCGAAGGTCGGGGATGACCTAGGCATAAGAAAGCTACCAACTACGGCGCTGTATCCCAAAGGAGACCGGCTATATATGAATGTTCGACACAACAACACCAACGGTTAAGGCCAAGGGCGTTTCGAAGCCCACTAGGAGATCGTGATAAAGGTGGGACAATGTGATTTTTTCGCACTGTTGAGCAACGATCCGGCAAATGGTTACTCCGCAAGGTGGACGTTTGTGACAACCCCCAGTTCATCGGGAACTAGGGGTTTTTATTCCTATACTTACTAAGTATACATACGGATAATTAGTAATACAGTAGAGAGCGAGGAGACAGCGGAAGGATTTGACTCGTGGGGATTTTTCCAGTATTCTATATATGTCTCCGCTTGTTCGGAGGCAATTTTATTTAAACCTATGCAGATAAGAAATATAGCTATCATCGCCCACGTAGACCACGGTAAGACAACGCTTACTGATGCTTTACTGCGTCAGACGGGCGTTGCCGATGAGGGAGTCTCTATGGACTCGAACGCACTTGAGCTTGAGCGCGGTATCACCATTTACTCCAAGAATGCGGCTATTTTTTATAAAGATACGAAAATCAATATAGTCGACACTCCTGGACATGCCGATTTCGGGTCCGAAGTGGAGCGTGTGCTTCGTGCTATCGATTCGGTCCTTCTCGTCGTTGATGCCCAGGAAGGTCCGATGCCGCAGACCCGTTTCGTTCTCAAGAAATCGCTTGAGCTGGGACTTCGACCTATCGTTGTCATCAATAAAATAGACAAGCCGGCAGCTGATCCGCATCGCTCTGAAGAGCAGGTGCTCGAGCTTTTTCTCGAGCTTGGCGCCAGCAATGAGCAGGCGAATTTCCCCGTCGTGTATGCCATCGGACGCCAAGGTGTCGCGAAGCGGAAAGTCACTGATGATTCGAAAGACCTTACACCGCTTCTTGAGGTGATCCTCGAACATGTTCTTCCTGCTTCAGAAGGGAAAGAGGGATCATCGCTTGCTGCCCAGCCGTTCAATCTAGGCTACGATAACTTTCTGGGACGGCTTGCGGTTGCGCGCGTCTACGAGGGAAGCGTGAAATCAGGACAAGCCGTTTTCATAAAGAGACCAAGTGGCCTGCCTGCCGCCCACCTGCAGGAGCGTGGGCAGGCGACGCTGTCTGCGGCGCAGGCAGGCGAGACTCGTAAGGGAAAGATCACCAAGCTTTTCACTTTCAAGGGCTTGCATAAGATTGAAGCAGAACAAGCGGTAGCAGGAGACATCGTACTTATCGCGGGACTTCCTGACATAGACATCGGCGAGACGATAACCGACAACGAAGGCAGAGCGCCTCTTCCCGCGATAGCGGTAGACGAGCCTACAATAACCCTTAATTTCCTGGTGAACAATTCTCCATTCGGAGGACGGGAAGGGAAATTCGTCACCAATCGCCAGCTTCGCGAGCGCCTGGAGAAAGAACTCGAAGTCAATGTGGGCTTACGCGTGGATTTTTCTTCCAGTGATACGTTCAAGGTCTCCGGCAGGGGAGAGCTCCACATCGCGATACTCCTTGAGAATATGCGGCGCGAAGGCTATGAGATGCAGGTATCACAACCGCAGGTCATCATTCGTGAAGAGGGGGGCGTGAAGCACGAGCCGTTCGAGGAGACTATCGTGGATGTGCCGAGCGAGTATCAGGGGGTGGTGATAGAAAAATTGGGAACCCGAGGATTCATCATGCAGGACATGCGCACGCATGGCGAATCGGTGCGTCTTATCTTTGAAGGTCCGACACGCGGATTACTTGTCTATCGGAATCAATTCATCATTGATACGAAAGGCGAAGGCATCCTATCCTCTCGGGTTCTGGGTTTTCGTCCGTACGCAGGGGAGATAAAACGCCGTAATGTCGGTTCTATGATCTCCATGGCGAATGGCAAGGCGCTTGGATTTTCACTTTGGAACCTGCAGGAGCGT
>DATDXL010000005.1:0-14792 GCA_036517235.1 Minisyncoccota bacterium
TACTGTCCACTCGGTTCCACGCAGCTCAGGAGTAAAGTGTATCGATCATTCAAAAATCGCAAAAACAAATCCTCATTCCTACGGGGATGTCTGAAGGCATCCGGACTATTCATAGCTAAGGAATTAGGTGAGGGTTAGTAAGTCTCTAAGTTTCTCTTGCGAAGGAGGAAGACGAACGGATAGCCAGAATACCACCCGTACGTAGATGGCGCACCGTTGGCATTGAGCTTCAGCCCATCCGCAGCGCGATAGACGTTGAACACGCTCGGGTCGCCATCACGGTCGGTAATCTGCTTCATAGCTATATACATCCAATCACCTCCGGAATATGAAAGGCGGAGACGGGGGCCGGTTTCGGCAGGACAGAGGTCAAGTCCGAGTTCTTTTGCGCGTTTGTAAATCTCATCGGTGGTCGCTCCGCCCGGGAAACCGAGGTCTTTGACGGTAAGACGGACGAGGTCGGCTTGTTCGGTGCTTTGAAGGACCGTAAAATCTTTACTCTCCATTAGTTGATTGGCCCAGTCGGAGACGTAGATTCTCTTTTCTGCGAGCTCGGCTTTTAATTGTTCCTTTGTCTTTCCCCCGATTTCGGTCTGGTATCTCTGTATTTTGCCTTCGGGGAAAGAAGTGTAGATGTGCTCGATGTTTTTCTCGAAGATGCCGTTGAAAAGCGGACCGATGTACACTTTAGTGTTTTCAGTGATTTCATGCGGTGGATAGACGATTTGTTCCGGTGTGCAATCAAAAATCATAGGCAGGTCTTCTTTTAGGTTTCTCTCTAGTCGAAGCTCTTCGATGCGCGGATCTTTCCCATACCCGAACCCCTCGATGGACGCATCGATTTCGTAGAGGAAGATAAGGTCGTCTCTGGTGAATTCCTCATTCTTTTCGCGCTTTTGCTCAAGTCCGGTAAGTCTCTTCATGTCTTCCGACTTCTTTTTGTAAGCGTCAGCTTCGCTTCCGAATTCTTTAAGTTTTCCGTCCAATACTTCCTGCATCAAGGGCTCCACGCTCTGATGCAGCAATATCCCTCTGACTTCACCGATCTTCTGGTTTCCGTCCATGCGGATGGCAAGACGTGGCTGGGTGGGACTGCCGTCTTTGTCGTTGGTGTAGTAGACGTAAAAGTCGCCGCTCTCTATCTGCGTCGCGGCTGTCGTGCGTCCATCCGCAGTACACCATCCTGTGCCTCTCCCCTTCAGGGATTGAAAGAGTGTTTCCGCCGCGGTAGTATCGCCCTGATTGTACTTAACCCACTTGCCACGAATCTCTTCTCTGTTCTCCACCGTTTCCGCGAGAGACTTCGCTGTGAGCTCCGCGTAGAGGGAGGGAAACTTTTTGTCGAATGCTTGGCGAGCTTCGGAATCTTTGTTGTCGTCTTTAACTCGCTCATAGAGATCAGCTATTGCCGCCAGTGGTCCGTAGTGGAGGGCGGGAAATGGTGCAACGGTATTCTTGGTGCGAGTTTTGAATTCGCCACGTTCTTTATCGAATTGTGAAAGCTTAGTGAGTTGTGTCCACGCGTAGTATTTAAACCATGCGGGATAGGTTGCGTCATTTGAGCTTAGATAGTCAATGATTGCATCAAGTGATGCTTTTTGGTCTTCGATGACTACGTCCATCATTCTCTCGCGAACATCTTCCGGAATTTCTTCGACTGCCTGTCCGCGTTCCCGAGCTACACGTTTTTGAAGTTCAAAATAACTATCCGGAAAATTCTCGCGCTTTATGATGAGCTTGTCGTATATCTTGTCTTTGAGCATCTCTAGGTTGCGTGTACGCACACGCTCGTTTGGGTTGAGAAAGATGTTCTCAAGGCGGTCCATGTAGGCTCCGATGCGCTCCGTTGGGTCATTGGGAAGCTTTTCGCCCGTCAGACGTTCCTGCTTCTCTACTGCCTCTTCCACCTCAGGAGAGGTCTGCAGTTCTGGGTTTTTGAGGTGAAGGGGGTGTTTTTCCATGCTCAGATGCTAGCAGAAAACGGACGTCTTTTCTAGAGAACTCAGTCGCGCGTAAGAGCTTCGCAAAGAATCCGTATCTTGTGCGACCGCACAAGATACGGGTATTGCCAAATGCACCACAACGTACAAACATTGCGATATATCGTGGTAAGACTCCTCACTGTCAAGGTTGAACCTTGACAGTGAGAGAACAAGTATTACATCCGGTACATCAGACTAAATCTTTCCCTGATACATCGATAATCTCAAACTCGTTCTTTTTTTCTCGCCCTGCTACCCAGTATGCAGCTCCCGCCACCATGATGACGCCACCAAGTATGAAGAGCCACTTGATAGGCAAACCCGACGGAGGGGTGCCCGCTTCGAGTACGGCCGCAAGCGAAGAGCTTGCGCTCGACTCTGTCTCACTGCTCGCTCTACCCTCGACGGCAACTACAATAGTTTTCTCGGGAACCTTCTGTTTGGGCTCTGGAGTCACATACGCAGGCTCGATGCTGGGAGCAACGGGGACTTCTTGCTTGTCGTACTCTGTCGCGAGAGAACCGTTGGGATATCGAAGTGTCATATTCTCCGCTGGTGAAAGCCCTGTCACAATATTCGGGAATATCACGCTCTTGCCTCCCAAGACACGGGTATTCTTGGGTATATAAAATATCCTACTTCCGACCGACAGCTGCCAAAATGAGAGATCAACCTCGGTATTCGCGCCGTTCCTAAGTTCAATGAAACCATCGCTACCTGATTGAAACGATTGTATCGTGACACGAGATGGAGAAACAGCGATGACAGTCCTCGCCGATGCGCTGTATTTATCTGAACTCACCTCAAGCACAACGACATACTCGCCGGGGATGGCGTAGGTATGCAGTACTGACTGCCCTTCTTTCATGGCACCATCGCCGAATGCCCACAGGTATCGTGCAGACGAGAGCGGCTCACCTTTTAGTCCTCGCGCATACCCTACAAAGGTCACGTCAACACCCACGAGTGCGTCCTTGGACGCTTCAAAACTCGCGGTGATCTTGGGCTCCTCTACAGAAGTCGTGGTATGTGATGAAGAGGAATCTACACCAGTCGTCGTATTGGCGCTCGTGGCATTGGCTGACGTATCGGTATTCGCAGGAGCAGACGGTAAAGATGCGGTTGTCGCGTTCACCGCGCCCGGAGTGGGAGATGCGGAAATCCACGAATTCCCTGACCTCTGGAGCGAATTCCCGTCACCGTTCGCACCTTGGGTATTTGAATAGCTAACCGTATCGATAACGACATCAGCGTTTTTGAGCGACAAAGATTCTCCTGTGTTTGAAAGCGAGAATGAGGAATCAAATAATAAACCGGAAAAACCTGCGTGATCGGCGAGGAATTTCGCCGCGTCATCTACAATGAGAGCAAAACCCCCACCGGGAATAGTGCCGCTCCCCTGCGCGACTTTAAGCTCATGATTAACACCGTTCTCAAAGAATTTCCATACCGTGAAATCCACGTCCGCACTTCCCGTATTCTGGACTTCTACCCATTCCCGCCCGGTATCAGCCCCTACTTCAAGGTCATACATGATTTCCGAAATCACGACGGAAGCGGCGGCGCCAAGAGGCGCCGTAACTACTATCAATAAAAATAACTTACTTACTGCCTTCGTCATGCAAGATCTTCTTTAGAACCTCCTCAGGGACCTCCCGCGGCTTTTGAGACGAAGCCGCTACAGGAGGCTTTGTTGGGACTTGCTCCTGTTTTGGTTTGGGTGCTTCCCATGCCGGCTGAGACGTCGGAGGAAGCGTCTCGCCGCGCTCTTTTAATGCTTTTGCGAGAGCTTCCCGAAGCCCAGCGCCGCCCGGCGTCGATTTCGGCCTTTGCTCCTTTTTTGGCTGCTGTTTGAGGTAACTCAGAGATATCGCCTTCTGCATTTCTGCCTCGCGAGACCTTCTATCAGGCTCTGCTGGTACGCGCTTTTCAAACCCCTGACGTACGGGTTCGCGTGCCGGTGGGCGAGCCGGCTCGCGCGAAGGCTCACGCGGCGCCTGGCGATAGGGTTCGCGTGCCGGTGGGCGAGGTACCCCTCTTTCCCGAGGCCGTTCCGGCCGCGCTTCTAATTTCTTGGGCACATCAGTCGTTCCATGGTCCATGTGCCATTCCCTGATTTCATTCTCCACGATATCCCGCGGTCGGGCGAACACACTGCGTGAAAGAGAGATAATCGCTTCGCGGTAAGATACGCCACTTGAAGGAATAGGCGGAAGCGTCGTGGCAGAGAACGGATGCGAAGACACGCCATCGATCATGAGTTTGAGGTATACCTGGAACTGTCCGAGGTTCACCAGATCCTGCGCCGTGAACTGGGGCGCGAATTCTTTTTCGAGCACCTCGGCATCATAGGCACCGACGCGAAAGGTAACCATCGTTCCCACGTTGCCGAAAACTGCGGCCCGTACTTCATCCGACATCTGCTCGATGTACTGGTGGGCGATAGTCAGATTCAATTTATATTTTCGTGCTTCCGAAAGGATATCCGCGAAACTCTCGTTCGCGAAAGACTGGAATTCATCTACGTAAAGATAGAAGTTGGGAAGCACGCGAAGTTGTTTCTCTGATGAATCCGCGCGCGACATGGCGCCAAGGTAGATCTTGGTGATGAGCATGCTGCCAAGCAGGTTCGCGTTGGCTTCACCCACCCTACCCTTAGAGAGGTTGAGGATGAGCACTTTCTTCTCATCCATCAGCTTTCGGAGGTCAAACGTCGATTTGGGTTGCCCGATGATGTTGCGGACCAAGGGGTTCGCGATGAACTGGCCTATCTTGTTCTGAATGGCAGCGCCCGCTTCCTGCATATAGCGGTCGCCGTAACGAGCGAATTCATCCGTCCAAAACGCTCTGACCGAGACATCGGTGATATTGTCCACCACACGCTTTCGATACTCCTTATCGGCAAGCATGCGGTTGACGCCAATAAGCGTAGAGCCGGGATATTCAAGGAGAGCAAGAAGGATGTTGTTGAGAATATATTCCATGCGGGCTGACCACGCGTCAACCCAAATTTTTTTAAACGCCGACATGAGACCGTTTGATACCAGGTGGCGTTTATCCGGACCAACATCTTCCATCACGTTAAAGGAAACAGGAAAATCGGTATCGAACGGCGCAAAGTAGAGCACGTCACGCACACGCTCGGCGGGAACATAGTCAAGGAGGAGCTCTGCGGTTTTTCCGTGCGGATCAATGAACGCAAGTCCGTGACCGCTCTTAATGTCCTGAATGGCCATATTCTCCAGCATGGTTGACTTGCCCATGCCAGTCTTGCCTATCACATAGACGTGCTTAAGGCGATCTTTTGATTTTATGCCAAAAGGAATACGCTTATTGCGCGCATCCGTTGCGGCAAAGTAGGTAATCTCATTCTCATTCTCTAAAAAACGGTCATTTTCTGCCATAGCTCTTCATATTACAGTATACCCCGTGAGACGGACCTGCGTCATCACATGGGGTATAACAAAAAAGGGTTCCGAAGCGCAATGCCTCCGGAACCCTTGATTCAACAACTTTACACCACAACTGGCTGATTCGAGACTACCGTCCCGTCAAACCTCCTGAGAACGGAGGCAACCGCCGGAAGGATTCGGTCCAACCCAGGGAACCTTCCACAGTAGGTACTGTGCCCGCTGAACGTCGGAAGTTCATGACGTTTGACGCCATGCTCCTCTTCAAGCGCATCCCAAATCGGATCCGGGATCTGTTGCATGTCGGTTACTTGACTCAAACGAAATACTCCGTTTGTCTCGCTACCACCAGTTTTACCGTTTGATTTTGCTGCCATACCATCGTTGTTGTTTTTGTGCGTTGTGGTTGTTAACTTTTCCCCACAATCCCACCTCCGAAAATTAATGCTACACCTCATACCCACCACATACAACACCGAACCATGCAAAACACAGATTATTCATCATGTCAATAGTTGCCTCGTCACTCCTTCAACAAGGCTCCCGGCGTGTACTTATTTGCCGCATCCTTCACCCGCTAAAATTTTGCGAAGCAAAACTTAGGCGGGCAAGGCATCCATTTACTCTGGTAGTAAAGCTTCACGGGTATATGTATTTGCCGCATCCCACAACATCCAAGAACCAAACCCGCTGTCATAGGTTGCTTGAATCTGCGCCCGCACCATATCAGGGGTATAAACCGCGCCGAGACTGAAATCCTGGAGCCACGGTCGAAGCTTCCATGGAGTGGTGCTTGCCCGCTTCATCGCCGCGTCCATAGAGTACTTCACCACCTCGTACGGCTTCGTAGCAGGATTTTGAATCCCTATGAACGTAAGTGGGTAATGTGACGGATACACCATGGGTGCCACAAAATCAAAACTCGAGAGTGCGTCTTCAAGGACCTGTCCGATGTTCAGGTCATCCGTATTGGTCGTCGTCATACCAAACAGATCCGCCGACGTCGTGATGTTCTCTTTTCGAAGCTCTCCGGTAAGATAGGAGAAAAAGCCCCGGAGCACGCCAGACTTCCCCCCTTCTGGGTCAAGGTCAATGAACTCTTCGCTAAAGGGGAAATAGATATCATTCATATCGCCATCGGAAGGAAAGCGAATGTAATCGAAATTAATCTCATCAAAGCCGATTGCATGGGCCTCACGAGCGAGAGTCAACGCATAGTCCCAAACATCTTGTGCGCCGGGATCAAGATAGTTGATACCCTTCTTGTCTCTCCAGAGGACAGAGTGGTCCGAGTTACGCTTTACCGCGAGTTCAGGATGGCGCTTTGCATAGAACGGATCTTGGAAAACCGTTACTCTCCCTATCACGTAGATGCTCTGCTCGTGGAGCGATTCAAGAAACGCCTGCATATCACGAGCAGCACATTCTGGAGACAGACTCTCGGAAAACATAGGATTCGCCGAAGGAAATGAGATTCGTCCGCTGTAGTCTTTAACATCGATTACCACCGCATTAAGCTCGGTCTCGTTGACAAGAGCGACCAAACGAGCCCGAAGAGTCTTATCAGAGGCTAAACATTGAGACATGTACACCGCCTTTACGACTTCGGGTGTTGCTACATGCAAGACGCGAGGCACGGACTTAGCTGTTGCACCCGAGGCTTTTTCCGCACTATAGCGAACCGGTTCAAAGAAAAAGGTGCTTTGGTAGAGAAAGATAAAAGCCACAAGAAGAAAAAGGCCAACGGAGAGAAAGAGAGGAGTTAATCCGTTGGGTTTGTGCTTCATACCCCAGTCTTCTCTGTAGCATCCACAACCTGACTCTTTGAGATACCGTTCCCATTCTCCACAAAGGAATCGGCGTCCCGAACTCCTTCTTCTGCAAGCCGCAGAAGCGCTATCCGACCGAGCCGAAAGAGATATGCCAGAACAAAGAAGATCCCAGTGAGCACATACAGCCGTATCTTCCAGTTGTCCCCTATCCCGAGAAAACTAATCGCGATGAGCCAGAGCCCGAATCCTAATATCGTGTGAGGTCTAAACATGATGCTATATAGTACCAAGAAAAATCCCCGCGTACTACCTGCGGGGATCACGAGTTTCATCCCTCTCCACCCGATAGACCAAGCCGCCGGTGCAAGAGCTCTCCCAAACTAAGAGAGTAGGTATCCCGCAGGCGGTTGTCTCTGAGGGCCATGACAAAGGGGCCTGAGTGAGCCTCATCATGAGCTTTCAGAAAAGCTTCGATGATGGCTTTGAGAACTGCGTCCCGCTCGTCGCTCTCTTTTTCTTTAGCCAGAATAGCATTGCCGATGAATACGAGGGTCTCGACCCAGTCTGGCTCCGAACCGGGGGGTAAGCGTAAAGCGACCTCAATCGCCTCACGCCATTTCTTATCGGCACAAAAGCTTTTGATTTCGCTGTGCATATAGTTTCTCTCCTAATGAGGAGTATAGCACCGGTGAATCCTTTTTTCACGCAGAAGACCCGACAACAATCACAAATTCCCCCCTCTGTTTATCTTTGTTTACGGTAAAATATTCCAATACCTCTGCGGAGCTTCCGAAAACTACCTGCTCAAAAGCTTTGGTCAACTCACGCGCAACAACGACTCTGCGATCTGCATCTAAATATTCAGACAGCTTCCCTAATGTCTTCATAATACGGTGCGGCGACTCATAAAAAACCACAGTACGTTCTGCGTCCGCTATTTCCTTAAAAAGCTTTTCTCTTCCTTTTTTGTGAGGTAGAAATCCTAAAAAAAGAAACTCGGAAGAGGGCAGCCCGGAAACAGAAAGTGCGGCTACAACCGCGCTCGCCCCAGGTATCGCAATCACAGAAATCTCTGGTAGCGCCGTACGCACAGAAGATACCAGCATAGACCCGGGGTCAGAGATAGTGGGCGTGCCAGCGTCAGAGACTAACGCCGCATTTTTTCCGGACTCGAGAAGCCTTACGACATGAGCGATTCTCCCCTTCTCACTGCGCGCATTGAGGCTGAGGAGCGGAGTCTTCACATTGTAACGCCCCAAGAGTTTCATAGTCTGTCTCGTATCCTCACACAATATGACGTCGACAGAGGAGAGCGTCGCTATGGCGTGCAACGTAATGTCCTCAAGGTTTCCTATCGGCGTTGCGACGATGTACAAAACCCCCTTTGCATTTCTCATCAAATCTTTCATTCTAGTGTTCTCAAGAACTTCAGAACGTGCGAGGCACGAGGTGTAACTTTGTGCCGTATAGAAACACTGTCCGATCGTTTAAGTAAAAGGCCTGCTATGGCAAGACGACGAAGGTGATCCGCAGCAGTCTTGTAGTTCAAATGTAAATGGCTGGAGATTTCTTCCACCGAAAGCTCTGGTTCCCGATCTAAAAGCATAAGTATCTCGATACGGCGATGGTTAGAAAAACCGCGCACTAATCTCTCTAACGTTTTGTAGTTATTTATCTTGCTCGTTGCCATGTTCTAATGTTCTCAAGAATATCAGAATAGTCTCTTTGGCACAACCCGCAACACTGGAATGTACGGTAAGCACAATCATCCAATGAATGAAACCATGTGCCGCACAACCGATTTCCAGTGATACGGAGCAGAGAACGAATGGTCGGCGCCTTTGATGAGAATAAATCTTTTCGGGCGATTCGCCAGTGTATAGAGCGCGTACGCTTCCATATCCCAAGGTATTACATCCTGTTCACCGTGGATGATAAGCAGCGGCTTGTGATACTTCTTTATGGCGCGAGGTATATCAAGCTTAAAAAACTCATCATAGAACTTCTTGTTCAATCTCTCTCCGTTCACCCAATGCTTCGGGCGTCGGTAGACGATATGCCCCTTCTTCCAGAATTCATACATCTGATAATCGGTAAAATCGTATCGCGCGGCATTCGCCAGATCATGGACGGCGCCAGTGAGGATTACTTTATCAATGCGCCGGTCGCAGTGGGCATAGAGAGAAGCATCTATCGCCCCGGTTGAATGTCCGATGAGCACAAGTTTTTTGAATTTGTAGGTGTGAGAGAGAAAATCGATGGCCGAACGTATATCTTCCACCTCTCGGCTCATAAGCTTATCTTCGAACTTCCCCCCAGAGACAGGCGTGTGGCTGAAGTCAAAACGCAGCGTGAGATATCGCGGACCGAGGTCTCTGCCGATTTTCGTTGCCATATGCCCTCTACTCGTAGAAGGAAACCCGTGACAGAAAATCACCGCGGTGTCGTACTGTTTCGGAATATGCACAAACCCGCACAACGTGAGTCCTCTCTTATTTTTAAATGAGATCTTTTTTATCATCTTTCGAGAAGTGAAAAGAAAGAATGTTCTGACATATCGAAGTTCTTGTACGACTGATACAGATCACGAACGATATACTCAAAATACTCTCGACTGGTAACACCTATAGCATACATATAATAATCGACAAAGACATGGCTGAGAAATGCGAATTTTAGTGCCTTATATACTTGTCCGTACTCTGTATCAGTCAACGAGCGTTTCTGTATATAGGCTTTATACAGGTGTCTTGCTTTTTCTGCATCAAACGTGCCCTTGTGAAATGCAAAAAACATCATCGTCTTTCCTAGATCAAGCACAAAGGGACCTATGAATGCGTTATCAAAATCAAGTACGCCAACCAGTCTTCCGTTGGAGAAGAGAGAATTCCTGGGACTCAAATCCACATGGATAGGTCCCTTGGGCAGACCCCGTCCAAGTTGGTTGTCGAGAAGATCTTCGATAACACGGGGTAACATTTCGAGATACGGCACCTTAGCCTGAGTAACTACCCCCACATAGTGGTCTCGCACAGATTGTGGCAAATGGTAAAATTCAAATCGTTCGCCTTCCCATGAGAAACCGTCGCACCGAGAATGGTACGCGCCTAAGAATTGTCCAACCTGGAGAATCATCTCTCCGCTGACTTCGGTAACATGTTCACCTATGATGAAAGGGTAGAGAGTCGCAGGTCTTCCGCGTATATCGAAAATATAGCCCTTCTTCTCATCACCTACCAACTGAGGCACAGGCAAATCCCTCAACCTGCTAAGTACCGCGACTTCAAATGCCACATGTTCTTTGTTTTTCCTCTGGTTTATCCTAAGACAGTAAACGCCGGCACCTGTTTCAATCTTATAAATCGTATTTTGAAAACCTGATTTTAAAAGAGAGATATGTCTGATGCCTGAAAGCGGTAATGCTTTCGAAAGTTCTTCTTTATCCGGTAACACCGCAGGAGCATCCATTTATGTTCTCTGCATTAATACATCGGCAAGCTGGTAAATATCACCCGCACCCATGGTCACCACCACATCGTTCTTGGTAAGACTTTTTTTAAGCTGCGCGGCAAGCTTGCGTATGTCGGCGGTATAGGAAACCTCTGGCTTCTGCAGTTTGCTCTTGCCAGAATGCTCTTGTATACGTTCGGCAAGAATCTTAGACGAAACCGAATAATCGCGGTGCTCCCGAGCGGCAAAAATAGGCGTGACGTATACCCTATCGGCGTTATCGAACGACTGCGCGAAATGGGACAACAACGTCTTCGTTCGTGAATAGAGATGAGGTTGGAATATCACCGTGAGGCGGCTTTTGGGATACGCCTCGCGAAAACCGGCGATAGCAGCCTTCACCTTGTCCGGATTGTGGGCGTAATCGTCATAGACGATAGCGCCATTCTTGGTTTTCCCGATAAGATCGAACCGGCGCCAGGTGCCTTTAAATCCTGCCAGGGATGTTAGGGATTTTTTCGCATCGACACCGAGTACATGCGCTACCGCAAGCGCGGCGGCGGCATTCTCCTGATTGTGCGCACCCGGGATGGGCAATTTTATTTTCTTCTTTGCGAACTCCCGATAATCCACTATCTTGGCACGGCTTTCGGATAGTATGGAACGCACCAATGCATCACCGCGGTTCGCGATAACATAGCCGGTCGCAGGCACCTTCTTAATAAGTGCTCTGAACGCCGATTGGATATCCTCTACATCTTTGTAGTAGTCAAGGTGATCAAGGCCGATGTTAGTGATGACAAGCACGCTTGGTTCAAGCTCAAGGAACTGCCGGCGGTAGTCATCTGCCTCAACGACAAAGTATCGGCTTGTTCCGGCAACGAAATTGCTCTGTGAACCCTTAAGCAAGCTTCCCACTACAACGGTCGGATCAAGCCCTCCATCGATAAGCACCCCCGCAGTCATAGCCGTGGTTGTCGTCTTCCCGTGCGTCCCGGCGATAGCTATCGTGTATTTGTCCTTAGAGAGAAGACCGAGCGCCTGCGAGTAAGAGAACATTGGAATCTCCAGTTTCTTTATTTTGTCCAAAAATTTAGGCTCGCGTTCAGAGAGCGCGCTGGAATACACGATGAGGCTGGCGTTCTTCGGGACACTAGAGATGCTCTGCCCGATAGAAACAGCGATGCCGAGCGCAGAGAGCTCCTTCGTGACCGGTGAGGGAGCGGTATCCTGCCCGCTGACCTCTTTTCCTTGCACCTTGAAAGCACGGGCAATGGCAGACACACCAATGCCGCCTATACCAAGGAGGTGCACCGTTTCCGCCTTTTTTAAATCAAAAACCATGGGTTGAGTATACCCTAGCACTAACTTCCCAAAAAAGTTAGTGCTAGGGTATAGCCAAAATGAGTCTTGAATCAACCAAGAAAGATCTCTTGTCCCTTTCTATCAGCTAGAAGCTATAAAGGTTCCTCGGGGTTGGAAATTTGTTCGCGTCGCACCACTACGAGTACTTCCTATCTCTACCTCGCTTCCCTCGAAGAGCTTTAGGTCGCTCGTTCGGGAGAGAAAGAAGAAGATACTTCTCTCTGTAAATGCCGACTGTATTTTATCATGATGTATAATTTGTTACACTATCAATATCTTTCAAAATCTTCTTAATTATTTTGGGATGAAGCGGTTTATTGCCATGATTGGAAATAGTAAGACGAATGCCCGCCGAATGGTAGAAAATCATATGCGAACCTCTTTGGCGAGACAACTCAAAACCTGCCTGTTTCGCCAGCAAAACTAATTCCTTGGCAGTAAGCGGTTTTTGTCTAGGCGACATTACGCGAAGGTAAGGCGAAAGAAAGAGTGGTTAAGGAGACATTGTTTTCATCAAAATCTTTAATCTTCAAATCACCCCGAAAAGCTCTATCTTCAAGATGGAGCTCAATAACTTCTTTTATATTTTCTATTGCCTCTTCGTAACTCTTACCTTCCGTATAACAACCTTGAAGTTCGCGGCATTCTGCTACATAGCCATTTTTATCCTTATCTACTACAATAGAAAATGTTAAATTCTTTGAAAGCATTTTTTTCATAACATCATTAATATACCATAATCCTCAAAATTATCCAATCACTTCATCACATAAATAATGCTCTATTTATTTCCCGCCCACTTCTGCCACCCTCCGATCATCTTACCGATTTCGTCAAACTCCCATAGTTCCGTCAGTGGAGGAAGCAAAAACAACACTGCACCCGATGAGGAAAAGCAGTGTCGAGGTGGTTATCGAGAGAGAGAGAGAGTTTGAAATCGACATGTATATTTAAAAAGTACCCAAAAACCAACGTGAGTATGGTTTAATGATAACACTATTCTTTTCAACGGTGAAATACCATGAAAACCCTGTAATAGCGCGTATTTTACCAAACCAATGGCTCTGGCATCTGGCAAGGAGTGAAGCTTACCCCTCCGGACGTCTTCCGGATGTCTGACATCCGGAGAGGTATTGTGCTATAAATTTTTGACTATTTTCTCGAACTGCTCTCCCCTATCGAACTCGTTCTTGAAATATTTGCCGAACGAAGAAAACGCCGGACTGTAGAGAATAATCTCGCCTGATACTGCCACGGAGAGCACTCGCCTCACGGTTTCTTCCAATCCTTCCTCTTCATACACCTCGATCCCTTTATCTTTGAGAGCGAAGATGTCATCGCGAATCCTCTCTGTCCCCCGCTCTTTGAAGAGCACGACTTTAGAGCACCACTTCGGTATCTCTGTCACAAGCCCCGACATATCGAGCAATTTATCGTCCCCACCCACAATGAGCACAATTCTCTTTAAACTCTTATCTCCTACTGCACGCAAAGCCGCGATAGTCGCGTCGGGCGTAGTAGAAGTCGTATCGTTGTAAATCTTTACTCCCTTGGTTTCCTTGATAAATTGCAACCTGCCTTCCACACCTCCAAATTCTTCTATCCCTTCGCGGGCAATAGCATCCGCGATTCCTAGTGCACGAACGGCAGCCAAAGCGCACGCGGCATTATATCTATTGTGCTCTCCCGGAATCTTCAGTTTCCATGCCAAAGATATATCCTCACTGTCGGCAAGAACAACATTGTTCGGGACCTGTCCCTTTTTCATGTGCTCAAAAGCCTGCGAGCCGACAACGAATACATCGTTATCTTTTTGGAATTTGAAAATATTCGATTTGTCCCCGAAATACTTTTCCATGCTCCCACCATAATAATTCATGTGGTCGGGGAAGAATGTCGTGAACACGGCAATGTGCGGAGAGAGCTTGGCTTCACCGAAACCCTGCAACTGCCATGAATCGAGCTCCATCACAACGATATCCCCGGCTTTTACCTCTTCAAGCAAAGGGAGGGTGGCCGTATCTTTTATATTTCCTGCCCAAAAAACGTTCCTGCCCGCATGCTTCAGTATTTCAAAAATCAATGCCGATGTCGTTGACTTGCCACGGGTACCAGTAACACCGATGAGAGTTGTTTTTGGAGCAAGCTTGGCAAAGAGCGACGCGTCCATCTCAATAGGAATCCCATTTTTGCGCGCCTCGACGATGAACGGAGAATCAAGCGGCACACCAGCCGCTTTGAGTATAAAATCCCTGCCACGAAAATCCTCAAGTTTGTGCTCGCCGAGATGAAAAACAATATCGTTATACTTCTTCAATCTTTCGAGAGAGAGGGCCAGCTCTTCCTCGGTCTTGAGATCAGTAACGATAAGTTCGACTCCTTGCCGTGCCAAAAACTCAGCGTCGCCTACACCACGTCCAAGAAGCCCTAAACCCATAACCGTAACTTTCTTGTCTTTAAAATATTTTTTAAAGTTCATAGTTATGGGTTTAGGAGGGAAAGGGGTCGGGAAAAAGGTACTTTTCCCGTGGCGGAGAGCAGCGAGTCTGCGAGCGTTGAGAACGGATGAGTTCTCAAAGAGGAACGCCAAAGGCGTTCCGACCCTAGCCCCATTACGGTGACCTTCTTTCCTTTGAAAAAGTCTATCCAATCCATCCCGTTAGAAGCAGGAAACGGACCGACCGTTTCTGCTTGAAGCTAAAACCTTATAATTTTTAATTCTACTGTTTTGCATGACTATTGGACACAAGGGGTAAATTCGCTTTCCGCGGCTTCTAACGGGATCCATCTGGGTATAGTATCAAATGAAAAGC
>DATDXL010000006.1:0-22895 GCA_036517235.1 Minisyncoccota bacterium
CTGCGGCGAGAAGGCGCTCAAGCGTTTTTTGGCAATACGGGTTGAAACGGAACACGTCACGAAAAAGCTTGGTGTCATTCTTGACGCTCTCTACTGCATCCATGAGCAGTCCGAAAGAGACACTGTCTATCTCGGTTCGTGTAAAACCGCTTCGTGTAACGGCTTGCCCGAGAAAATGCGTAAGGAACAGAGTCTCGGCAATATGGAGGTCATGTTTTTCAGAAGTCGTCTCGATGACATCAAACCCGCAGGAAGTAAGGAATGAGCGCAGGACCGCGAAGTCCTCTTCGGGAAGAGTGTGGTCGGTTACGACGATACGCAGGCCTTTTGCATTTCCCTCCCGTTTCGAAAAACTTCGCGGACCGAACATCGGATGGGTTGCAAGGTACGAGCGGTTTTCTGCAAGCGAGCGCAAAAGATTGGTCGTATGCATCTTGACGGTAGCGACATCAACGATGACCGAGTGCTCGGGAACAAAAGGCAGAATCTGTCGAAGGGTTTCCTCAAATGCATGTATCGGTACGGCAAGCACGACGGCATCGGCCGTGCACACGTTTTCACGAGAGAAGAATGTTTTCCCATCCAGTTTATGCCGCGTAGAAAAGACGCGTACGTCTATCTGCGGAGCAAGGCGTCCTATGAGTTCGTGTAGAAACGAGCCGAATGCTCCATATCCTATGATTCCTATACTTTTCAAAGGCATGCGCGCGATGATACCACGTTACGATGGTGCGGCAGTACGCGCGTTGGTCTCAGTGGTTTTCCAGTTCTCATCTGTGCGGATGAACATAAAGTCCACGGGCTCGTCGTGAGGTGCGCGTGGGAGGGGCGTTTCAGAAAAATATGCACCGTCAGTGATACCTATTCGAACCCAGTCCCGCGGACATGCCGCGAGGAAGCGATCGTACCATCCACCTCCTCTTCCGATTCGGGTACCGAAAGCGTCGAAACGCGTGCCGGGGACGAACACGCACACTCCTTCGCGCGGAAGTTTTGCGGAAAGCTCTGCCGCCAGAACCGCAGGTTCTGGCGGCGCTTTCGGCACCATAACTATCCCCTCGCGCAATCGGTCCGGAATCCAGTCGCACTCCGAAAGCGGCACTTCATGTCCGAATGCCTCGTATCCGACTGCGTGCGTGACAGAGTCAAAAAGCTGCTCTATCATGACAAAAACTTTTTGATAAAGAAGTTATATCGGAACTGTTGAGTCTTCGGCCATTTGTGCATCCGTACCAAGGACCAGGCGCCTCGGCAGAAATCAAAGTCGGCTTCAAAACGAGAGAGGGGTGGAAAACCGGCTTCTTGCGAAAGCGTGTCCGCCATAGCGCGGTATCGATATGCCTGCTTCGGCGTGAATCCATACCGAGCGGAATATTCATATTCAGCTGAATCCGGAAAATAGCCGATATGGACTAGGGCGGTCATGATGTCGTATCCGAACGGACCATGGAATGAATCCTCAAGATCTATGACGCCTTCGGGATAGAGATTATTGGCATTGAGGTCGCCATGAGTGATAACAAAAGGGAAAACGGATAGCCGCTCAATCGCTTCTTGGAAACGCTTCTCTATTGCTTTCTCGTAGTGTGGGAGTTCCGCGGAAAGCCAATCAAGGTGGATGCCGCGCGCGAAATCCTTGAAGTCGGGAGGAACGGTTGTCGTCAATTGTGCGCGGCCGAAGCGCTCCACGACAGAGAGGAACGTTGAGAAATGCTCTTCGGTGATAGTTCCGTTGCGTCTTACATCGTCTCCAAACAAGTCTCCGAGACGCCTCTCGCCAAGCGACGACTCAAGAAAATAGTACTTTCCATCTGCCTCTCCTTCCCCGATAAGTTTAGCAACGGGAAAGCCGGCCGCTTCCATTTTCTTGTGAAGTTCAAGGTCCCTCCGTATTCTCTCGGTTTTCCCGATGCGCAGATACTGACTGCCGTCCGCACTCCTGTATACGGCGCTCTCTCCGTCCCGCTGGGAGGTGACCAGCTGAAACAAACCGCCTCCTATATTGAGTTCCTCTTGAAATGTGGGAGTACCTGGAAGTTCTTCCTTCATCTTCGGATTATACCGGCAGTTCCACGATAAAGCGCGTTTCCTTCCCTGGACCTTCGGACTCGATGCGTACCGTTCCCCTGTGGCTCTCGACGAGCTGTTTGGCGATAGAGAGACCGTAGCCGGTGGAGTGGATATGAGAAAGATTACGCGAGAATTTCATTTGAAAGCTTTTTCGCCTCCTCGCAAAAGAAGTCTTCCCAGACTTTTTTCGGTAACTCAATACGCAAGCGCGGATAGTCGCGCAGTTCAGGCGCTTTCAAGAACTGTGCGCCCAGCTGAATGAGATCAAGATGCTGTTCAAATTTAAGCTGCGCCTTTTGGGAAAGATCGCGGATTGTCCATTCCTTCTCTTGTTGCAAAAGGCAATAGAGGTCGATGAAATCGCGCGAACGGGGCTTCTGGTAGACCGTAAAGATTTTGTTGACGGCGATATCAAGGAGACTGTCGACCGCTAGCGCCCCAACACGCTTCCCCGGCGTGATGCGCGGGAAGGGATAGTAAGTAAACTCCGTTTTGATCTCGTCGTCGGCGAGCGAGAGGAAGAAGAGGTTTCTATTGAAGCTTTGTTCCTGCCGGATGCCTTGCATACCACCACTTTTTTGCAGACGTCTCAACACAACCGAGATGCTCTGCGGATCAAAAATCTCTTCCGAGAAGAAATCTAGATCCTCGGAGAGGCGATGATGCAGATAGTATTCTGCGAGCGCCGTTCCTCCGGAAAGATAGAAGTGCTCGTATACCTCGGGCTGTTGTGAGAGAAGCGCGAGGACGCGCTGCTGGTTTGCAGAAAGAATCGAGGCCGCTTCGCTCATGCCGAGGCGGCAAGCAGGAGCGCGAGCAGCTTCTTGCGCGCAGGGTCAAGGTCGAGACGATCCCAGTATTTCAGGAGGGTCTCCTTGCGTATCTTTCCGTCTCGAATGCCGAAATTGATTCCCTGCTCAAGATTCCAGATAGCATAGGCATCTGGATCTTTCTCGAGCTCTTGAGTATCAACCGACCAATGCTTTTTCATAGACATATTATACCACAGCCCCACTTCGTCCGCCTGCGGCGACCGGGCTTACATCGGTAACTCAACAATAAAGCGCGCCCCTTCCCGGAGCCTTCGGACTCTATTTGACTCCTACATAATTACAGGTAACATAAAGTCAGTTTCCTCAATTGAGGATGAGGTTTCTCAGGCACCAATCCTTCGCAAACTGATAGCGATTGATGCGGCCATAACCGCAAGGACCGGACTGATACCTTTTCAGAATCCGGTTCGAATCGGAATTCACCAAGTAAGATACGAACCACGGCCCTCAAGGCCCGCCTATAGCGCACCGCCCTGGTTACACGTCGATGATGAGCCCGTGGTGTTCATTCATCTTCTAAATCTGAGCGCAAATGCGATAGGCGGTGACAGCGTAATAGCTCAGGATGCAAAGAGTTTTGAGCGAGTAATCAGACTCCAGGATCCTCTTGACACCCTATGCGTGATTAAAACGAAATTTCACGCAGTAACTCCAGTTGGATTGAATTCAGGACTCTTTGGTTATAGAGACATCGTTCTTATTACTTTTGAGTCGGAACGCTCTTTATGATTAGGCACAAAGAATATACTCTAGGCGCACATGACGAACGTGCGCCTTTTATTTTAGATCAATTTTTAAGAAAGATAGTCGCAGAAATCGATCTGTTGTGGTATATGTATAGTTTATGAGAGTCATGGAAAATGATTTAAAGATTTCAGAAACAGCAACGTCAGAAGAGGAGATTCTTCGTTTTTGGAAAGTCGAAAATATATTTGAAAAATCCCTAGAGAAGCAATCTCCGAAAGGAGAATTCGTATTTTATGATGGCCCACCTTTTGCTACTGGCCTTCCGCACATAGGACACATATTGTCCAGTTCGATAAAAGATACAATAAGCCGGTATAAAACTATGCGAGGATATCATGTCCGACGCAGTTGGGGATGGGATTGTCACGGGCTTCCTATCGAATCTCTTGTTGAGAAAAAATTGGGTCTTAGTTCAAAGAAAGATATCGATGCTATCGGGATAAAGAATTTCAATTCTGAAGCAAGATCGATCGTACTCGAATTTGTTCAAGAATGGGAAAGATACATAGAAAGAATTGGCCGATGGGTTGATTTCAAAGGTGCTTATAAAACTATGGATACTGATTATATAGAGTCGGTATGGTGGGCAATAAAAGATTTGTATTCAAAGGGTTTTATTTATGAAGGTAAGCGTGTACTTATGTATTGCCCTCACTGTGAAACTCCGCTAGCAAAGGCAGAAATATCAATGGACAATACGTACAAAGACATAACGGAAGAATCTGTCATAATAAAATTCAAACTAATTGATGGCCAATCGGGAGATTTCCCTAAAAATACCTACATACTTGCGTGGACGACTACACCTTGGACTCTCCCCGGTAACGTGGCACTTGCAGTAGATAAGAAAACCTCATATCTGTTATCAGAATTTGAGGGTAATTTTTATGTATACGCAAAAGACAGAGCTGAGGACCTTGACATGCCCATAACCGGAAAAGAATTCTTGGGTAAGGAACTTTTGGGACTTGAATACGAGCCATTATATAAACTATCTAAGGTAACGTCTCACCTGGGGAAAAAATGGATTGTTGTTCCCGCGGACTTCGTGACTGTAAACGAAGGAACTGGAATAGTTCATATAGCTGTAATGTACGGTGAGGATGATTTCAACCTGGGGAAAGTTGAGAATCTTCCCATGGTGCAGATCCTCAACGCCAATGCTACCTATAACGCAGATGCTCCTTCATTTCTATTTGGCAAACATATCCGTAAAGGTGTGGTTGAGATAAAAAATGACCTAGAGAATCGTGGCTTTCTTTTTAAACGTGAACCTTACACCCACTCATATCCGCACTGTTATCGATGCGGGACTGCACTCATTTATAATGCCGTTAATTCGTGGTTCATAAAAGTCCAGGAAAACAGGAATAAATTACTTGATTTAAACAAAAAGATCACGTGGATACCCAGTCACCTCAAGGAAGGACGTTTCAATAATATTCTTGAGACAGCTCCCGATTGGACCATATCAAGAAATCGATACTGGGCGTCACCCCTTCCAATATGGAAATGTGAGTCCTGTCATGGAATCGACGTGATTGGTAGTGTAGATGAGCTACGCAGTAAAGCGCAGCAAGAAGTTCCTGATGGAATCGACCTACACAGGCCATATATAGATGTGTTCACAATGAAGTGCGCTTGCGGAGGTTCTATGAGGCGAACGCCGGAAGTTCTAGATTGCTGGTTCGAATCTGGCTCAATGCCATTTGCTGAATTACATTATCCCTTCGAGCAGAAATCCTTGTTCCAGCAGAGATTTCCAGCTCACTTCATAACAGAATACATTGCTCAAACACGTACGTGGTTTTACTATCTTCACGTTTTGGGTGCGTTGCTTTTTAATAGACAATCGTTCTTGAATGTTGTCACTACGGGTACAGTCTTAGCTTCTGATGGAGCGAAAATGTCAAAATCGAAAGGAAACTTTACCGACCCTTTAATAAATATAGACGCATACGGCGCAGACGCCGTTAGATTCTATCTGTTAAATAGTATTCTAATGCAAGCTGAAGATCTATCTTTTAAGGATGAAGAATTGAGGGACACGCATAATAAAATCATTGGAATGCTTGGGAATAGTCTAAAATTCTATAATCTGTATTCAAATAATAATCCCGTAAAAAATAAAGAGGGTTTTGTAGTAAACGATTCTTCACACGTACTTGATAGGTGGATGGAAGCACGATTGGCCCTTTCCACGTCAGACGTAACAGAAGCAATGGAAAGTTATGATTTGGTTTCCGCGACGCGCGAATTGCGTGTAATTATTGAGGATATGTCTCTTTGGTATGTGCGGCGCTCAAGAGATCGTGTTCGGTCTAATAAGGAGCAGTCACATGAGGCACTTGGCTCTTTTCTTTCTCGTATCTCAATTCTTGCGGCACCAATTACTCCATTTATATCAGAGAGAATTTATAGAAGCACCGACGGAAAACTGGAAAGCGTTCATCTTGCTCAATGGCCCGATGTTAATAAATCTAAAATAGACAAGGAACTTTTAAAGGATATGGAGCGGGTACGCTCAATTGCGTCCAAAATATTAATGCTTAGACAACAAGCCGGCATACGGGTTCGTCAACCTCTTGCCAAAGCATTTATACCTGCGAGTTTATCAACTGATTTAGTGAGTCTTCTAAAAGAAGAAGTAAACGTGAAAGAAATTATTCTTAACTCAGATAAAGTAGGCCTCGATACCGTTTTAACTGCAGAATTGATCAGAGAAGGAAATTGGCGCGAATTTATTCGAGCGGTGGCCGACGCAAGAAAGGATCTAAACCTGCTGCCAAGCAAGAAGGTTCGTATCGGAATCTCAAAGGAATTTGAGAGAGTCTTGGACGGCATCACCATACCCGGAGTTTCTGAAATCATTTTTGCTGAGGTAGAGATGGAGACGATTCATAAAGCAAGTTTATCTGTGGGAGAAGTGCCATTTACAATTAAGTAAACTGTTACTGACTACTGCAGTACAATACGCGGTGCATTCATTCGGCCTTGCGAATGCGACCGCGCGACTTCGCGCTTGCGCACGCTTCTGCTACACTGTCAGATTGAGAATCTATCGTTCTTTCTTGCGTCTGTCAAATCTTTCGCGTCCGGAATTGTTATTTGAAGAATCCTCGTTGGTACTCGCTCAATAAATGGAGGGCTGTGGTTTTTTCAGGTTCACTTACGATGGTCCTGCTCCACTTTTCTGCCTCTGTTAATTGATCGCGAATCAAAAGATAGAGGAGTCGCGTGATTTTGTTTGGATGACCAGGGGGTTGATAACTCAATGCTTTTTCAGAATATTCCGCCGCCTCGCCTTTATCTTTATAGCGCCAAATTGCACAACTGATTGCATGATGATTCCAGAACCATAATATATTCTGTCGCCAATATCTTTCATCTGCAGAAAGTAAGGTGGGATTTATTCCTTCAAGAATGACGTTGATTTTATTTGTGATAAGAGCGGGATTCTTATAATCCCACGCATTTGACTTCATCAGCTTCTGGTCTTCCTGTGTGTATCGAACAGATAGCTCTTCTGGTTCTGTAACGTTCAACAGTAGGTACGCTTCTTTCAAGGGGGTTTTCTCAAGATCAACCTTTTTCTTCATATCCGGATTCAGAATGCTGAACAGGTAATTCGACGGTGAAGCGGCTACGCGCGCACTTTTTCAAGCTTCACGATGCGGCGTTCGTGGTCAAGTATCGTCACCGCGTCTTTATCCACGGCCTTAGCGACAGCCGAAAGGGTCTCGTCCATGTCCTCCACTTTCTCCTCAAGACTCCCCACTCGACGCGAAACTCCTCTCAATTCCTGCTCAACCTCACCAAGCCGCCCCTCCACTCCACCAAGCCGATTTTCGACTCCATCAAATCGCGCCTCCATGTGCTTAAAGCCAGACTGAACGGCCAAGGTCAAGTCTTGAACGGATTTTACGACACCTCCCAAGGTCGGCGATACGGTCTTTTTTCTCTCGTTCCTTTTCATGGTGAAAAGCATAGCACGTCCGCGGCATATGCCGCGGACGTGCTGTTCTTCCTATGCGCTACACGGGCAATTCGACAACGAAGCGGGTGCCTTTGCCAAGACCGTCCGACTCTAGGCGCACGGTTCCCTTGTGGCCCTCCACCAGCTGTTTGGCGACATAGAGGCCGCCTTCCCATATCAGGAAGAAGTCAGAATTCTACCGACCTGGTGGTGCAGAAATGCCGAGATCTTTGCAGATTTTTTGTGCGAGAAATGTTTTTATTTCGCTATGGCGCGGGACTGTGCTCATGAACTCATTCGACGGATTCAGAAATACCGAGTGTTTTGCACCTTCCCGTACGAATCGGCACCTGCTCCGACGCAGATGTTGAATAAAATCCGCACGCTTCATGATGCTAGATTAGGGCAAATCGTTCTCGAACAATTGAACCTCCGCGAGAACGTTCGCGCTTCGTGAGCGCGCGCCGTGCAAGAAGAAACTCTGAGAGAGCGTCAGAAAGGTTGTCCCGCGTTTCTTTTCTTGAAACGCCTTGCGTATTCACACCAGGGATTTCTTCTATCCAGGCGACATATCCGGAACGGACTTTTTTATAAATGGCTGTATACATATAGGTGAAATATAGCACACGGTTATTGCGCAGTACACTTTAGGCGGGCAATTCAACGATAAAGCGCGTTCCCTTTCCGAGGCCATCGGACTCGATGCGCACTGTTCCCTTGTGGCCCTCCACGAGTTGCTTGGCGACATAGAGGCCAAGGCCGGTGCCGGTCGTGTTCACCTTGTTTGCGCCACGCGCGCGGACGAATTTCTCAAAAAGCCCCCCCATCTCTTCTCTTGGGATGCCCGCTCCCGTGTCCTCAACGACGATGCGCGCGACCCCCTTCCCGGATGCGTCCTGCGCTTTCTCAACCGATACGTTCACGCTTCCCTTCTCGGTGTATTTGATGGCGTTATCAACTAAGTTCGAGAATACCTGCTTGATTTTCCCGAAGTCGGCTTGAACCATCAGAGCGCCGTCTTTTGAAGAGAAATTGAGCGCAAGGTGTTTTGCGAGTGCGACCGGACGCATTTCCTCAACCACTTTTTGAGCAACTGAAGCGACGTCGACGGGCGCAAACTCATATTTCAAACTTCCCTGCTCGATGCGCGAGATGTTGAGATAATCCTCGATGGAAGAGGCCATGACACGCGCCGATTCACTCACGCGCTCCAGCGGGTCTTTCATCGTATTCGGCACGGGGCCATAATCGCCCTGCACAATGAGAGAGGCGTACCCCTTGATGGCGGTGATGGGTGCGCGCAGCTGATGCGAGGCGATAGAAAGGAACTCACTCTTCATCCTGTCGAGCTCCTTGAGCCGCTCATTCGCCACCTCAAGCTGTTTTGCGAGCTTCTCGATTTGTTTTCGAGCGCGAACCTCTTTTCTAATGCCCGTTAGGAGCGTGTAGCCAAGAGGTAACACGAGGATAAATGCCATCAGGTTCGCGTAAATCTGATAGTTATCATTCTCGGCGAACAGAAGAGAGAAAATGAGAATCACGAGAGCAATAACTAGGGTATCTATGAGCAAAATACGCGGTTCGAAAGATTCGTATTTGATCGTTATATAGGTCAAGAAAGCGGCGAATATTGGAACCGCGATATGCCCATACTGACTGGTAACATAGTCACCAGTGATTGTGGCGACGACATTAGCGGCAAGGAAGCTTAAAAAGAGAAGACACGTGCCGAGAGAAACTAAGAAAATCTTCACGCGCTCTTGTCGGGTTTTCTCTTTGAGCAGTCGAACTATAGTCTTCCAGATAATCAGTAACAACAGAATTGTCTCAACGACATAGCCATAGTAAATTCCCAATCCTTCCCAGGCGTTACGGTCGCAGGTTGTATAGTCAAAACCGATGACCGAAAGACCGGCTGCGCCGAAATAGAGCGCCGGAAGAATAATAATAAAAATAAGCCACTGGTTTGCGGTAGAGATAGGTCGTTTCTCGAGAAACTGAATAAAGTAGGCGTATGCGCCGATGAAAATAAGAGGCTCAACCATTCCAAGCAGGGTCCAGAAGAATATCACATGATCTATACTTTCATTCGCCCATAGAACCACGTCGCTAAAGAGCCAGACAATGTAGGCACCGGCCATCAGTCTGAAACTGTTTTTTGGCCATGGCTTGAGACGAAGGAAGGTAAATATGAGCAGTCCGGCAAATATCAGTATCGACGTGAGATGAGAATAATAAATCAAAGGCTCGCCATTACCGGAGAAAATGAGGTACTGTGCCGTATCCCATTCGCACATCATGGCGTTTTGTCCCAGTAGATCAGAGTGTCCAACTGTTTAGGGATACCCGGCATGTCTTCCTCTGAATAGTAGATGGGATAGGCGTGCAACACATACACCCTCGCATACGTCAGTGCAATCGCTATAACGTAGGTAGCCACAACGGCAACCAGGAAGATTTTATTTCCTGCGCTGGGCATGTTTTTTTAAGCTTCGCATGTCCCTAGTATATACCGGATAGCTCAAATTGTTCATGTAATTCTCCAAGTACTGTGGAATAATGCCAAGCGCTCTATATCGCTCCTGTATCTTCTTGTCGAGAAGCGTGAAGTCAGAAATGATTTTACGGCATTCTTTCGCGCGACAATCACACTTCATTCTCCAGTCGTGTTCGAACATGGTTGTCGAGTAATCCCACGTTACTTCCTCTCCTATTTCTATATCCCTGATTGCCACTAGAAGAACATCGCTGTCGTTAAATTTCAGTCCAGTATTTGGATCACATGAATGATTCAATAAATCGTCAATATCCTCCGAGGGACCCATAAAGGTTTCAACTCCGACCTGCAGATAACGATCGCGTTCTCCCTTGTAGTTTTTAGGAAGCTCCAATTTGTGGATAAGCGGTCCTTTAAATTGCGTTATAACATCTCCTTTTCGGAAAAACCGCGCGGCGAAACCCGCCCTTCCGAGATGATTTTGACCGACTGCAAGATTATTGAAAACGCGCACTTTCATGCTCAAAGTATGTCATGAAATCCACATAAAGTAAAACGGGAGGTTGATATTGCTATCTTCCTCCCGCTTTCTGCTGTTTTTGCTCGGACAGATCTTTCTTAGGTGAGACGACGCCATACGATAATTGCTACTATCGCGTGGCAGACGATTTCCACGATTATGTACGGCAGCTCGTTTATTTCGTCGAATCGCACCATAATCACGGCGAGCGTCAGAACATCGGCTGTGGTCCACAGAACCCATGCGGATGATCGTTCTTCGCGAGGGTGTCGCCATGCATTTTGCCACGTGGGCAGAAATGCGATGGGAACCGCTCCCACTACCAGGTAGTGTGCCCAGAAGACCGACCCGAAACCAACCCAGACAACCAGGGCGGCCACACTCATGAGGACGCATACGGTTTCGGTTGGATTCGGTTTCTTCCAGGCGGCCCTCTGCCATGTTCTGACGAAGACCGCAGTGCACCCGATGGCAGCGACGAAAATTGCCGCGCTCTTGACCAGGTCGTTGTTGAGGCCCTCGTAGGTAACGGCCTGCATCCACATCTCAATGGTCCAGATGAGCCAGGACCAGCGGTTCGGACTCAGTTCTTCGGTGACGATGTCTCGGTAATACACCCAGAAGGCGATACCGAGGACGAAAATCGCTGCACACAGCAGCGCAACGGTAATTGCCCACATTCACGCCTCCCACGGTTTGAACGGTTCAAGGTATCCGGCTCATGCCGAATACCCACCTTTCATATTACATCACACCTTGTATATAAATGCAAGCCCTAACCGCAAGGTTAGGGCCCGAGTTGATCTACCGAGGGAGCGAGATTGCCCTTCCTAGACCTCCGAGGGCATCGAAATCTCAATGATTTCGAAATGATGTTCTTTTTTCCCGATTTTTCCGTCCCTGAGTTCGCCGACACTACCCCCAACCAAAATTCGTGCGAGTGGCGTATTGTAGGAAACCGAATCGGAGTCAAAAGTAAGGTAGCTTCCGATGACGATCGTTTTCTCTTCTTTCGCATCGACATCTCGATACCGGACACGCTTTCCGATACTGACCTTCTCGTTTTTCGCGGTAGGTATGATTATCTGAACCACGCCTTGAATTCGAAGAAGCTCCACAAGCTGTCGCGAATGCATTTTTTGTTGTCGCTCACCCTCCTCATAAGCGAAGTTGTCGTGATAACTGTCAGATCCTTCCTGGCAAGAACGACCAATTTCGGCGCCCGTTTCCTTTATCTGATCGCAGACTCGCGCAATCCTCTGCTGTAGAAGATCGAAGTCCTTCCGTAGGAAATAATACATGCTGACTCTCCAATCATTCGATGACGTCTAGTTAGAGTATATCATACATAGTCATTTTGTCATCTTTGACAAAGAAAAAGGAGATCCCAATGTTTGAATCTCCAGTTGTGACTGTCGCTCTGTGATATGAGTCTATTCCAGTGTCTAGTTTTTCAGAAATTTGAGCTGTACCCGTTCGCCGACATGTGTGAGTCGGTATTCCCATACTACGGAGCGAGTTTTGGTCATAACGACTTGGCCATGCGAATCCCTCTTAATCTGGCTATTTAATAATTTCCTATTTTCAAGATTGCGAAGAGCTTCTTGTAATGCCAGATCGGATGGTGCCTTAGATTTCACTGATCGACGTACGTCTTGACGGCGCAAGGTCAGAATCGTCATACTGATTTCGGGTGTGGCTTTCCAATGACTTGCATCCACGACCTTCAGAATTTCCCGTTCTAAAGTAGAGGTGCTCATTTCTCACTATCCTTCTCATTGCACAAATCAATTAACGCCTCACGTACTTTAGCATACAGATAGAGAATGGCAACTACGCCTTGCGTAGGATCTCTCTCGTTGCTTCAGAGATATTCAAATTCGCGAATCCTGGATTATCTAACGAAACGAATTTAAATGCCCGATGCTCTTGCGGGTTAAGCTTAATCTCGGCCAAATTTGTTTCGACTAAGAAATTAAACTGCCGAGCGCGCTTCCCTGAACCAGAAAGATAATCAAATGACCCAAGATATGACTGAGCGCTGGTAAGTTCTAGACCGGTCTCTTCTCGTACCTCACGACCTAGCGCTGAAAGCAGGTCTTCCCCTTGGTCCACGGCACCGCTTGGCAATTCAATCAACCCACCTAAAAAATCAAGAGCCACTCTTTCAAGTAGCAAGAACTTCTTATCCCTTTTAATGACCGCTCCGACTACAATCTTTTGAATCCCATCCTTGCTTGCAGTGACAAGTAATTGCTGAAGGATGTCTTTATCAACGCGTGAGATCATTTGCTTATTATCCTACACGCTCAATTGTGCAGCAAGAAGGACTTCTGGATGATCTCGTACCACGGAAGCAACTTTAACGATACCTTTGATGTAAGAATCGACGATGTCCTCTTCATCGGAAAAAGCCCACATTGGTAACTTTAATGCATTCTCATAGAAATATTCCGCATTGGGAAAACTCCTTTCATCATGCCCAAATGGATGTGAATATAATCTTGGGAGAGCCTCGTGAGGCATCGTAAATAGAGGGAGACGATAAATCGGACTCGTTGACTTTGGGCGATCAAATTCTACCAATCCTTCAGCCAGTACGGCTTTAGTGAATGATTCTATGTTAATCCCATTTGAGCGCATGGGGTCAAATTGCATTACATAGGCATACCAGCCCGCACGCCCATCTCGAAGAGCTGGCGTCTTGAGAAATGTAAACTGATTAAATGCCCCTGTCATTTTTGTGGCGTACATTTCTCTTTGCGCAAGCCATTCGTCTAAGTGTGAGAACTGCTCGAGCGCTATTGCCACTGCCAAAGGATGAGCACGGAACTTAAGGCCAAATCCTGTCGTTGAGAAAACTGCAAGTTTGTGCTCTTCAAGTATCTCCTGCTTGCATCTTTTATTATAGTGACCTTGCAATAGAGCCCGATAATATATTTCATCATTATCAGTTAACAATATCCCGCCCTCACCACCAGTAATAGTTTTTTGGGCCTGCAAACTCCATACGGCAGCATCTCCGAACGTACCCACAAGACGTTGTTCAAATTTTGCGCCATGAGCGTGCGAACAATCTTCAAGTAGAAGAAGGTGATGTTTGTGACACAGAGAGGAAATGGATTCCATATCACAAGGAATACCCCACATATGAGTGACTATCACTGCCTTGGTTCGAGAGGTAATTTTCTTCTCGATTTCAACCGGATCAATGTTGCCATTTTCATCGCAATCACAGAATACTGGCGTTGCGCCGGTGTGCATGAGCGGGCTGACAGTTGCGAAAAATGTGTATGCAGGACAAATTACTTCATCCCCAGGACCAAGTCCAATCCCCTCATACATCGAAAAGATTGCATTGGTACCGGAGTTGGAAAGAAGTCCATGTTTTCGCTTATGATAAGAAGCAAAGGCCATCTCAAATTCTTCTATCACTCCTGAACGATTATATATGGAGATGGTTTTGTGAAGTTGTTTGATCACCGCATGTTCAACCGCTGGAGTTATTCTTGGCCAGATGTAGTGAGGACTCTTTGCTACAATACTCCTAGGCCCTCCCAAAATAGCTAGATTCTCCATCTTCATAATGTAGTTCTAAACGTTTTCTATAATCCGCGCTAAATATTTGTTCGGACGACACGACGCACTCGTGCGGTCAGATTCGTAAGCCGCCTCTATAATAGCTACATGTTTTATATGTTCATTGAGGTCGAGGGCTGAACCGGGAATGAAGTGCTTTATTTTGTCAGCAAAATAGTCTAGCTGCGCAACAGCGGCTGAGGGCCATCCCCCCTTCCTCTCGAGATGCTCCACTTCATTACCACTTACATCTAATCGGCGAATCATCCCGCGAGAAACCTCGATACTGCCATTCGTACCAAAAACCTTTATGTATTCTTGTTTTTCTGGATATACGCGTGAAATGACGAAATTCCCCACCAGTTTCTCGTCATACTCGCCATCGAGATTATAGTCAAATAGTAAATGTGCAGTGTCTTCTACATCGTATAGTTGTCCTGGGCGATTGCCGCGAGTTAGTCGTGCGGTGACCGATGTTGGGATCCCGAAGTACCAGACGAGTAAATCAACGAAGTGGTATCCCATATCTATTAATGCTCCTCCACCCGCGAGTTCTTTAGAGGCCCTCCAATCCGTATCGAGTGAGGCCACATTCATAGTATACGCACCATCAATGGAATAAATCTTGCCTATGGATCTCTTAAGCTGATGAAATGCTTGATAAATAGGATTAAATCGTCGCTGGACGGTCACGCCAAGATAAACATTCCCTAATTCTATAAATTTCAGGAATTTGGACGCCTCCACACTATTCGAAGCAAACGGTTTTTCTTTGATGATGTGCTTTCCTGCAGCCGCCAATGTTTTAATGATCTCGAAATACGCATAATGTGGAACACATACTACCGCTACCTGAAAGGGTCGATTCTGGATTAACTGTTCAATATCGGTATAGCCGGGAACATTGTATTTTTCGCTTGATTCTTCCAACTTACGAGGATCTGTATCGCATACAGCAACAAGTTTGTAGTATTGACTCTGAATTAGAGCGGGAAGGTGATCTTCTCGCGATTGTTTGCCAAGGCCAATAACCACTGCTTCTAGTTCCATCGGTTGGGCTCTTTATACCACATTTCAATATTCTCAGCTACCATCGGCACCCTCCCTGTTTCGAATGTAACGGCTCAAGATATTCGACTCATGCCGAATACCCACCTCTAGTATTACATCACACCTTGTATATAGACGCAAGTTTTTCGCGTAGCAATAATGTCTTTCTTGGGGCATCGACTTTTACCATATATGGTAAAAAAGATTCTTAGGAAAACAATTGTGCCTGTCCCCATTACCATTCCATGGTACGCTTAGGATGACACTGACGGAGAAACTGACCGGGCACGGGAAGCGGGTCGAGAGTGGAGACGATGTGGATAAATTAACACCCTATATGGCTAAATCAAAAAAACAATGGTGGGAAACGCTTTTTGATGAAAAGTATCTTAATACATACGTTGATATCGTTACTCCCGAACTTACCGAAAAACAGATTTCATTTTTATTAAAATGTCTCCAACTAAAGAAGGGCGCGAGGATTTTGGACTTGGCGTGTGGCCATGGTCGACACGCTATCGAACTTGCACGACGTGGACACAACGTCACTGGACTTGATTTTTCGAAGCACTTTATCGATATCGCTAAAAAGGACGCCAGGTCGCAAGGGGTTGAAGTAAGCTTTATCCAGAAAGACATGCGTAAGATGTCATTCATCAACAAGTTTGATGCCATAGTGAACATGTTTACCTCGTTCGGATATTTTGATAATGATGAAGACAATTCTGTAGTGCTTCGAAAAGTCTCTCGCGCCCTTAAACCGAAAGGCAAGTTTTTAATTGACCTGAACAATACCACACGCACATTGGCGCGTTTGTCGCAGAAAGGAAAAATAAATGACAAAACTGGAGTCCTTACTAACACAAGCAAAGATAAGTTATCGAGTGGTCTTGCGGTAACGACAAAACACGAATTTGACCCCGCAACAATGCGCTGGTCTATGACACGAACATGGAAAGAGAGAGGTAAGGTAAAAAACTATCGAACCAACGTGCGCATGTTCTCTGTACCTGAACTTGAGCATTTGTTTCGAGAAAACGATTTAGAAATAGAAAAGGTCTGGGGCGATTTTGAAGGATCTCCTTTCGGTTTCGACTCTCCTCGTATGGTTGTTTTAGCAGTTCATTCTGGAGTGGCCTCAAGATAAAAAAGTCGCCGACCGAAGTCGGCGACCCAAGGTGGGGGTGACTGTTTATCTGTCCGTGCAACAACACATGACCACGCAGCGGTTTTCGTAACCGACTTCGCGGCCGAAGTGCTCCACGTAAAGTTCACCTGAACGCTTGGCGACCTCTTGGGTCGGCATGGCCGGGTTGTGATGAAGGATGTAGCCGAAGTATTCCATGCAATCCTCATTATACCGTTTGGTATTGAGAATGTGCTGGTGCCACACCAAGTCGATATCATGACAAGGCATGAGCGGAACACCGCGGTACATTTTCGCCAGCGCAAGGTAGTTACGATACTTGCGGACGCAATCCGCCACACGCTCTTCGGTCAAGGCGGACTTGCCAGCCTTCTTTTCGTCGAGAAGAATCTGCTCCACCACATACGACAAGTCGAATGTGGGCAAGCCGACATGCGCCGAACGTGTAAGCATGGCGGGAGTAGCAGATACAGAAGAACGCACTGCTGTTTGCAACATTGTATTTCTCCATGGAGATGCACCCCGTCGGGCGAGACAATGAACATTCACCATCTATACTATAGGTTATAGCTCCTACACTTATTTGTCAAGAGCGTAAGGAAATCATCCCCGCTTCTTGTAACTTCCCACTTCTTCTTTTATCATTTTGATGATTTCGGGGAATCTAGGGACCTGAAAATGTTCGCCCTTACTTTTATAGATAATAATTTCTGCATTCTTCAACTTCTTTCTATATTTTTCAGCATGAGAGGCAGGTACAGTGTCGTCGTCTTTTGAGAATAGCAGGTGGAGATTTTTTGAGTTTTTCTCAAGCAAAGAAAGATTAGTCTTCAGTCTAAATCCCCCGACCAGGTCTTCGTTTAGGCACGTATCATCGAAGGGTGCGCAAACTAGGTACGCGGATAGAGCCTTTTTGGATAGTCTGTGTTCGGATAGGTACTTCGCAAGGAAAATCCCACCAAGAGAAGAACCAATGAGAATGAAGTTGTGTCTAAGGAGAGGCAGGTATCTTTCAAAAGCAATCTTCCAATCTCTATACTTGGCATTGTCCTGGAGAGGCATTCGTGGCCTGATGATTTCAAATCTCTTTTCCAATTTCTTTTCAAGGTCGGCTTCCCAGTACGGCCTCTTCAGAGTTGAGACCTTCCTGGTTCTTAGCCAATGTAAGTAATCCTTCTCATTTTTAAAAGTCATCCCACCATGCACTAAAAGTATCTGAATTTTCTTCCGCATGCATTTATATTACCTCATTTATACGTCTTCTCCCTTATATAAAAAAGCAAGTCTTACCTTGGGAGCGCTCGGAAAATCTCCGTAAGAGCGGTCTCCACGCCGCCAGTGTCGTCCCGTAGGCCCACATGAGCCACGAGAGGGGGTTCGGTCTCCGCGTCTTTAACGCGTAGAAAATATATCCGGCAATCTGAAGGACGCCGGACATCACAGCAAATGCTATGAGCGCCATCGGCACCCTCCCTTCGTTTGAATGAACGGTTCAAGGTACCCAGCTCATGCCGAATACCCACCTCTTATATTATATCACACCTTGTATAAATATGCAAGCTCGGCAAGCTCAAAAAATAGCCCGGCGATTTAATATGCCGGGCTACGCGAGGAGTGGACTTGAATTTAATGTTGACAGAGCTTGTTCCAAGCCTCAGCTCGTCTTGGACTTACAGGTGACGCATTTCCCGTGGCCGCACCTCGTGCATTTGCCGCCACCGCACTTATGACACTTGCTCGCGTCAGTCGTGCAGTCGTCGTCGCAGTACGGCTCTCCGAAAAGATCGAGATGTAACGCCTTCGTCTCCTCGAAGCTCGCCAGCAGGTTCTTGGCGTCCGCTTCACTGCGCATTCCGAAGTAAGGAAAGTGGTGAATGAATTCGCCGAAAACATGCTGGCAGTCGTCGGCATAAGCACGGGTGTCAAGAATGTGCTGATGCCAGAATAAATCGATGTCCCTTGTCGGGACGTTCGCGCCGTGACGACTGACGTAGACCATGCACAAGTAGCGCCGATAACGCGTTTCCACGTAATCTGCGTACTCTTGGTCCCAGCCCTGCCCCTCTTCCTTATCCATGAGTTTCAGCTTGACCATGGAAAGGTCGATGGAACGGATTTTATCCATTCCCTCTAGGACGGCAAAATCGTGAATTACTGCGGCACCAGCTGGTGTCGCCAAGGCAAGATTGCTTCTCATGTCCTAGTCTCCTGTTTAGTGTTTTTTCTGTGTACGCTTGGCAATGAACCTCACACTGCCTAAGATTGAACATATTCTAATAAAAAGGCACTGTCAAATATTGGGCTCTGCGCGTTCAAATCCATCAAGACTTTTCTCTATTTTTTGGAAAACACAAGAAAGTGGGAGGAACGGCGCTTAAAACCGAAGCGGTTGTATATATAGCGACGACCGAGCGCGACCCGTTGCAGTAGGATAGTGCACGATTGCTCCCTACCGATACTTTCAATGGCGGCGCAAATCAAGCGTGTATCCTCAATCGAGCTTCGTCCTCGCGTAATAAACGCATTGCCAGCTCGTTCCTGCCGGTGTAGCGATTTGCAAGGCAGCAAACCTTCGAACACCAATATTCCTCCTGGTTTAAGAAGCCGTACTGCCGCGCCAAACGTCGCTCGCTGGTTAGTGTCGTAGTCAATAAAATAACTGAGAAGTACGAGGTCAAAAGAAGCATTAGGAAATTGTAATTGTTCCGCGCGTCCGAGACACGCGTTAAAACCGTCCTGTTTTATGATTTGTACGCTCACCGCACTGATGTCTGCGCCGAATAATTGTATGGCAGGTACTCCCAATTCGGCGTGACAAAAGCGTAGAAACTCATTACTTCCTGCGCCTATATCCAAAATAGTAAGGGAGGGCGCTCCTGAAGAAGCGTAACCGGTTATGCGCTCAAATCCTCGGCGTACGAGAAGAGCGTTGAGGTAGGCATAATTATTTGTTTGGTATTCAGCGTCGTATGCTCGAGCAATTACTTCGTCCGTAATCTTCCCAGATTCGTATATATCTCGGAGGACTTTTTGGAGAGAGCTAAGAAAAGATATCTTCTCTTTTGAGCGCCTTTTGAAAGCGCGGACCTGTTCCGCATAGATAGGCTCAACATCTTTGCAGTTATCCAAGTCAAGGAACGGCGCGCCAGATTCTTTAGCGAATCTTCGCAATTGTAAAGATTCAAAAAACCTCATGTATAACCTAACGTAGCACGCTTCTTGTAAGTCACTGACAAGGCCCTCTTTTTACCGAGCGTGTGCGGCGCGGTATAGTAAGGCATGGTTAAGAAGATTCCCTTCACAAAGGTGGAGATTGAAAAACTGTGTGCGAAGTACCCCACCCCATTTTACGTCTATGATGAAGCGGGGATTCGGGAGTCTGCTCGTACGCTCACGCAAGCGTTTTCGTGGAATACTGGTTTTAAGGAATATTTTGCGGTCAAGGCGACGCCCAATCCTTCTATCCTTGAGCTATTGAAGCAGGAAGGCTGCGGAGCCGATTGCAGTTCCCTTCCCGAACTTTTGCTTGCGAAACAGATTGGTATGACCGGAGAAGACATCATGTTCACCTCAAACGACACGCCTGCGGAAGAATTCCGCGCGGCAAAAGAGTTGGGCGCGGTCATCACCCTTGATGATATCTCGCATATCGAATATGTGGAGAAAAATGCCGGATTGCCGGAATTGTTGTCAATGCGCTACAACCCCGGCAGTACTCGAACGGGAAACGCAATCATAGGCAAACCCGAAGAAGCGAAGTTTGGCATGACGCGGGAACAATTGTTTGACGCATATCGCATCGCCAAAGGGAAGGGTGTCTCCCGCTTCGGACTTCATACGATGGTCGTCTCGAATGAGCTTGATTCGCAGTATTTTGTGGAAACTGCGCGGATGCTGTTTACCATTGCCGTGGAGCTTCGGGAAAAAGAAGGTATTGCTCTCGAGTTCATAAACTTAGGTGGCGGTATTGGCATTCCCTATAAGCCGGAACAAGAAGAGATGGATGTGCGGCGTATGGCGGAGGGCGTACGCGAACTCTATCAAACGTACGCGCTTGCGCCTGTAAAGATTTACATGGAATGCGGCCGCTACATCACCGGGCCTCACGGCTACCTCGTGACGAAAGTTCGTCACCTCAAGAACATCTACAAGCGCTATGCGGGGCTTGACGCATGCATGGCCGACCTCATGCGTCCCGGCATGTATGGCGCGTATCACCATATCTCGGTGCTTGGAAAAGAGGGAGCGCCTCCTGCGCACACCTACGATGTGACGGGTTCCCTATGCGAGAATAACGACAAGTTTGCGATTGACCGGAAGCTCCCTGCTCTTGAAGCAGGCGATGTGCTCGTTATCCATGATGCGGGAGCTCACGGACACTCAATGGGTTTCAACTACAACGGCAAACTCCGCCCCGCCGAATTTCTCTTGCGGGATCGGACATTCACCATGATTCGTCGTGCGGAAACCATCGAAGATTACTTCGCTACGCTCAGCTTCTGATTTTGTGTGCGGGGGTAAGACTCGTTTGACAATGTGATTTATAATTCGTATTATCTTCGCGAAACGGTCACCAGGAGGAGTTAGTCATGACCGCATTGAGGTCCTTAAGATTTGGCGATATCCCCAAGAAGGGCGATATCTCAGTTCTTACCATTGTCGCCAAAGGCGACACACGGATGGAACTGGTTCGAGTGTTCATCTCGGACCGCGTTCCTACGACAAGCAAACGATTGGCCGGATATGCACGAACCGCAACGGATTCGGGGTCGGCTGGTCTTGACGATGGTTTCGGAAGCGAAAGCCTTCTGAAGTCGCAGATGACCCTGGAGTTTCTCGGGCTTACCGGGAGCGGGAAAAACCGCTCGTTTGCCGATACCCTTGAAAACTCTTTACAGCTCAAAGGTTTCACCGAGCGGGGAGATATGATCGGTATCCGCCATGCGACCATTCCATCCATTGTCTTCCACTAGAGGCAAGGGGCTACAAAGTGAAAAGAACCGCGATAGTACCGCGGTTCTTTGTTTAAGGATTACCGCTCTGCAAGAATCTTGACGCGGCCGGAGAAATCCTCTATTATACGGCACAGGCCCTCGACCAAAAATCTAAACTCGGAGGAGTATGCGCAATGGTAAAGGTTGCTCTTATTGGATTCGGCATGATTAATAAGGCCGTCAAGGCCAAAATTGATCAAATGAGCGGATGGGTGGTGGAAACCGTCATCCGCAAAAGCTCGCTCGGCGAGCAGCATAGTTTCCACATGTCGGACATCGCTTTTCTCGCAATCCCGACGGAAAACGGAGGCGACACCGCACGACAATACATCGCTCAGAGTCTTGCGATGGGCATACCAATCGTCACCTGCGAAAAGGGTGCCCTCTCGCACCACTTCGATAAATTCTTGCGGAACTTCGACAAGCTCGGCTACAGCGCGACGGTCGGCGGCGGCACTCGCCTCCTTCCGTCGCTTCGTGAACGTCTGAACGGACGGAAAGACGTTATCGTCCATGGCGTTGTCAACGGTACACTCAATTTCATTTTCAGCGCGATGGATAACGACTCCGATTCTCTCGGGGCGGCCGTCAAGAAGGCGATGAAGTTGGGATACGCAGAGCCGGGGGCGGAGAGCGCGCTCGACGTCCTCAACGGCGAAATGATGGATACCGTCATGAAGACGGCAATCATCTACAACACCTGCATGCGTTTGGGGAAATCCATGAACGCCGGCGACGTGAAGATTGTGGCGCTTGATTCGAAAAATCTCGCGCGGCTCGTCCGTGAGGTTTCCGTTCGCCGCTATGTCGTCTCGTTCTTACCGCAGAGCAAGGACGGAGAAGAAGATTCTGCTGATATTATCGGCGGCTTCTCCTACTCGATCGACGGGTGGAAGATTCGGGCCGGATTCGTTCGTACGGATTCCGACCCACTCTTTCGCAGTCGACTTCCCGCAGGAGCGAACAACTGCATCATCACGTGCGAGGGGGTTGGGGGCGAGGACGGTATCTATGTGCTCGCGAACGGCCCCGGCGCAGGTCCGGAGCCAACAGCCTCATCCATGATGAGCGATGCGCGAAAGCTCTTGCGGCTCTGAAGCCAGTCGAGTTCACTATCCATTGGGGCCTATCCGACGTACGGATAGGCCCCTCTTTTTACACTTCGGCGTAAATCGAATTACTCTGCGCGCCCGAGATAAAACCATTCTTCCCCAGCTTTTGCGCCGTGTTTGGGGAGGATCATGACGCTGTCGCTCTCGGCGACCAGTGCTTCTCCCGATTCCCGAGTCGCTACGCGGGTACCGGCGGGGATTTCTTCGAGATGCCGCCACTCCTTTTCAAACCGATCTCCGGTATGGAGTTTCTTTTCAAGCGTTTGCATACGAATGGCGCGCGGGGGCGCGAACCGCTCCACCGGAAAGTCAATCAGGCCCGCGTGTGTCATAGCCCGCAGAATAACCGCCTCGGCGACATCTACCGTCT
>DATDXL010000007.1:0-6858 GCA_036517235.1 Minisyncoccota bacterium
TCAAAAATTGTGTAAAGCAGGAAAACTGCTTTTCCTGCGGACAATTTTTGAAGACGGAAGTATGTTTTTCTTAGTAAAAAAATAGCTGAGTTCGGGGCTGGAAATTTCATTTTCGACGGAAAATGAAATATTGTGGCTCAAATAGATTACGCATGCGAAGCGCTCCTTTGCCACGGCACGAGGACGGGCTGTCCGATTTTCCAGCGACCTGAATTTCTTGAGCGAAGCGATTAGAAATTGGAAGTACTCCTGTGGTGCAGGAACAAATGGTTCCAATCCCATCCCATTTAGGTGAACTAATTATACACTTTGCTCGAATTTTTTTGGAGAAAAAGAAATGAAGCACCCCGCCACAAGCAATCTGGGGCTAATGAGGCGGAGTGCGTTTGCATTGCGCGCCTCGCATTTCTCCTTTGGAGAAATGCGTTCACGCCTGCCCGCCTTTGGCGGGCGCGAGGCACGCTAGGGTTTCTTCTCAAAAAAAGTTCGTGCAAAGTGTATAATTAGTTCAAACGTAGAAAAAAGTGCTTCAAGAGATATTCAAAATGGATGTCTCGGGCATTTCCCAAAAGGCATCTGTACTAAAAGAAAGAACCTGTTCTTGACAACCCATGATTGATACATATCATCAGAGATGGTTTGTTCCTAAACAAAGAAAATAACTTCCGTTATGAAAGACATGGAAAACCCCGTCCTGACAATCGAACTACCCGGCATTAAAAAACTCCGCAGCGGCAAGGTCCGCGAACTCTTCGACCTTGGTGAAAGTTTTTTGATGGTCGCTACCGACCGTATCTCCGCGTTCGATGTCATCATGCCGAACGGCATCCCGCGCAAAGGCGAAGTCCTGACGCAACTCTCTCACTTCTGGTTCAAAGCATATAGCAACTTCGTGCCAAACCATATCCTTCTTGGCGCAAACGATCTCTTACCCAAACTACTCCAACCCTACGCAAACCAGCTCGCCCGACGCACCATGATTGTGAAAAAGGCCAAGCCGCTTTCGGTCGAGTGCATTGTGCGGGGCTACGTGGTCGGTTCGGGCTGGAAAGATTATCAGAAGACCGGCGCAATTTGTGGTATCAAGTTACCCAGGGGCTTGCAGGAAGCCTCCGAACTTGATGACCCTATTTTCACGCCATCCACCAAGGCCGAAAAGGGACATGACGAGAACATTTCCTTCGAGCAAGCCTGTGGAATCGTCGGCCAGGACATTGCCGAAGAAGCGCGCGATTTAAGCCTGAAAATATACACTGCTGCCCGCGCTTTTGCCCGCAAACGCGGTATCATCATCGCCGACACGAAATTCGAGTTCGGGCTCTTCGACGGGAAGTTAATCTTGATTGATGAAGTGCTCACACCCGACTCGTCGCGCTTCTGGCCTGCCGATCAATACGCGCCCGGCAAAAGCCAGCCAAGCTTCGACAAACAATTCGTCCGCGACTACCTGGAGACACTCGACTGGAACAAGACCCCACCCGGCCCACTCTTACCTGATGATGTGGTCACGCAGACTACCACCAGATATCTAGAAGCGTACGAGAGACTGACGGGGGTTCCTCTCCCAACTTGACCCGGCTTAACCTGAGTCAAAAACAAACGCCCTCAAGAGTGATTCAGGGCGTTTTCTCTTTTTCTAATTTCAAACTTGAATTTAAAGAGGCACTAGAATCACACTCACACTTTGATGCTAAAGTCCTGTCGTTTCATCCACTCTCTATCGCACCTCCCACTCCTCCTCCTGCCTCACAAGTAAACTCTCTTTTTCTTCAGGATGCGCCATGATCTCTTCCACCGCCCGCTCCATGCGCGCACCTTGAGAACCTTTTACTAAAATGACATCCCCTTCCGAGATTAGACGCTCCAGTGCCTTGCCAACTGTACGAGCATCATCAAATTGCATGACCTGATCAGCCGAAAAACCAGCGCCGAGAGCATCATCCGCAGTGTCGCGCGACCGTACGCCAACCGTAAAAAGTATATCCGTGCGACCGAACGCGTACACTCCGATAGCTCTGTGTTCCTGAATAGAAAAACGCCCGAGCTCGAGCATATCCCCCAGTACCGCCACCTTTCTTCCTTTCACATTAAGAGACTTCAGGGCATCAAGCGCCTCACGGACAGCAACCGGCGATGAATTATACGTATCATCTATGATGGTCGTATGTTTGACCCCTTCAATGAGTCTCATCCTGCCGGGAGGACTTTTGTAGGCGCTCACGGTGGTCGCTACTTCGTGAAGCGTAAGCCCGCAAGAGATTCCTACCGCACATGCGCCGAGCACAGCATAGATACCCTGCCTCCCCACAAAACCTTTGAGTAGAACGTCAGCGCTCTCCTCCCCGTGACGAACAGAAAAAGCCATACCGCTCGGGTGTCGGGCGCCACGTTGCCCTTCATAGGTGACCTTCATCTTTGAACCAAAAACCTCCGCCTTGCGAGAAAACCCAAATGTGGTTATGGTACCCGCGTTACGGGCGATTTTCGCAAGAGCGATAACGTCCTCATCATCTGCCGAGAGAACGAGAGTTCCTCCTTCCTTTAATCCTCGCACTAGCTCAGCTTTTTCATGTATAACAGCTTCAGGCGACCCGAAAAACTCGACGTGCACAGGAATAGACGCCAGACGGGTCACAATGACAACATCGGGCTTGAGCCAACTGGCAATCTTTTTTATATCACCTGGGCGGTCGGCACCCACTTCAAGAATAAGCTGCTCGGGGTAGGATCTCTGGAGGACGATCAATACTACTCCAGCGATGATGTTCTTCAACCATGCAAGCGGATTGGTCCAAGCATTGGGAACCCCTAGGATAGTGAGCGGCACACCCACCTCGCTATTAAAACTCTTTTGGCTCTTCCGCACGAATGCTTTTTCAGAAAGAACAGAGAAGATGGCATCTTTAGTAGAAGTCTTTCCCACACTACCCGTAACCGCGACGACGCGCGGTTTGTATTTCCTAAGAATAAGTTTTGCCTCAGCGGTGATAATCCATACCACCACCTCTTTTAAGATTCGCTTCATCATGTAAACGTTACCTATTTATCGGTCCGGCGGAACGTTGTAGAAACTTATCAAAAACTTCGCCAAATCGACAAACGGGTATGTCAGCGTCTCCGACGCGTATTGTGCGCCTTTCGGGTACACAATGAAAAGAAACACGAGAAAATCAGGATCATACGCAGGAAAATAACCGAAGAAAGAGTGTAAATATCTGTCATCATAGTACCCTCCTCCACCTTCCTTTGCAATCTGTGCCGTACCAGTCTTCGCGGCGATACTATAATTATCCATGCGGACCGTACCGTTAAGGAGCGCCTTGTCATAGACTTCTATGAGCATGCGAGAGATCTCTTCGGATGTTTCCAGCTTGAGGACTCTGCGCCTGTCTTCAGGAGCTACGGAACGAATGACACCCGTTTGATAGCGTACCGACTTTATGAGGTGAGGTGTCACGAGCCATCCGCCATTGCCAAGCGCCGAGAGCGCCCTTGCGGTCTCGATCGGCGTCAACGCAATACCCTGTCCGAAAGAAGCGGTCGCATACTCGATGTTTCGGGGACTCGAGAGGTTATCAATGAGACCGTGAATCTCCCCCGGAAGATCAATGCCCGTCTCTTCACCAAAACCGTAGTCCCTCATGTATTCAGCGAATCTCTTGTTTCCCACTCTGCTTTCGACGAACGCCGCACCGGTGTTGAGCGACTGGTTCAACACCTCCTGCATGCTCACCACTCCTCTACCCTTACGGTCGAAATTCCATATTTGTCTTCCGTCCATTTGGAGCGTTCCTAGGTCGTTATAGGTCGTAGTGGCTGTAATGGCCCTCGTATCAAGCCCTATCGCCATGGTAAGAGGTTTTATGATTGAACCCATCTCGTACACGTTTTCCACTATCGGATTCGCGAAGACAAGAGGATTTGAGACTTTTGCAAATGAGTTCGGGTCAAAATTCGGTTCTACGGCGAGCGCGTAAATAGATCCGTCTTTCGGATTAATCACGATGCCTCCGAGCGTATCCGGTTGCCATTTCTCACGTAGCGCAGTGAGCGTATGTTCAAGGGTGGTCTGTACGTTGGGCTCGATGGTCGAAATGATATCTCCCTTGACCCCCGTGCTCGCCACATCTTTTGCGGCAGAGAATATCTCCGTGAAGAAATTCTTATATGGATTCCGTTTCTCCCGAGACAGCACATCATCGTAATATCGTTCGAGCCCATATCTCCCGGAGTAATCATCCCCCGAATAGCCGATCAAGCCCAGCACGTTCGAGGCTAAGCTCCCCCCCGGGTAAAAACGCCACTTTTCTCGTGACACTGTCGTCCATGGCGCACTTAATGCTTTCAGCGCTGTGACAGCTTCATCGCTTAGACGGTGTGCAATCTCTTCGTACCTATCGGTCGACTTAGACGCGCGAACCAAAAAATCCTCCTTGTTCAAGGAAATCACCGAGGAAAGCAAGTCGTGTGCTTCCCGCGGATCTTTTATCGCTGAAGGGTTTATCGCCAGGAAATATCCTGATTTGAGCGATGCGGCGGCGACAAGTCCTCCCTCCTTACTCGAAAAGTATATGGTTCCTCGATCATAGACCGTTCCTGCGGAAGATGCGTACTGACGGTCTGCTTCGTCAAGGTAGGCCTCGTGATGCATCACCTGAAGGTAGTAGAGCCGAGATAAAAAAATGACTGTCACCAGAAAAAGCAGTATCCAGATAGCTCGAATTCTCCAAGCGAACCTAGAGCTCATCGCGTAACGACAATATCTGTCCAAGAGGCTGCCGTGAGATGAAATGCCGCTTCGTTACCTCCACAAAACCGAGAGTGCGAGCGCGCGAAAGCGTCATCTGATTCTGTAACGTCAGATACTCCGATTCCAGCGTATTAAGACGAGACGCAAGCTCCGAGCTCTCTGAGGTAAGAGCTGTCTTATGAAAAGCCTGAAGAATGGACTTCCCGACAAAATAAGAATACGAAAGTATAGAAAAGAGACACAGCCCGATAAGCGACCAGACAACGGTCGCCCGAACGGTATCCGACATTATGATATTTTCAACTGTCCTTTTCATCATGTAGTATCAAACCTAGTTAGTAATATTCCCTCTGCTGTCTGTTTTTTGTATGATCCGCAATCTTGCGCTTCGCGCGCGGGGATTTTCTCTTGACTCTGCGTCTGATACGGTAAGAGGTTTCTTGGTTATGAGTTCTCCCTCGCCCTTTCCTGCCTGTTCTCTGAAATAATTTTTTACGATACGATCTTCACTGCTGTGAAATGATATGACTGCCATTCGTCCCTCTGGTAGAAGTGCGTGAAACCCTTTCTCTATCCCTTCCGAGAGAGCCCCGAGCTCATCGTTGACTGCCATGCGCAATGCCTGAAATGTCCTCGTGGCGAAATGGATGCGTCCGCGTTCGTACTGTTTGGGAAGCGCCTGTGAGAGTAGCTCCACGAGTTGTCCTGTCGTCTGGATAGGATGAAGCTTCCGCGTCTCGACAATAACCCGTGCGATGCGGCGAGAGTACCGCTCCTCACCGAACTCATAAATGATCCTCGCAATCTCCTGTTCATCAAAAGTGTTGAGGATGTCGCGTGCCGTAAGCATTCCTGGTTTCGGCTCTCCGAAGGTCATGAGAAGGGGCTCATCCCTGAGGAAAGAAAACCCTCTGCCCGAATGCTCGAGATGCCCCGTGTTGAGTCCGAGATCAAACAGAATCGCGTTCACCTTGGAGATCTTTTTCTCTCTGAGTACTTCGTCAAGATTTCTAAAGTTTGCTTCCGCGATGTCCGCTTTGCATCCCGCTCCTTCAAGAAGGGTCCTCGCCTCCGCAATACGTTCCGGATCAGCATCGATACCAATGCTGTGTACGTTTGAGCCAAATCTTTTACACACTTCAAGTGTGTGTCCTCCGCTCCCGATAGTGGCATCAAGGAAGACATCTCCCTCTTTGAGATTCAATCCCGCCAACGCTTCTTGTAAAAGAACACTGGTATGAGGCATCAGAGTACCCCGATCTGCCCTAGCTTCTCCGCGAGCGTATCCGCCCGCTTCTCGGTCACCGACTTATACTGCTTCCACTTCTTCTCGGACCAGATCTCAACTCGGTCTTGTACACCGATAACCGCGACCTTCTCGGAAAGCTTCGCGCCCGTCCGCAAGAATTCCGGCACGAGCACCCTTCCGATACGATCAATCTCGGCCTCCGTCGCCCCGCCGAACATGTAGCGATTGAAACCTCGAGAGTCGGCTTGGAGCATCGATGACTTGGAGAGTTGCTCTGCGATCTGTGCCCATTTCTTTACCGTGAATACAAAGAGACACCCGTCGAGTCCTGGTGTGAGGATCACTTTCTTCCCCATTTCCAGACGGAACTTCGACGGCAGCGAAAGACGATTCTTACTATCGATGCTATGAGTATATTCGCCGACGAACATAAAGGTATCAATTACGGTCAACACCTTTGTTGCCGTCGCTCGCTCGGGAGAGAAAACGTATCTTCGTTTTCTCTCCGCTCACTCGCTAGGCAATAAAAAGTCACTTACCACTCTTTCCCACTTAGCTACAAGTATATAGCACTTTATCCCACTGTCCAACACAGTTATCCACACCCCATGCGAACTGGACGCAGAACTACGCGGAATGAACGCGGAAGCCGAGGACTTGACAACTCTTATAATCATGGGTATTGTATGGCGAGTACAAACAACCGAAAGGAACGGATAAAATAAACCCTGCTCGTCCATATCCTCGCAGCAGAGCTGACGAGGTATTAGGAGAGCAGAACTTTATTTTGAGAACCCCTCGGTTCTCAACGCTCGCTCGCCGATTCGCTCACTGCTCTCCTCTGCGGGGAAACTCCCGT
>DATDXL010000008.1:0-9710 GCA_036517235.1 Minisyncoccota bacterium
CAAGGAGCGTTTTTCTTCGGTGTCCGCCGAGTCCGCGAGGCGGTGGCGAGGCGAAATCCGAGCGTACGAATTAGTTAGAGACACCACGTACTTGGCGCGTGGACTATCCTTTTCTTTCGTGCAAAATTCGAGCGAATGATATAATTAGTTCAAAACGTAAAAAAGTATCCGCCCAAGCGGCCTTTTTGCGTTTTGACCCTAAGTAGAGCTGAACGCTCTGCGTCGGGGAATCGAAAACCTTCTCCAGATTTTTTGGAGCAACAGGCGAACAAAAAATCGGAAAGGTGTACTGACCCTGTAAGGGTCGATAAGCGTCCTCGCGGTCCCCGTAGCACTATGATTCCCAGCTGGGAAGAATCGAAAGCCGGAGCGCGACGGCGCGAGGCGGGGTCGCGCAAACATTCAGCAGAATTTTATGTGTGACCGATTTCCTTACAAAAAAGGTCGACAAGCAAGCCGATCCCCGCAGGGAATAGTCACTTGTTTACGCGCGCGCAGCGTTCAGCAAGGTCTTTTTGTCCTTGTATTCTCAAAAAGCGGGAGTAATACGTAATACCCCGTGCCGCCAAGAACTTTTCTGCAGGCGCTGAAGGTTTCAGATTTATCGTACTGTCCGTTTTCGCCGAAGCGGATGAATCTGGATGCGTCCACGAACTCAAAACCAATTGCCTTCGAGATTATCTTGGCGTTGAGGTATTCACCACGGCTCGCGGTGAAGTCAGGTGTAAGGTAGACCGCCATGCTTCGCTCGATCGTGTCGAGCTCTGCGTTGATGTCGAAGGAGACCCCAAGACCTTCCGCGATGCTCGCATAACGCTCCCTGATGAGCGCACGGATATCCGTGGCAGGCTTTCCAGCATCAAGTTTTAGGAGGCTATACCACTGGTACAGGAGGTCGGTTACCTTGTGGTCATCGGGATGTCGTTTCCCCGGAGCCGAGACCACGATGCACTTTCTTTCAGGGTCTGCACGCACGATGGCTAGCACCTTTTTGATCTGTTCTGCGTCCGCAACCGAAGTTCCGCCGAATTTCGCCACTTTTCTCATTTTTTTCCTTTCCAAGAACTGTTTAGAAGTCGCTTCTGACCATACTACTGAGGAAATAGGCAAAGGCAAATCAGTCTATCGGGGTCTAGCCGAATGCCTTGAAATGGGGTAGAATGGTCAAATCTTGCCACCAGAGAATACAACAAACGGCATAGCGCCCCTTATCAAAGGCATTTTTGAGGGTATTAAGGGACGCACCAACAATCTCGGACCTGTAGGGGAGAATGAGACGCTCGTACAAGTAAATAGCCTTACTTCGACCGCGGGGACGCTCTACGAAAAATTTCGCTATTTACTCGATTACAAAGATGAGCACGCCATCAAACGCAGCGCGGTGGCGCGTATACTCAAACGCAAATTACTCATCGAGGGAACAACCGATATAGGCCTCTCGCTTCTTCAGGAGCTCATTACGGGGGGGTACCTTCCCAACAAAAGCATTCCAGAGCGTATCTCGGTACGTGTCCAGGCCGTCGTTAATCCCTATATCCTCTTGCATTCAAAGGTACGTGACCTTCCTGGTGCTGACACTATGATTGTCGGCTTCGCCGCGAGCGAGGTGAGCCGATTCCTCTTTCCGACGACGGTGGACGAAGCTGTGCTCAACGCGTACTTTCTCGATGTTCGTGACCGGGTGAAGGTGAATTTTGATATCGCGCCCGATGAGCTTGATACTGCTATCTATACCGCATGTCGTCGAGGACTACTCCGTGAAGACAATGATCTGTTAGGTTACGCTCTCTGGTTGCGTTTCAGCAAGTGGAGCGGAGCGATGCAGACTGAAGATATCGATATCCTCGCGCAACATTTCGGGGTGATACAGCAGCGTGTCAAAGGAGCACTCAAGAGGCCTTTGGGTTGGGAACTCGTTTCTAAGCTCAAGAACTACTCGATCTATTTCGCGGTCCTTCATGAAGTCATCGAGCGCTATGGTATGGAGGCTGAAACCGTTCTCAAAGACCGTGGGTACGTAGATAAGACAGTCCGCGAGATCTTAACAGGTCATTATAAAAAAGAGAATTCAAGAACCACGCGAAGTGCGATACGTGCCATTATCTACATTTTCTGCACGAAACTCATCCTTGCCTTCATTTTGGAGTTTCCCTATGACTATTATGTTCTCGGTTCCATAAACTACATCCCGCTTGGGGTCAATGTGCTCTTCCATCCAGTGCTCCTCTTCGTTATGACACGCATCCGTCCCTTGGGCGATAACAACACTTCTCGCATCTTGGGAGGTCTTCATAAAATAATCCGCGGCGATGACCACAAGCTCTTGAAGATCAAGCGGGCATCCCACGGGGCACTCAGCACGTTCTTTACCTTGCTGTACCTAGGATTATTCCTCATTTGTTTTGGGATACTCATTACCTTTTTGATCCAGGTACAGTTCAACTGGGTAGGGATCATCTTGTTCCTCTTCTTCCTGACCCTAGTGAGCTATTTCGGTCTTCGGATTCGCCACAACGCGAAACGCTGGCAAGTACGCAGTGAGGACGAGGGCACGATATCGCTCTTGTGGGGGGTCTTTACGCTTCCGATTATTCGTGCCGGACAGTGGCTCACACGCACCTTCGCCTCTATCAATATATTCGTCTTCTTCATGGACTTCATCGTAGAAGCGCCGTTTAAATTAGTTCTCGGAATCTCCGACGCGTTCACCTCCTTTTTGCGAGAGAAACGGGAAGAAACCTTTTAGTTTTTATCTATGGTACGCAAAACAGAATCGGCCGGCGGTGTTGTTATAAACGCTCGCGGCGAGGTACTTATTGTGAGCCAGCACGGCGATTCGTGGTCGCTGCCGAAGGGACACATTGAAGCGGGAGAGGATGCGATTGCTGCGGCGAAGCGCGAGATTACAGAGGAGAGCGGTATTGAGCATTTGACGCTAGTTAAACAGCTGCCTAGCTATAAGAGGTTTCGCATCGGGCGCGGGGGGAAAGGGGAGGATGCCAACGAACTCAAGACGATCCACATATTTTTATTTCGAACCGATGATGAGACGCTTGCGCCGACCGACCCCGATAATCCTGAAGCACGATGGGTGCTTCCTACTGATGTAGCGGATCTCTTAACGCACCCAAAAGATAAAGAATTCTTTAATAAAATCCTTTTTGAGCTCTCGTAGGGGAAGTTTGGTTTAGTTGTATAAATATACATACGTATATTTATACAACTACACACTAAACCTTTGGCATGAAATTCCCTGGCTGGAACAAGTACGTTGCCATTCAAATAAAGTTACTGTATCTTTGTGAGGCTTATTGTAATAAAATTATTGAGAATAATAATGCGCGCGTAGCTCAGTTGGTTAGAGCGTCCGTTTGACGTACGGAAGGTCCCAGATTCGAATTCTGGCGCGCGCACCATGAAAGATTCTTTTGAAAATAAGAATACCACATTTGTTTTTCCTGATCTTGAAAAAGAAAGAGGCGAGATAGGACGTGTCGCTAGAGTATTTGCTCCAGAAGACATCAATGCCTTCGTAGAGCGATTTTATGAACGATCAAAGAAAGCTACTTTAATGGTGCTTTCTGAAGATACATGGAGTCAATTAGAAAATACTGATTCTTATGACATTGCACTTGGAGCATGGAAAGAGGTTGAATATCACGCAATAGAAGGTAAACCTGAAGCCCCGAGAGATTGGAAAGTCATGCGCGATAAAATAGAACAGCACCAACTTCTAGAGGCTCCCATTGTTGTAAAAATGGGAGATAGATATCATCTGGTAAGCGGTAATACACGACTTATGGTCGTACGTGCCTTAGGCATTACTCCTGAAGTTCTTGTGGTTGATTGGGATTAGGAAAGAATCTCAAACGGATACTATTTCCCTGCATGGAGATAAAGGTAGATATCCTCGAGCGCTTTTACGGCATCGCCTGCGGCGATATTGTTTTGGTGGTATAAGCCATCCGTACAGTCCCCAGCCGCCCAAATGCCACCGGAAACAGCACCACCTACTTCGTTGCGGAGCCTCTGCGAATCGCTCGCCGTAGTATCCACTACGTCTCGCGCTTCGCTTTCTCCGCGTCTCGTATCTGATGCCGTTTCCGGCGGTATCAAGAGTTGAGCACGTTGTGTTTTTGGGTCGGTAATAATGTGTCCCCACTGATCGGTTTTGACGAGATTTTTGACGAAGTCCGTGGTCGGGATAAGTCCGATTTCAACGAATATACCGTCAATCGGCATTTCTCCCGTTTCGCCTGTTGTGCTGTTCTTGTATACAATGCCGTTAACGAATTTATTTCCTTTCACCTCGATTACTTCGGTGTTCTTGAGAATTTTGAGTTTCGGATTTGCCGAGACTTTTTCCACGGTTACGGGGTCGGCGCGGAACGAATCGCCCCGTGCAAAGAGGGTGACGCTTTTGCAGTAGGCAAGCAGCTGGGCGGCAGTTTCGAACGCCGCATTGCCGGCTCCGATGACGAGCACATCTCTGTCCGAGAAAAGAGGTCCGTCGCAGGAAGCGCAGTAGGTAAGTCCTTTGTGCTCATAGATATCGGCGCCTTTTGCCTCAAGCTTGCGTCGGGTCGAGCCGGTGGTTACAAGAACGGTTTTTGATGAAAGAGTCTCTTTTGAGGTCTTTATGGAGAAACTCTCGCCGTCTTTTTCTATCGTTTCTACGGTTACCCCTTCTTGTATCGTTACTGAATCTCCCGCGTAGGCTTTCAAATGGCTTTTGAGTCTGTTCGCAAGCTCAATGCCTGTGATAGAGATATCCCCGATCCAATTTTGTATACCTTCGGACACAACGGACTGGCCGCCGAAATCCCTCGTCAGAAATAGGGTTTTGAGCTTTTTTCTCGCGGCGTAAACGCCCGCGGCTACTCCCGCAGGCCCTCCGCCGATGATGATGAGGTCAAACATAGGGTATAGGGTACAGGGTTTAGGGAATAGGGGCAAGTTTATTTGACAGGTTTATTTCTCGTGTTAGGGTCTAAATTAGATTATGAAAGAACAAGACCCGGATTCTACAGTTTGTTCCTTTTGTGGCGGACACATTCACTATTGCAACTGTAGGACTTTCAAAGTTAATTCTGGTGGTGAAATGAAGAAACAGGATACCAACTCAAAAGTCTGCGCAGGCTGTGGGGGACATATTAACTACTGCACATGTAAAACAAAATGTGGAAAGTAATTTCTAAGAGACCGAGCATGAAAACACAGCGCGGTCTTTTTCTTTTTCCCTAAACTCAAGAGCGAGCCCGCCCATTTTGAAACATTGCGCAGGTTGACGAACCGAGCATAGCGCCGTGCTAGCAAGGACGGACGCGTGTTTCAAAATGAGCTGGGTGAACGGCTATTTTGCCGCCTTCAAGCTCACGTAGAACGTTGAGCCTTTATTTTCTCCCTCGGACGTCGCCCAAATCTTACCGCCATGCCGCTGAATAATATTCTTAGCGATGTAGAGACCAAGGCCTAGGCCCTCGGTATCAATAGAGGTGGCTGACTGCGTTCTGAAGAATTTACTGAAGATAAGGGGGAGTTGCGCGCGCGCGATGCCGATACCGCTGTCTTTTACCGAACAGAGCAAAGTGTTTCCTTGGTTGCTTGTGACGATAGAGATAGTCCCGCCCCGATATGAGTACATAATGGCGTTCTCGATGATGATCTGGAGAACCGATTTGATGCGGACAATATCAACAAGCACAGAATGCAAATAAGGTTCCGTCTCTTTATTTACGGTAAGGAGCTTGGATGCAATGTCTCCACGGTGGGTATACAGTATTTCTTCTACGAGATCGTTAAGGTTTACCTCTTTGCGTGCGTATATATATTCTCCCCCCTCACTTTGTGATGCTTGAACAAGGACATTGGTGAGCTCTATGAGTTTGTTGTTGGCAATCTCAATGCGGTCTACCGAGGCTTTTTCCATTTCTTTGCCGGGATTCCCCCGGAGCTCTTCTATGGAGAATTTGATGTAGGTCATGGGCGTACGGAACTTATGGGTGACCACATTAATGAACTCATACTTGAGCAAATCGCTCTCGCGGACCCGTTTCCATACAAGGACACCTATGCCAATACCGATAAAGCTCGATACTAAGGGGATAACCCAAATGGGGAAGTCGGGATAGCTTTCGAGCAAGAAGATGTTGGCAAGGTTGACGGCGATAAGACCGAAGGTGCTCGCGATGATGAGCATCAGGTAGACCAGTGCACGTTTCGCAATAATACGGATGTCAAACAAGTCTTCTTTGAGAATACCGTACGCAAGGGGAATGGCCCATAAGCCCGTGAAAATAGAGAAGATAGGGTCGAAGTCCTTATAATAAAGAGGTATCAAAGGAATCGAACCTACGACATATGCCCACGTGAACGCGAGCGTGAAGTACCAGAGTCGATTTTTTTGCTGAAAGTTTGCTTTCAGGAAACCGTGATAGAGGTGGTAAAGAAAATAGATGATCACGGCAAAATAGAATATATTGTCGACCTCGTAGAGGGGGCCCGGGTTGTAGTAATTGGTGAAATATAGAAGTGGTCGGGAGGGTTGCATGAAAGAGCGGGAGAATAGGAAGAACAAGGTAGCCAGAAGTCCTGCTGAGATATAGAAAAAGACCATTACTTTCTTTTGGGAACTTAGTTTACCTGTTATTATGAGTACCAAGTGGGTATTGATGCATACCATGAATAGCACTGCGATATTACCGATCCAGAATGCCCAGCGTGAGATCTCCGGGTCTTCCTGATTGATGCCTAGTATGTGGCAAACCATGTACACGACCGCTGTCATCGTTGTTAGGAACATTAAGAGGTGAGTGTCCTTGCGCGGATTTTTGTAGAGAACAAAACTTCCCAGTCCGAAGGTTAAAATCGCCGAGGCAATAAAGCCCACATTAGTCACCAGAAGTTCTAAGACGTTTGGGGTTATCATGTGAAGTTGCTATCCCCTTATCGTATCGTGAGCAGTTACTTTTGTCTAAGCAAAACCACACCGCTTTGTTGTAAACAAAGAGGTGTGGTTTTCTGTAGTAGAGTCGTGTTATTTCTTGCGCCTTAGGAACGCAGGGACTGCACCCCAGTCGTCTTCGTCTGCAACGGGGATTGCTTTTGTTTCTTTTTCTTCTTTTTCTTTTTTCTTATCCTCGCCCTTGGTCTCCTCCTTGCTTGAAGAACCTCCCATGATGGTATTGAAGATAGTACTTCCCCCCTTTCGTTCGGCGGCAACATTTTCTGTGAAGAGCTTGCGGTGCGAAGCTGTCTCAGGAAATCCGGAAGCGATAACCGTGATCTTGATCTCATTCTTCTTAAGTCGATCATCGCGGACGGTACCGAAGATGACCTTTGCGTCGCTGTCGATAGATTCCGTGATGACCTTGGCGGCATCCTGGATCTCGAACATAGTCAGGTCGTCGCCCCCCGCGATAGAGAAGAGCACGCCCTTCGCACCCTGAATGGAGAGATCGAGAAGAGGCGAGTTGATGGCCATACGTGCGGCTTCCTCGGCGCGCTTCTCTCCCGAAGCCATGCCGATGCCCATAAGCGCAGAGCCAGCATTCTCAAGTATCGATTTGATATCCGCAAAGTCGGTATTGATGATGCCGGGTATCGTGATGAGATCTGAAATCCCTTCGACGGCTTGTTTGAGGACGTCATCGCACATCGCGAAGGCGCTTTTCGCGGTTGTCTCCTTGGAGACATTGGCAAGAAGGCGGTCGTTCGGGATGATGACTATAGCGTCAACCGCTTTGCGGAGATCGTCAAGGCCTTGTTCCGCGTAGCGTGTACGCTGTTGACCTTCGAAAGAGAAAGGTTTCGTTACTACCGCAACCGTCAACACCCCGAGCTCTTTTGCGATCTTAGCGACGATCGGTGCCGCTCCCGTGCACGTGCCCCCGCCCATACCACCCGCGATGAATACCATATCGGCTCCTTTGATGACTTCCTGGATCTCCTCTCGGTTCTCTTCTACCGAACGTTTGCCGAGTTCAGGGTTCATACCGGTGCCCAAGCCGTGCGTCAGGTTCTTTCCGATATGAATCTTCTTTTTTACTAGCGAAGTTTGAAGCTCCTGCGCATCGGTATTGATAGCGATGAATTCAACGCCGCGTACCTTGCTTGAGACCATATGGTTGACGGCGTTTTTCCCTGAACCGCCGACGCCGACGACTTTGATCCGAGCGAATGTTTCTATGTCTGGTTTTACTTGTGGCATTGTGTGTGTGCGCGTGTGGGGACTGAAAACCCGCGTGCGCAATTACTGTTAGTAACGCACTATACTTATATACTTGCCCCGTATCATAGCTAAATAGCCTAAAAAGAAAAGGGTTGACCCCGTAGTAGAATTTTGTCTTAATATTTTGCCGTTTTTGGGATGTTTGGTATCAAAAGACAGTTTTTTTGTAGAATGTACACCTTCCACCCCTTCAATTGTTTGAAAACCACAGCCACAAGACAAAATTTCACAAACGTGGTTGATTATTTACCTCTCTATGTCCTAATTTATCCACGTTTCTTTTCTAAGAACAAGCAGTAAAGTGAAAAAGTGATTACGTTCCTGACGTAGTCTCGACTATTGTCCCAGAACCTAGCTTTCAAGGTTCAGCCTTGCTTAAGCAAGGCTGAACCTTGATATTCCGATTGGCCTACCGCCTATCCCCTTCAATGCTTGCGGGGGGGGGGCACGTATTCGCTACACTTAAACCAAATGGAAAATCTTACTCGCCAAGTCCTTGATACTTTAAAAATCATCATTCTCGGCTTTGTGCTCTCCATCGGCGTCTCCTACCTCTTCGCCTGGACCGGTCCCACCGCACCACCCCCAGAGGGCAATGTAGCCGCACCAGTGAATGTAAGTGCAAATGCGCAGGCAAAGCTCGGTGGACTCTCCTTGGGTACCAGTGCACTACCCACCGCACCCTCGCTCTTAAGAGTTGATTGTCCCTCAAACGATTGCAGTGGCAAGGTGCTTTCGGCTATCGACAACGTTGGAAATGCGACATGGCAGACACCGACGGGAGGGGGATTTACAAACTTCGCAGTATTTGATTACTCTTCTGGAAGAGATTCAAATGGAAATACTTTGACACCTACGTCACCTGGAAATTATAATTGGTCTGTACCTGCTGGAGTTACTAAGGTTATGGTTGAAGTATGGGGAGGGGGTGGACCAGGACTGTACGCAATGGCCTTGGGTACAGGTGTTACTGGTGGGGGTGGCGGTTATGCAAGAGGGATATACTTAGTCCCAAATCCTCAATATTCTATCACAATTGGTAGTTCTGGTGGCACAAGTTCTTTCGGCAGTTTAATTAGTGCAACTGGCGGAGCACCGGCTTACCAGACTACTGGAACATTTGGTTGGATTTATAATGGTGAAGGTGGAATTGGTAATGGGCTTGTTTCTATACAAGGTGAGCCAGGGGGTGGAGCACCTCTTGGAGGTTATGCAAATTGCCCAGGTAGAACTCCTGGTGGAGGCGGAACTTCTTCTAGCAGTAGCGGATGTAATGGCGGTGCTGGTCGCGTGATTGTTTGGTGGTAATTGATTTTATTACCAGAAAACTCCACATAAAAGTTTTAGCAAAGAATCGTTATTGGGCTGTGAGTCTCTGAAACTGTGAATTACGAAACCCCTCCACCCTCTCTTTTCTCACCCACCCAAAACACCCGCAGTCTTCTGCGGTTTCTGCAAAAGTCTTCTTTCTTCTTCAAAT
>DATDXL010000009.1:0-7840 GCA_036517235.1 Minisyncoccota bacterium
CTTATTCTTATCATTCATGTCGAGCGAAATGGTGAGATATGAAAAACGGTAGTTGCTCGAGTTTTTGCTCTTGAATACGACAAGCGCACGCTGTATCCAGTGATCCGCAAGGATTTTGAATGCATCAGTAGCAAGCGCCACACGAGGGTCGTTTTCGCTATCGTGCTCCATTTCCAAGACGGTCAACTCAAGCGATTTTGATTCGCCTAATATCTGGGCCTTTGTGATCTCCTTATGCCGCGGCTTGCTGATGACGATATCTTCCTGCTTCTTTACGAAATCCTCCGGCAAGAAGCCATCCAGAAATTCTAGGAATTCAGACCGCTCGTACTGCTCGTTGAATCTCATCATGCGATTAATTCTTCGGAAAGCACCATTAGCTGCCCGCTCTCTTTCGCACGATCGGCGGTGGCAAAGAGATCCTGTAGGTATTTGGACGGGAGCATCTCTTTAAGTGCTGCATATGAGGCGTCAGGAGAAGCCTTATCGAGCTTTATATCCCCAATATCCTTGAGAACTCCGTTGGGTAGTGCGTCTAAATCCTTGATAGCTCGAATGGCATCCAGGCACAGGTCCTTCGCAGGCGGATGCACCTCCGATAAAAACTTCAGCTTGTTCAATGCGGCGTGCTTACGTCCGCCATCAACCGAAGCTCTCGTATTCTCCTTGAAGATATGCCGTTTTGCTGCTTGATATACAGGCTCAAAATTCGTTGTCGTCTCCAGTGCAGCCTCCGTCTCAGCCGCCTCAAAGAGCGGCAAAGCCGATTCCGGTGATACTATCTCAACATTTTCTACCACGTCCCCATACGCGAAGACGTAGCTGTTGCCGTTCTTAGCAAAGGCTACAACACCGGCTTTCCCGGCTGATTTCCTGCCGATTCGGGCGCGATACGGGATTGCATTTATTTCCTCCAGTATCTTCGGATCATCTTTTACATTGAGCCAATCGTTCCTGTATTTTGCATCCCATGAGAGGCTCTCATTCTTCGCATTCTCGTCGTTATATTGCTTGGCAAAATAGTTCTTAAGATCCTCTTCGCTCGTAAATATCCGAGTGTCTTCTCCTAGAAGCGAGTGAATCATGTCCATCTTGAGCGTCGAGATCGCCCGGGTATGCGTTTCGACCTCGCCTGTCGGGGTCGGAAAGAAATTCCAGATATACAGTTCGTCGAAGACCTTCCTGTTGATACGGTTGATACGGCCAACGCGCTGAATGACCCGGGTCGGATTATACGGAATATCGTAGTTCACGACGATTCCCGCTCTGTGCAAGTTAAAACCTTCCGAAATCGCATCTGTCGCGATGATGATGTCGAAATCATCAGCTTGTCTTGCCAATTCAATACCCGCATCGAAGTTGGTCTTGATGATATTTTTATTCGTCTCATTCGCATCAGCGGAGCTGTACTTGAATACTCTTGTGAAGCCTGCGCTCTTGAGCCGACCGAAAATATAGTCGGCAGTATCAGAAAATTCGCTAAAGACAATGATTTTTCTTTTATTATCCAGCGCGATCGATTTTGTAATCTTGTTCAGGAAAAAGTCATACTTGGGATCTCGATCATGATTTGACCATTCTGCACGGATGGTCTTGAGTAATTCTATGTCGTGCTTCAAATCAACCTCGAAATTGGGGTCAAGAGCGTCTTTAGGAATCAAAATGAGGCCCTTCCCAGTGAGGATGTTCAGTTCTTCTTCGATTTCCGTATCAGTCATCTCCTCAAGTTCGCTGAGCTCTGGCAGTGCTCCCTTTTTCAATACCGGCACCTCCCCGCGAGAGGTGTACCAATTCAACATCGTTTCAGATGAAGCGATCATATTATCGAGAGAAATCTTGAAGGCCGCTATCGAGCTTTCGAACCGTCGCACAAGCAAACGACGCATGAACTTGGATACGTTGGCCTGTCCCTGTTGCAACCTTTGAATCTGTTCTTCCGGGGACATTTCTTGCTCGTCCTCATCACTCTCCGCGAGTTTTCGCAAAAACTCTGATCCTTCGCGAATGTATTTTGCAGGCTTGTATCGTGCTCCGATAAAACTATCGCTTTCGTCCGTGGAGGCAATTCTATCCAAAGTAGCAACGTAGGGTTGCGTCGTCTCGCCGAGATCGTACTCCAATAATTCGGGATTCTTAACTTTGGCAAAGGAAACACCTTGCGCAATAAGGTCTTTTTTGTAGGCTTTTATCTCCTCAAGGTCGAGACGAGAACGTCGAATCACCAGCGGCTCAATCATTTTGCGAAGCTCATCTGCTATTTCCTGCGCCCCATCCTTGATCTCTGCGACAGAATCCTCACCATTCTTCTTTCCTCCCCGCCGCATCTCTCGTCGAAGAATGCGATAACTCTTGAAGAGCTGGTGGAAAGACATGCTCAGATTCTCAACCGTCTTCAATGTCGATTGCCCGGGCGTGCTGAATAACTTGATGAGTGCGTATATGTCCTTCGGGTCATTGTTGAACGGAGTTGCCGATAGGGCCATAACCATATTCCCAGCACATAACTTGTGCAGTATCTTGTAGTTTTCGGTATCCTCATTCCGATGCTTGTGAGCTTCGTCAAGAATGACGAGTAGTTTGCCGCTATCGCTCCCATGCCGGTCGAGTGCATCTTGTATCTTGCCCGTCGAGTAGACGAACCCCTTGAAATCAAAATCTGCCATGTAGTCCTTCCACTGCGATTCAAGGTGTGGAGGAGCGATAATTATGGTCTTAAGGCCCAGATTATGGGCAATGGCAGACGCCACAATACTCTTCCCGAGACCGACCACGTCCGCAATGATGACGCCGCCGAATTTCTTGATCCGGTCTATCCCGAGGCTAATCGCATCCTTCTGATACTTGAGATCAAAGAATTTCCCAGCCGTTATCTCGCTCGGTGCTTTCAAATCTTCGATGCTGTCGACTTCGAAATACTCTTTGAGTACCTTGTAATACAGGGCACGCGGTCTTGGCAGTGCAAATAACCAGATCTTCTTCTTTATCTGCCGGACAAATTCATCGACTGTTTGCAGATCTATGATCGTTATGTTTTCTGGATCACTCCAGCATTCCTCGAACCTTTTCACATCATCGTCGTAATAATGCTTCTCCTGCAAGGTGCGATTATGTTCCCCCTGCCCTTTCAAGCCGGAAATAGTAAGGTTGCTTGAGCCCTCAATGACGATTCCTGGCGCGATCCCATTCGCGGAAAATTCCGGCCTATTATGAAGTATGTAAAATTTCGAGTGATTAGAGGTTGAAGTCTTTTTGATCTCTAAACTACCATCACTCAATTTCGCCAAGAAAATCTTAAAAGCGTCTTGGGACTCACTGCTGTCGAAATAATCCGTATCGTTGAATACTTTCGAAAAGTCCTCAATATATTCGTCCCTGACACGCGACCGGGAAGAGATGTGAACGTCAGATGTATGTACGTCCAAATCGAAACCTTTAAGCGTAGAGACCTTTTCGATGATCCTCTTATCAATGTCCATCCCGACAAGAATCCTGATCTTCTTATCCGCCAATTCTTTCGCCAAGTCCTGGAAGCCGGAGAAATAGAAGTAGCCAACGAGAGCATCAATCCGATCGCAATTAGGCAAGATGCTTTTGAGCGTCCCGGAGAGCGTATTGGTACCGATGTTGGTTATAGCGTTCATACGGGTGCATTCTCCAACATCAGCTTGAGCAGAAAGATTGTATCCGTGCGCAGCTTGGCTCGGGCCCAGTCCTTTTGTTTCTCATCAAGCAGCTCTCCCATGCCGGATAGGATATTGTGGTCAGCGAGTTTTTCGAGCGCATCGATGCATTTCTGTACACATTCGGCAAAAGCCGCACCCATACGCTTTTCCACGATTTCTTTATTGATCGGCCAGTTGTTCTTGAGGAAAAACCACACGTCGAAGATGTCGCGATTGGCAGAACCTATCCGCTCGAACATCGCCACCAGCTTGTGGGCAAACATATCCGCCTTGACCATTACTTTCATCGAGATGCCGAGATAGGACTTCACTTCGTACTCCGACCCGAACTCACGGCGATTGATCTCAACTTTCACATTCTGCGCACCTTCGGCCTTATCCTCATAGGAAAGCACAAAAAACAGATTGAAGCGTTTTTCCCTCGAATCCTTTACGTTGCCGTAGTGTTCGAGAATCTTTTTAACGCGCTCAAAAACGTACTGCTCCTTCTCGGGATCAAGCAGGTCAAAATCCAGGTCCACTGAAAAGCGGCCGAGCTCGTAGAACAAGTACGCGGCGGTACCGCCCTTGAATCCGAGGATAGGACCGATGGTGCTGTCGGTATAGATATCCTTGAGGATTTGCAGCAGGATATTTTTATGTACAGCTGTATCAAGTGACATAGTTATTTTGTGCTCGCTGTTTCGCGGTGTCGCTTTACTAATTTCTCCATACGCTTGTTGCCACCATAGATCGGCAAGAGGCTCTGTACCTTCTCCCAATCGAGCGAACCCAGATTATCGAAATGATAATCCTTGTACGCGTAGAGGACATCGAGAAAGGCGCGCTCCGGAGTTGCGATTGAGTAGCCTTCTCTCGACTCGATCCCGGCATGATTGGTGAGGATGTCGTTCTTAATCTTGCGATATGAGTAAGAAGTGCCGTCAGCCTGAATCACCCGCTTGAGGTACGACGCGACGAACGTGGTCTCCCCATAGAACTGAAATGTCATCCCGGCCTGCGTGAGCACGGTCTCGAAGCTCACGTATGACGGCGTGAATATCTTGGTCGCCAGCTCGAGCTGGTTGTAATTCTTATCTTTCGCGTAGAGGCCTCTGCGGACCCGGTACAGCTTCCCCTTTTTTACATAGTAGTTGATGCGTGCGCGAGCAGCTTTGCTATCAGGCTCTCCCCACAGCAAAAGAATCTCCCCGGCGCTAAAGACGGTATTTGCGGAACGTAGCAGCATCTCTATATAGTCCCCCTTTTCCATAATTAAACCGGAAACTAGCTTAAACCTAGTATCCAGTGCATATTGTGCACTAAGGCTCCAGAATAGCAAGGGGCTGGGAGCTGGGCGTACAGTGTTATAGTGCCTGCATGGAAGGGGTTAAGATTGATGATGCGGTAATTATCTTCAAGATACCAAAGGTATATCGGCCGGATTTGACGGATGCAGGAATACTCGAGGTGACGAGCCGCGCGTGGAAGCTCGGGAAGCGACGTGAGAAGGCGCAGTATGCGTTTGCGGTGCATCAGGCCAAGGTCGTAGGTGTGTACTCAATCATTCAATGGCATGAAGATGAGCAAGAGCCGAAACGATGGGCATTCGATGGTAAACCTGCACCCAATCATATTCGAAATAAATATTTAGATCACACGGTAGTGAAATATACGAAAGGGACATACGGCCCTATATTGTACGTAAATTGCTAATCGCCCCAACCACTTGAACCAAGGAATCATGGTAAACGAAAAAATAAACAAACGGATAGTCGCCCTCTGGAAGAAACACTTCGGCACAAGCGACAAGGTGTACGCCCCTATCTTCTATGACGACTTCGAACCCGGTGGGCTCCTCTTTATAGGCGTTAACCCCTCCTTTAATCCTAAGGGGTCGCGGCGAGCAGTTCGCGGCACCGAATTCGAGAACCTTGACCCGGAGAGCTTCTATCGTTGGAGCAATATCGTCTCGGACCCAAAATATATCGATATGTGTATCGCCATCGGCCGTCACGTACATGAAAAATATGGGACGTACTTCAAGCGGATGCATGACATCGCAAAAACAGTCGGCATGCCGTTCCAGCACATCGATATATTTTTGTATAAACAGACATCCCAGAAGGACTTCCTCTCCCTTGTATACGAGAAGAAAGGCGAACTTAATGAGTTTGGGCGCGACCAGTTGGAAATATTTCACGAGATCCTCGCAAGCATGCGCCCTGTGGCAATCGTCGTGGCCAACGCGTTCGCTTCAAGAATCATACGCAAACACCTCAAACACGATCTGATGTTCGATGACACAAAAGGATTTCACGGACTGAGACTGGGCGGTAAGCTTGTCCCGATATTCTTCTCCTCCATGCTCTCGGGCCAGCGAGCGCTCGATACTGGCTCGTACGAGCGCCTTGTGTGGCATGTCAGACAAGCGGTGTCTACAGTCAATATCAAATCACAGTGCAAAGAATAGTGTAAAGATCCGAGAAACTGTGCCTCGAATAGAGTCGTATAATAGGCTACGAAGTTTTGTCGGCTTTGCGGGCAACTCGTCGGCAGCCGATTTATGTCGATTGCAGCGAGAATTACCAGCAAGAGCGGTACAGGGCAAGCCGACAAAACTTCATGAGCCCGCACTACGGTAGTTTTTTAGAAAAGAGCATATAAGAGCGCATATCCTACTCGCCAAAATCAATGTCAATGCTCTTCTCCAGATATTTAGCCCCGATGTCGTGCGCCCTCAACGCGGCCGGATGACGAGTTACGTCGGGATCGGCTTTAAACTGACCGAAGAGTTCTCGGCCCATGCTTTTTATGACCTTGGTTGATGGCGAATACTGCCTGCCAACAAACTCGATAAAAAAGAGAAGCAACAAATAATCGCATTCATCCCCCGACGCAAGAGGGGTATTCATGGTCGTAACCAGCAATCCGCGCGATACGGGATGTATTAAAAATTGTACTTTCGCTCGGTTCGCAATAACAAGCGATTGAATTTTCGGATCAATAAGCGAGTAACATTCGGAAAATTCCAGAGCATCACCTGGCGCATTAAAAGCGTCTTCTAATCGGAATATTTTTGTGATGAAATTGTTATCTCTTCTTCCTACTGCAGAATCAATCAATTGCGCAATCCATACAAGGATGTAGTTGCCGCACCCTCCCACTAAGAAAACGTAATCATTGGTGATTTTATTCCACTCGACGTTCCCAGTTTTTCTTCCCGTCAAATCGAAAGTGGCTATGTCAATTCTCGGCAATCGTTCCCCAGGTACATACGTGAAGCTCGCCTCCATGAAAAGAAGATAGCTCCTCGTTGCCATTCTTTTAGCCAAATTTCCAAACATGGGCGTATACTACCATTTTAGATACGCGTGCACGAAACGCGCGAGTTCCGTTCCATTTTTTGGGAGAAAACCCCCTCGCCTTGCAGGCGAGGGTTGTTCAGTGGATGGACTCAACCCTGGCTTTCTTCAAGTATTCGACAATGTCTATTTTAGCGAAACGGATGCTTCCCCCGACTTTGATGAACGGGAGATACCGCCCTTGCAGGCGTCGCACGGACACCTGCGATACCTTCAGCAGCTCTGCAACGTCTTTGATAGTCAAGAGCTCTATCGTGGAATTCTGTTCGTCGCCGCTCATGGGACTTATCTTACACCTTTTCTCCAAGCGCCCGGCTGAGGGCCTCCTGACGTGCAACGAATAGATTTTGGTCAGCTAGTAGAGTCTCGGCTATTTCTCTCACTTGTACTTCGCTTAATTCAATCCCATCGCTTTCTGCCTGATCGCGTATTTGTTGCTCATCTATTCCTGTGGGGGCAAGTAATTCGGACACTGATATCTGGTTTTTCATACTTAAAAGGTTATTTAATAAGACACGGCGTAGCTTCAAACCCCCGCATCGACCAATGCGCGGATTCTCGTTTGGGGAGGCGGAAGCTCTATTGTGAATTCAAAGGGAATGGCTTTAACACTCGCTATATCGAAGCTGTGTCTGGTTGTGTTCGTGCCATGCCAATACTTAACGACATCGCGCAATACTATCTGAAAATAAACAGCGGCGCTACAACGCAAGAGAAACGCTCGTCGCCTGAGCATCACGCGCTGCGAGGACGGGCTTTGCAAAGAAAAAGTAATCGGCGGCGAAGAACAAAAGCCCCATTGAGATGAGAAGA
>DATDXL010000010.1:0-3238 GCA_036517235.1 Minisyncoccota bacterium
TCCGCCATACTCGCATCCCCATGGAAGCTACTCGACAAAAAACATTGCCCCAAAGAACCCGCTTGCAACCTAGAGAGGCTGCTGTTTTGACTAAGGAGATAGTGGCTATCATTCCGGCGGCAGGAAAACCGACAAACCACATCGTTCCAAACAACAACCAGCCCGATACCATGCTCCCGATAAATGGAAAACCGGTTATCGCTCATATCATCGACGACCTTCTTGAAAGAAAGGTAACTCGCGTGTCATTGATCTTGAACAAACATGATACGTGCACCGAGCAATATGTAAAAAGGATGTATGCCACCAAATGCAACGTGCGCATTCTCTACAATAAATCGCCCGAAAGAGGCGTTGGTTACTCTATCGCTCTCGCGGTGATGCAAACCCCCCGCGCATCCTCGTTCCTCGTATACCTCGGTGATACGATCTATAAAGGAAAGCTCTCGTTCGACAAAGATTTCGTCGTGACTTCAAAAACACACGCTGACAGTTCGAAGTGGTGCTTCGTGGAAGAGCATGGTCTGAAATTGACCTTCATCGACAAACCCAGACACTACCACGGAAGCGGCAGCATACTCTGCGGTGTCTATTTCTTTCAGGACGGCATGTCGTTGAAGAAATCCCTGACCTCCCTCTCGGCAGAGAAAGACAAGTTGGAATTAGCCGATATCCTGCGCAGTTATTCGCATATACATACGACGACCTTGATCCCCGCAGAGCATTGGTTCGATTGCGGCAACATAGAGAATTACTACCAAGCCAAGATCCATTTCCTTAAAGTCCGGAAATTCAATTCCATTTCCTATAACGACACCTACGGGTACATCACCAAAAGAAGCGCCGACAAGAAAAAGATCCTTGATGAGATACGCTGGTACGAGAACACGCCTCCCGAGCTCTCCATTTTCTCGCCCCGGCTCGTGAGTAGCCGTATCGAGAAAAAAGCGGCGAGCTATGCCATCGAATTCTACGGCTACCAATCGCTCGCCGACATGTTCCTGTTCGAATCTCTGGATATAAAAGCGTGGCAGACGATAATCAAGAAGCTGTTCACGACGCTCTCGCTCTTCAAAAAATATAAGTGCCCTATTCCCTTTCGCCATTACGAGGAGATGTACTACAAAAAGACGCTCTCCCGATTGGCCGAATTGGGAAAAAAACCCTTCTGGAAAGAGCTCCTGCGTAAAGAGACGCTAACGATAAACGGGACTGCTTACAAGAACGTAGGGCATTTCATACCGGACCTGAAGAAGATGCTCAAAAAACTCTACCGAAAGAACGAAATGACGTTCATGCATGGGGATTTTTGTCTGGGAAATATCCTCTATGACCCCTCAAGCAAGATACTCAAGTGCATAGACCCCCGCGGCAGTTTCGGAAAGACCTCGGTCTACGGAGACCTCAAATACGATGTCGCCAAGCTCCGCCACAGCTTCCGAGGATACTATGATTTCATCGTCAGCGACCTCTTCTCACTCGAAGAAAAGGAAGGCGCGTGGAAGCTTGAATTCTTTACGAACGCAGACACCGAGAGAATAGCGGAATATTTCGATAAAGAGCTCGAAAAGAACGGGTTCGACTTGTCTCTGGTCTCCCTAGTCGAAGCTCTGCTCTTCCTTTCCATGGTACCGCTCCACGCCGATAACCAGAAACGACAGCTGGCGATGTATCTGCGCGGCATCCAGCTTATCAATAGCCTTTCTAACTCATAACCATGAGTCCCGTTAGAGATTACACAGTTAGGAATTATCACTACATTGAAAAACGCCAATGTAGTGAAAGATTGCCAAGATATATAGTACAAGCAACGGGAATGTCTTTAATAAAATCAAAATGAGGTCGGAAAGAATTACAAAGCATAAAAACGATGGGGTTGTCTTGCCGAGTTCGGAGAGACATTCCCTATCTCTAACGGGATGAGAATCGTCATTGATCTAGACGGCACGATCTGTGCATTAAGAAAGGGAGGAGAAACGTACTCGACGGTACGCCCTCTTCCGGGCGCCATAGAAAAGCTGAAGGCACTTAAACAAGAGGGGCATTATCTCATCATTTATACCGCGCGACATATGAAGACTTGCAACGGAGACATCAAGAAAGTACTGGAAAAAATGGAAACGATCACCCGTGATTGGCTGGCAGAACATGCCGTTCCCTTTGATGAGTTAGTCTTCGGCAAACCGTATGGAGACCTCTATATAGACGACTTGGCCTACACATTCACAACTTGGGAAGATGTCGACCTCGACAAAACGGTCAATCGCCTAAAAACAAAAGGAAATGATTCGTAATCTAGCGACAAAAATCTTGCTGCTGGTGGGCCGTATTACCGGAAGGTTCATCACCTTCCATACACGGCCGATGGTTCCTGCTGGATTGGGATATACCGGAAAGGAGACGCCGGAAGATGCACTCTGTGCCATTGTGATACAAGGGCCGATACGGCATGAGGACAATTTCACGCTCGAATCGGTGAAACTCTATAGAAGGCACTACCCTTCCGCGACCATCATACTCTCGACGTGGGAGGGAGAGGACATCACAGCGTTTCAATCTCTCAAAGATGCACGATTCAAAATACTTCTTAATGTTCCACCCCCCCTCCCCGCGCCGGGTAATCTCAACTACCAGATCGTCTCGACAAAAGCAGGTGTAGACGAAGCTCACAAGCTTGGTTTTCTATACGTTATCAAGAGCCGAACTGACCAAAGGATCTACAGCATCAATCTGATACGATATCTTCAGAACCTCACCGACTATTTCCCCGTCTTAGATACGAACCGTCAGAAGCAAAGGATACTAGGCACTGCCGCAGCCACAAGCAAAATACGCCTCTATCAGTTCTCGGATATATTTATGTTCGGTACGGTATCCGACATGCGAACCTATTGGAGCGCAGACCTCGTGCTCGACCCAACCGTCGATGAGCGTGCGTTCCACGCTGAGGGCTATCTGTTCAAGCAATTCCTAGAGCGGACCGGCTGGGATATCAAAGAAACAATGCCAGATTTTTTAAAGGCTTTAGGTCAACGTGCCATTATCATAGACAACGAGCTTATGGACGTGTACTGGCCGAAATACGTCAGCCGCCTCCGAGAACACCGCATCAAGACCTACGTCCTGCCCGAATTGCAGATAACCTTCAAATCCTGGCTTAATGAGTGCTTTATGCCCGCAATCGCAATAAAGGGTAGTAACCCCTTTGTTCCGACTTCGCTCGGACGCTGTGCAAACA
>DATDXL010000011.1:0-15629 GCA_036517235.1 Minisyncoccota bacterium
GATCTTCGGTCCTCGCAGCGCCGCGGCACAAATCGAGAAATCAAAAGCATTTGCTCGCGGTGTTATGAGCGAAGCTATGATCGACCAACCAGACCATGCGGTATTCGACGACTACGGAAAAGCGCTCGAGTACGTCCGAGCACGCAACACCGCGTGTTTCGTGAAAGAAGATGGTCCAGCACTCGGCAAAGGTGCGCACCGCTGCGAAACTATTGAGAAAGCTCAGGAAAAACTTCATGAGCTCATGGTCCAAAACAAAAAAAGGGTGTTGGTCGAAGAACTACTCGACGGCTATGAGCTTTCAGCCCACGCACTGTGTCACGACACAACTTCTCTCTTGTTCCCGTTCTCGCAAGACCACAAGTACTCCGGTGACGGGGACACCGGCGATATGACCGGCGGGATGGGAGTGGTGGTACCGGCGTCAAGAAGCGAGGTCATCACAACAATTACGCGTGAAGAAATCGTCCAGGGAATACTCCATGAGCTCCTCGCTCAGAGAAATCCCTATCGAGGGCTTCTCTACCCTGGACTAATGATCACCAAGAATCGCGTGAAGGTCTTGGAATGCAACGCGCGATTCGGCGATCCGGAAACACAGACGTACGTGAGACACCTCATCTCTCCAGGACTGGCAGAAATGCTCGTCGCCACCATTGACGGCGGACTCGAGAGAATCGTTCCCGTTTGGGAACCCGGTTTCTCGGTATGCATCGTCATGGCTTCTGGTGGATACCCAGGAAGTTATCAGAAAGGGTTCCCGATTACCGGAATCGAACACGCAGAAGAAGTAACCGGCGTCAAAGTCTTCCATGCTGGCACGGCTATCAAAGGTGGCCGACTAGTCACCAACGGCGGCCGCGTCCTCGGAGTTACCTGCTGTGCAGAAACGCTCGACCTAGCACTGGGTCGCGCGTACAAAGCAGTGAACCGAATCCAATTCGAAAACAAGCATGTGCGCTACGACATTGGCGCAAAGCTTCTCGGAAAATCACCTGGGACATAAGTGAAACTGTTCTCTCGCCCCGTCTCGCATTTGCGGACGGGGCTTTTTTTGAAATCATTCTCATATTCTGCAGAATATGAGAATGATTTATGGCTGTGGACAAATAATGAGAAATCCTTAGTGTGTGCACTAGAGCTGTTTGAAATAACCGAAAACCTCAACCTGTAACTACTGAATGCAAAAGATAACATTCCTCGGACCACTCAATGCGACATTCTCGCATGATGCCTACAACCTCCTCGCCGAAATCTATGGAGCTCCAAAAGAGATATCCGAAGGACCTGAAGCGAACTGCGTCCCCGCGTCATCCAATGGAGAAATCCTAAAACTCATCGGCGAACACGGCGGCTACGGAGCCATCGCCATGGAAACACGCGCGGAGGGCAGAGTTGCCGAACCGCTTGAATCGTTCATTGACCTTCTCAATAAGTACCCCAAGACCGAGGCGTGTCCATTCCACATTGTCGGAGCCGTGAAGATGAAATTGCATTTCTGCTTCATGATGAGAAGAGGTATGTCCACGACGCCTCCTCACGGCATCATCGCACACCCAAAATCCCTCGGGGCATGTCGAGAACGAGTGAGAGCACTCGGGATCCCTACACAAAATGCCCCGAGTAATGGGGAAGCAGCGAGATTGGTTGCCGAAAGCCAAGAACATGCTTTATTTGCGGCTTTGGGACCAAGGTCTGCCGCCGATAAGTATGGGCTGGAAATCATAAACTTGGCATTCGAAGATAAGGAAGCAGTCACTACGTTCTTCCTCATCGCGCCCAAATCGCACAAAATCCGGGTTGGGGAAGAAAACCGAATGCTCATCGTCTATGAGTTGCTCCACCGGTCGGGCACTCTTGTGCACTCGCTTTTACCATTCGCGCAAAACGGAATAAACCTTGTCCAAATTCACTCGGTACATGCGGGGAATGGCGTTTACAACTTCGCCATTGAAGTTGAGAGCCTGAAAGAAGACCGGGAATGGCTTAGGAGCGCAATGGAGGAATTTCATCATTGCACCTTGAAATATCTCCCCTTTGGTCCCTTTGAAGTCCTTTCACGATAACCCTCGCCCCGTCTCGCATTTGCGGACGGGGCTTTTTCTTTACAATTTCTTCAACCAGAAACCGTGCCCGCCTACATCAAAATATTTGCCAATGACGGTTCGCTTAATGGAAAACGCTAAGCCATGATTCCCTACTTTTTGGGCAATGAGAGGTGCAAGGGAGCGAATGTAGGTGCCTGAACTGACCACCACCCGGGGGACTCAAATAGGAGAAAAAACAAAAGAACTTCTTCGCCAACTTCGCGAAGGAAAAATAAGTAACGAGGAAGTTTCTCAAAGATTAAAAGAGCAGGTTGATGCTGCCATTGTAACAGTCGTAGAAAGCCAGTAAACTTCGACACAAGTCTGTAAAAAGAAAAGCCGTCCACCTCTGGTGGACGGCTTTTGAAAATCTTGTTTCCTACCCTTAATAATCGGGCTCACCGTACTGAAGGACATACATCAGCTCCTCATGCCTGTGCTGCGACTCCGCACATGTCTCTCGGTTCCACCATCGTAGTTGCCGATCGTACACGTAGCGGATACCACACGTGCAGGTGAATGGTGCATCGGTCCCATTAGGGCGTCTCCGTGGGATAGAGTTCATGTCCTCACAGTGCTCGCACGGTTTCGCTTTTCGGTTTCTCTCTCCCTCTGCCACTCGATCGCGGACAATCTGCTTTTGCGCTTCCACTTGCGTTTGCACTGAAGCAACGGCTTTGGAAGCCATTCCACGAAGCGTTTGAAGTTCTACAACTTGGAGCTCCGAAGCCTGTCTCTCCCCTATTTCGTAGCGCGCAAGCCGAGGAATATCCCAAACTCCCCGATCTTCTCTGGGAGGATTCCCGGTGTACTCCAGAACTGCGTAGTAGTACTCGCCGTAGTAGGTGAGAAACAGATGATTTCCTTCGATTTCCACCCCAAAATTAAATTGTGGAAGGTGAGCTTTTAGCAGCGCATAAAAGGCATGCTCCCGCTTATCAACAAGACGACCATCATTTCTTGACATAACTTGCCTTTGTTTGAGGTTCTTTCAAAGCAAAACTACCACTATGGGTAATACTAGTCAATTAAGCGCAAAAACCACCACGAAACAAAGTTGACAATATAGAGTATAAAAAATAAGGTTGAGAGTAGAAAGATACCGCTATGGAAAAACATCACTACACCGTATTCCTCCCGCCTGATAAGTCGTGGACGATACGTATGGGGGTACTCGACCTCCTCAACAAAAAACCAGACACGCTCAGACTCCTTGAAAAAGCCCCGAACCTCCCCACCGACCTCACCGCCCTCGTAAGAGCTTCCAAGGATTGGGTAGAGCCCCGACGGCCCATTCATGTCGGCGAGTCAGGTACACTCTACCGATTCCTTCTTTTTGCGTCGTGGAAACTAGGCACGGAGAGAACCTTCGTCGTTGAAAGATCGTTGCGCCACCGGAAGATCACCCTCGATCCCGCCATCGTGACGTGGTCTATCAAAGACCTGCTCAAACTCGACAATGAAACATCGCAGTGGGCATCGGCCGCAGTGCTTTGGGAAAAAGATCCGGATCCTGTAGCCGACCCGCCACCCAAACTCACCCTCACGTACGAAGCGGTAAGGCACTGGCGAGCGCGAAGGGAGAAGGGTGAGTGCTGGGATATCAGGCTCGACGCCACGATACAAAAGCAGATGGAAGCACTTCTCAAAGGACTCGAGGAGAGGAGGATGAGTTTCACCCCACACCACTCCGAAGATTACTGTTTTGCACGAGCGTTCAATCTGGTATCCCCAGGAGAAGGAATCATGCTCTGGCCCAGCCTTCAAAGCCATGAGAGCAATCGCATCATGGAAATGGAGAGTGGTCTCACACAGTACATGCACCGTGGTGAAACCATTACTTCACAGGACCACCGCGTGATCCAAGCAATCACGCTGAAAGCCTTGATGGAAGGCAAGAAGGATGTACTCGGACGTATCAGGCACAAGAACTGCGTCCTCAAGAGCTGGCCGCTGTTTTGGGAATTCCTGCGCGAAGTTTCGTGACATCTAACCCCTACCTCCACAGAGAGGCAGGGGTTTTCTTTTGCGTAAAGACCGTATATTTTCTTTGTATTGACTTCCATACACACATCCTATAACCTCCACAAAAGAGCCTATGAAAATCAACTTCGTTACGGGTGACGCCACCCGACCAATCGGCGACGGCAACAAAATCATCGTCCACATCTGCAATGATGTCGGCGGATGGGGTGCAGGATTCGTCCTTGCGATCTCACAGCGCTGGAAAAGACCGCAGAAACGGTACCGAGAGCTCGGAAAGACAGGCGGGTACGAACTTGGAACTGTAGATCTAGTCCAAGTCGAGGGAAATATCTGGGTTGCAAACATGATCGCCCAGCAAGGCATACACTGGGATCACAGCATTCCGCCCATCCGCTACCCCGCACTGGAAGATTGCCTCTTGCAGGTCGCGCAACACGCCAAGAAATTGAAAGCCAGCGTACACATGCCGCGCATCGGCTGTGGACTTGCCGGCGGGAAATGGGACAAAGTCGAAGAGATCGTGTCTCGAACCTTGGGTGACATTCCAGTCACCGTGTACGACCTACCGCACTGAAACAATACATAAACCGCGCCACCCCAATGGCGCGGTTTTCTTTTTATGCAAAATGTTCCTTATGCCTCAACCAACTCAATCGGTATGCCGTCGGGGTCAGAAACAAAAGCGACTCTCTTTACCGTAACCCCTTTTCGTGGCTCCCAAAGAACCTTCGCTCCTAGCTTTTTCGCTCTTTCTATGACCTCTTCTATATTTTCTACCTCAAACCCAACGTGCTTGATTCCTACTCTCTCAAAATCCATAAGGTCCTCGGCAAGCGGAACCGGATTCTTATGCTGAATGAGCTCAATCGCATTACCCTTTTTATCAGTTAAAGAAATAAAGCGGATTCCCAGCTCTTCCCTCTTTCCCTCAACACTCAATTTCAGATTGAAAACCGTCTCGTAGAATTTCCGAGATTCTTCCAAATTCCTAACTGACAACGCCGTATGAGCAAACTTCATATCGATTTAAACAACGCCCTGCAAAGATTCCAGTGATACACATGCCGCTCCCACTCCAAGCGCCAAGACATACGTGTTTTGCCATGGCAAAACAGAAGAATCATCTTATAGCGTATAGCGTACAGGAGGGACACTTTCAGATTTTCGAAACAGACTGCGAGCCATTGCCACAGTGAAATCTTGCCACGGCGCCTCACTTCAAGTTCAATGTAGTGCTTCCATTTCTCTCGCCAGACCAGGGGGTCAGGCGAGACCGGCACGAGCATAAAATTCTTCGTTGTTTTTATCACCGCATCCGGTTTGGGATTTATCCGCTCATGAATCGGCTTAATGAACTCTGTCACCGCATTTTTATGGAAAAACCTCATCTGCCGCGTCGGATACGTCGCCGCGCATTCAACAACCTTCCCGTCAATCGTGTACTTCCTATCAACCCAGTAAACCTCGGACTTACTCTCCTGCTCCCCCGATTTCATTCCAATATTCTTGAGAATACTAGAATGGATTTCATCAGTCAGTGCAGGCGTCATCAGTTCATCTGAATCAAGATAGAAATGCCAGTCAAACGAGGACGCTTGCAGTGCTTGATTGTGGACTCCGGCAAAATCTTTTATCTTCCCCTCTTGATCTTTAAATACCGGATCCTGCGGAAGGATGCGCGCGCCGTAGGCGCGTGCAATGTCCAAGGTCCTGTCGGTAGAAGCTCCGTCGCAGACGATGATTTCGGCAAAGTCTTTGACCGACTCCAGTGCCGCTTTTAGCGTCGCGTCGGAATTGTGCGTCAACACCGCCACTGTGCACGGTATCTTCCCTGTACTCCCCTTTTGAGTTCCATTCTGTAAAATATCTTTCATAATTTCATTCCAATATTCTCAAGAATTTGAGAATGCTTTGTCCACGGTCTGAAACCTTGTGCCGAACATAATTCCCCTCGTACCGCTTCATCACCAACCCGGCTATGGCAAGACGCCTAATGTGTTCGGAAGCTGTTTTTATGTTTATATTTAACGATGATGCGACTTCGTCCACGGAAAGTTCAGGTTGTCTGCGCAATAAATCAAGAATCTGCAAACGCCTGTGGTTCGCGAACCCCTTTGTAATGCGTTCTAGTTTTTTCCATTCCATACCGTTATCATACTACACCTCCTAAACCATTCCAATATTCTCAAGAATATTGGAATGGTTTATTCTCGCAGAATTCCCCAACAGAACAGCTCGCGGGGATAGGACGAGCAGAGTTTTTATCTGCTTAGTTCTACTTTCAGCCGATGAGCAAGCGCCGAGAGACTGTGCTCTTTGAGCCCGACTTCCCTCATCGTCGCGCGAAGTGCTAGCTTCTCCGCATCACCGAGATTGAGGAGTTCCTGAAGTTTAAGCGCAAGCTCTTCCTTATCGTCTTGAGCAAATGAGAACCTCGCCGAACTTGCGTTCGGCTTCGGTTCTTTTGAGAACTCCTCCGTTCTCAACGCTCGCGGACTCGCTGCTCTCCGCTGCGGGGAAAGTGCCTTTTCCCCGACCCCTTTCCCCCTCTCTCCGTTTACGGGAAGAGAAAACTGCTTATCCATCAATCGAGCGAAATCAGCACTGCAGGCAAGCACGAGACACTCACAGCCTGCGGCCTCAAAAAGCGTCTTGTCATACATGCCCGACGGCGAGAGATTCACGAAAATATCGTGCGCGGAAAACACCTGTGGGCCCTCAAGGTATGGCAGCCCGGCTGCAAAACGCACCTGGCGAGAAAGTCCGATGTCTTGAACCGTGCGTTTTAAACCCTCATGGTACGCTATGTCGTTTGGAAGAGGTGAACCGTAGAAGCTGGCGGTGAATGCAACACCTTTAGCGTGAAGATCTTTAAGCGCTTCTAGAAGCATATGAGGTCGTTTGGAGGGCGCTATACGGGCGTAAAAGAGAATGGAGCGGGGTATGCGGGCAACAGCTCCTGCTGGACGATAAAGCTCCATATCCACGCCGACTGGCATCAAAACCGTCTTTTTATACTTGGCGGTATAAGACGCTTTGGACGTACAAAATATCTTCGTGCAAAAGGCGGCAGCGATGGCGGTCAGCACCGAGCCCGCGTAGTGGTTGCGCCACATAAAAATCCGCTTGCCCAAGAGCTTCCAAAGTAAACCTCCAAGAAGCACATACTCCTGGTTCATATGCACCAGCACCGCATCGTAGTTGTTTCGCTCTCGCCAGATATAGGTGAAAAAATTCTTTATATATCTTATGCGTGAGCGACCGACGGTCGAGCGAGGAAGTACTGAGCCCACCGGGGTGAATGTGCGCCCATTCTCTTTGCCAAGCGAAAATACATGCACATTAGGGGGAAGAGAATAAGCCCCTTCCTGCAGACAAATCACCGTTATAGTCTTGAACTGTTTCGAGAATCCCGACACCCAGGCATGCACAAAGCCAAGCGTACTATCCCCCTTATCCATCCTCTGCGTTATGAATAGAAGACTCATTACAAGCCCATACTAACCAAAAACCACCCTGATGCCAAGATAACTATGCTTTCAGTGGTTTCTTGGCAATGATATAGAGGTGTGTAGCAACAGCGTCGGTTCCCGGTATCCAATAGAAAAGGAAGTCGAAAAATTTGAACGGCCCCATGACGAGCATCAGAGCGTGAGTGATGAATGGCGCTACTTTTTTGAAACCGAACGAAAGAAGGATCCCGAGCCAGTATGCAAGAAACATCAGTAGCGCGCTAAGTGGCCCAGAGCGGACTCCGCTCTCGACGATCTCAAGCTCCTTGAACAAATGTTTGAGACCGCTTATGGTCCACCGGTTGAAATCATCAGGCGACGCGTGATAGGGATGAATGAACGGAGCACTCGTGTAGAGATACCCACCCGGCTTTAGTATCCGCATCATCTCCTCTGCGACGACCTGAGGGTCGGCAACATGCTCAAGAACGGATTCATTCACCACCGCCGGAATCGAGTTGTTGGGGAAAGGCAGAGCCGCGGCGTCAGCCACGACATCCACTTCAGGAAACGGTAAAATATCCACATTGATGAATTCCTTGCCAAGCTGCTCGGGACCCGACCCAATATCAACAATAGGCGTTCCGGGAGAAAGATATCTCCTGATCCGCCTAGGTCCATTGACAAGCATGAGCACAGGACACGAGAAGTGCCAGAGCGCGTAATAGAATCTCGGAAACTGCTTGAAAAAAGATTTAAGCCAGTTGATGCCGCTCTCATGCTCGTCGCGAAACTGCACAAGTGACGCCTCTTTCATGAGGTGTGGTCTTCCCTCGTCGTCGACTGTGTAACGTTTCGAATTCTGTGCGACAAGATAACTTCCTTCGCGTGCAAGCGGCAACTTCTCTTCCGGGTCGACGATAAGACTCTCGGTATCTTTCACCCCTGCATGCCCTTCTTTTCTCAAGTGCAAAAAGCGATCACTTAGGATAGCGAGGATCGCGTGGATCCCATCGCGGTAACGTATCTTCTTCCCTTCCTTGACGCTCCGTGGCATGTGGGATATCGAACGTTCAACACCCCTATACCCCATACGCTGCGCCCGTACAATAAAGACGATATCGCCCTCGAATTTCTTCCCCGAATAGAGATGTTTTGCCGCCGCGGGAAAAAGCTTGTAACAACTCCACACATCCGTGAACTTGGTGGCGTAAAGCACGTTGATGAGCTTGGTCGTGATGAACGTACCGAAACGCTGAACGAAAAAACCTCGACGTGGCACATGATGTAAATTGCGGGAACCATACACTATTGTCTTGTTGTCGGTTATGCCCTCAACAAGGGTCGGGATCTCACGCGGATCATATTCCAGATCAGCATCTTGGATGATCAGGTAATCGCCGGTTGCCGCTTTTAGACCGCTTTCCACCGTAGCACCTTTGCCTTGGTTTTGGGAATGCCGAAGAATCTTAAGTCGCGACGAGTGCGCCTTGAGAATCTCCGGCGTCTTGTCGGAAGATGCATCGTCAACAGCGACGATCTCTACCTCCACTCCCGGAATATGCACGGAAAAAACCCTCTTGAGAAGCTCAGGCAGTGTCTTCTCCTCGTTATAGATCGGTATGATTATCGATAATTTACGCACCATGGGACAGCGAACTTCTCTTTATAAACGAATATAATGTCCCAAGGCCATAGACTGCGAAGGCAAAAACAAATACCGTAACAGGAACCCTAAATCGCGCGTTCATGCCATACCCATTGGCGGTGGTCATAAGAGCGAAATAAGCCACGATGCCGACCGAAATGAGCATAGGCGGAGTGATCCTCTCTTTGCGAAGATAGAGCACTAAGCTGAAAAGAATCGCCAGAAAAGCCATGATGAAAATCCAGACAGGGGGACGAAACGGATCAGGACTAAAAACGGGGCCAATGTCGAATGAGTAACCGTTACCTTCGATAAGGTTTCGACTTATCTCATAGTAGCCGTCCATCCCGCGGATAGTTTTTATAAAATCCCCGTTTGCTACGTTAAAATTTATAGAAAAAAGCACGAGGCGGGCAACAACCGCCAAAAAGAAGATGGCGATGGCAACCTTGTGCTTTCTGCACCACTCTCTTATTTTCATGGACACTATGATAACACAACTCGTGAACAGAAAGTGTACGAGACACACATATGCCGGGCTACACTCCCGTAAGAGGCTGTTTACGATTAAAAATGAAATGTTTGTACAGAACAAAACTCTCTGTGGAGACAACGATGCCCGCAAGAAACTGCGCAGTGAAATACCACAATCCCACTACATCAACGAGCGTATACACGATGAACGTATTGAGACCCAGATTGGCAACGGTAATAATAAGGTAGAGCATGAGCTGACGATGCGCTGTTTTGATAGTAGTATCTCCGAACGTGAAATATTTCTGCAAAATAAAACTCACTAAAAAACCTGCGATGAACGCCAGTACGGACGCGGAAAGATAGTGGATGTCGAATAGCTCTACTAGTATAAAGAGAGACCCGAGGTTGGAGGTCGCCGCACTGCCCCCAGAGATGAGGTATTTGATATAGATGCGATAGCGGAAAAGAGCGTTGTGGAGTGAGGGATGAATCCTCTCTAAGCTCTTCCACCAGAAAGCTTTGATTTTTTGGTATATCGCTATCATGGATGAACGGTGCATCTCTCGAGATCAGCTTGGTAACGCTTCCAGTATTCTGCCTCGGGAATAATCAATTTCTTTGCCTGCGTGCGCAAAGCACTCCCGTAGGCACGCCTCAGCTTAGCATCAGAAGAAAGCTCTTTGAGACGTGCCGCGATGTAGACAGAATCTCCGACAGGACAGATAAACCGCTCAAAGGGCGGGAGTACGAGCTCACGCGCGATACCAACATCGGTGGTAACCACAGGTTGTCCATGAATAGCCGCTTCAAGAAGCACGAGCCCGTACCCCTCGAATCGCGAGGTCGACAGTACGATATCCGAAACACGGTAGAGCGATGAGAGGTCCTGAATCCAAAGTTCCATTTTTATGATTCGCGAAAGCCCGCGCGCCCTGATATCACTCTGTATTTTCTCTTTTTCACTGCCTTCCCCGACAATGATAAGACCAATAAAACTCCCCAGACGACGAGCTTTATCGAACGCGTCAATGGCTGTCGGGAAATCTTTTTCGGGAGCAAAGCGAGACGGCATGAGTACGAGACAAGAATCCGTTTCTTCTTTTTTAAATCGACGCAAAGGTTTTGCCGCCCACTTTCGGGCATGCTCAGAAAATACGGGCAGGAGCATAATGGGCACGTTTTTCTTGATTCGCGCCCGAACGCTTCCCGCGACACGCTCGCTGACCACGCGGATACCTGTCGCACGTGGGATGATATAGTCCGCAATAAAAACACGAGCCCGATTGAGCCAAGAGAGTTGAGAAAAATAGGGAGTGACGTAATCAGTATGAATCTGCACGTGGAGCGGTAACGTGGTTCGCTTTGAAGTAAGGTATCCCGCAAGAGCGCACTCGAACGGGTCCTGTGCTGTTATGACCGAATCGGCATTCGTCATACCGCGCTGGCGCGCCAAACCTCGCGCGAGCGCCACAGCATCCCGAACATAGAGCCACCGCGAGAGAGAGTTCGTGGGATAGAGCCAGAGGTTCCCGTGCTGCTCGGCACAGAGCTCATGCGATTGTCGCGCGAACACAATCACGTGCAGTTCGGCAAACAGCTCACGCTGACTGAAGAGGCGCTTGCGCACGCTGCTTCCCTCTTCGAACACTTTTCTATCCATGCCGATGACGATGACCTTTATCCCGTTAGAAGCAGAAACCGACTTGGTTGCTTCTGCTTGAGGTATCGAATCGTCCATTATCTTTTTCGTGGATGATTTCACACTATTTGATTGTGATTGCCGTGTTCTGCCTGTCTGCGAGCCCCGCACAGGCAGACGGCTTCTAACGGGATTTATCATCGTGTTTTAAAGACATGGATATAATCGTTCGCAACCTCTTTCCATCCTCTGGTGTGCTTAAAACGGGCATTGTTCTCGAGAAATCGCTGGTAGACGACATCGTCAGCAAGCGAACAGAGAGCTTTCGCGATACCTTCATTGCTTAAGGGGTCAACCCACAACCCGAGATCTTTGAGCTTCTCATGCAACCCGCAATACTTCGTGGCTATGAAGGGCTTCCCCAAACGAACAGCTTCCAGTATGAGGTTGGGGCTGACTTCAGAAACAGACGGAACCACCACGGCGTAAGCTCTCCGCATCCGAGCCAGAAGCTCCTCGTGAGAGACTGCGAATGTTTCGAGCGTTATCGCGGGACATTTCCCGTGAGCTTGCGCGAATGCGGCTTTTAGACGCGGGATATTCTTGAGCCGGATCTGCCGGCCCGCCCAGATGAAATTCTTTTCTTTCGGTTTCTCCGACGGGAGCCTCTCTCCATAGTAGTTCTCCACCACAACGCTCCGTTCGCTCTGCACGCTATATGGCGCGAGCCACAACTTCCTCTGCCACTCCGTGTTAAAAGCAACCCGCGATGCCCTCCGAAGGAGGGTTTTAGTCAGCAAAAAGACAAGACGCTCCTTGAACGTGAGATGAGGTCTTTTGGTATAGAACTCCGGCAAGGGAATAAGGTCCCCCGTACGCTCAACGTAGTGCTCCCACACAAAATCGCCACCCACCCGGACGACCACCTTCTTCCCGAGTAGTCGGCCGAGCACTACCGAAGGCAGACCGACCGAGACAGTATCGAGCGTAAGCACCCAATCAGAGAGAAAAAGCGGGATAAGGAGACGCATACTGAACGCGAGGTGACGCAAGCCTGAAGGAAGCTTAGACTTGCCGAAAGGAAGTACCGAGGTCGGATATCCAGCTTCACGAAACGTCTCGGCAAGATGTTTTGCGTACTTGGCCGGACCACCGATGTCGGGCGGGAAAATGCCGGTCGTAATAAGAATCCTGGCTTTATCGAGTTTCTCGAGAGGGACAAGACCGTCCTCGCACATAAGCTTCGCTATGCGATCCCATCCATAGCGCTCTTTTGCCATCGTTTCGGCCTCTTCTATGAGACCTAGCCGCAGATCCTGGTCCTTCATCACCACCTCGATCTTAAGCCCCAAATCCTTGGGATCTCTAACTCCGCAGAAAAGCCCTGTCTTCTTATCGGTTAGAAAATCCACAATGCCTCCGACAGGCGTCGCGATAACAGGGATCCTCGCGGCCATCGCTTCTATAAAAGCCGTGCCCAAACCCTCTGAGAGCGACGGGCGGACAAACACATCGGCGGCAGCAAGGGAGCGAGGTAGCTTTTCATTCAACACATCTCCCGTAAAGAGGACGCGCTCCGTGAGCCCTAGATCGCCGGTCAGCTTTTTAAGCTCTCCCTCAAGAGGACCGCTCCCGATCACCAAGAGCTTGACGTGGGACGGCAATAAGCTCACAGCTTTGATGGAATCGTCAACGCAATTCTTCTTCACGAGCCTGGAGACCGTGACCACGACAAAATCGCTGTGGGAAAAACCATACTGTTTCCTCATCTCCGCGCGCGCCTCGGGATTAGAACCTCGCGAGAAGCCCTCGTAGTCGACGGCATTGGGCACTACCGTTATCGGCGTCGCAGGAGCGTGGCGGCGCGCGCGACTTCCTAGGTACGCGCTGATGACCGTGATGCGATCCGCGACCCGGAACACGAAGGTGTGCCATGGCTGTATCAAGATACGGTAGAGCGTTTCATTGCCGAACACGTAGCGCTTCAGATGCTCTTCCTCATCCCCTTCTTGGAGCGTGAGCACGAGCGGCACATGACGCTTCGCAAGCTTAAAGAATGCCGCCGCGACAGACGCCTGGCTCGCCATCATGCACCAAACCGCGCTGAATCTCTCTTTTCGATGAAGAGAAAGAGCCTTAACAAAACCGAGGAGAGGGAGGAGGAATTTATCGAATGAAACCCCAAAACCGACCCTGTAGACCGATACCCTACCGAGAACCTCCTCTTTGCCTAAACTGGGCTTTAAACGCGCTGTAATGAGGCTACAAGCGATATCAGGAAGACGGTCGGTTATCTCCTTTATGGCAAGCTCCGCTCCCCCTATATTGGGCAGGTAATTGGTAGAAAATATAAGGATTTTCTTCACAAATCCATATTATTGCAAAAAGGGTCCAAACTCAACCCGTGGCTCTGCGCTTCGCATGGTTTTTATTTTTTGCCGAAGCCGATGGGTATTCCCATGAGAAAGCAGACCAAGGTAGGAATCAAGGACAGCGTCTTTCGGTTGACCGCTTAACCGGCCAAGCATTCGTCTTTTTGTTGTTGTCCGCAAGACTCGATGACGAGAAAAATGCACCCAGCCCAGAAAGTCAACACCGCTTGCATAGGTCTTTATAAAAACCTTTTGCGGATGAAGTGAGAGCGCTAGGCGCGTTTTCAAAAACATTGCTACGGTGGGAATAAGATTCTCTAAATAACTCTGGTCTGTGTGCAAAATCACGAAATCATCAGCATAGCGGATGTAGTACGTCACGTGCAGCGTGTGCTTCACAAATTGGTCAAATTCGTTCATGTAGAGATTTACTAAAAGCTGAGAAGTGAGATTTCCAAGCGGAAGGCCTGTACCTGTTTTATCTTTTGTATGGAAGCTATCAATGATCATACCCAATAGACCTAAGGTGTGGACATCTTCGATGTGACGCGCAAGTATTTCTTTCAGAATCCCATGGTCAATGTTCGCAAAAAACTTCCGTATATCGCACTTCAAGACCCACACCGTTCTCGCATGGTTGTGCGAAGCATCCCGTGCATATTCCCTGAATCTGTTTATTCCGCGATGCGTCCCTTTACCACGTCGGCAGGAGTACGAATCAAAAATAAACGTCCTATCGAAGTACGGATACAGAACCCGATACATCGCATGGTGCAGCAAACGGTCACGGACAAAAGCGATATGAATATCGCGCGGTTTTGGATCATTTATTTTCACGTGACGATACGGCCCGTGCCGATACGTTCTCTCTAATAATTCACGGTAAAGCAAAGAGAGATTATCCATGAGGTACACGCGGAATTCCATTACTTCTTTCTGCCGCTTCTTATCTCTCAAAAATTCCCGCCATGATTCAAGCAGATTATCAATCGAAATGATATGCTCATAGCTATGCAAAAGCCTGCTTCTACTCTCTCTCTCGTAAACTCCTCGATTCTTCAGTGCATTAAAGAGGGATATTTGCTCTGGCTCTCCATTGTTCCGCATATTGCTAAGAGTACACGGTATACGCTAGGTGTCCGGATAGAAAATACATTTCTCGATGTATTAGAAAAGACATACACCGCTTATTTTACCAGAAAAGAAACAAAATCCGAAAAGGTGGCGGAGTGTATCCGTACGTTGGATATACTGAAGTATCTCATCTCCGTAGCGTGGGAAGGAAAGTGTGTCGGAAACAAACAATTCGAGGATATCGCGCTCAAACTGGAGGAAGCAGGAAGAAGATTCGGAGCGTGGAAAAAGAGCTTGGAAAACCCAGAAAAGAAAAATCGCGCCGTATAGACGCGAAAAAAAGAAATGACTTTCGAAGGAGGAATACGAACGGATTGTCAGAATTCCACCTGTTCGTAGATTTCGCATTGTTGGCATTGAGCTTCAGCTCATCCGTATCGCGATTGACGTTGAACACGTTCGGGTCGCCATCACGGTCGGTTTGTATGCCATGCCATCTATACTGCCAAAAGCTAAGTTAATTTGTTTTCGCGAGCACAACTCGCACAGCACGACATACCAAGTTGATTCTTTTTTAAAGAAAACGCACATCCTCTCCGCCAAGCCGTAACCGGACGGACTCTCAACGTACGCCAACTGGAGAGATTTCGGAAAGCCGTAGCCGTCCGATGCAACCTAACCGCATCCAGAGTATCATGGAAAAATATTTTGAAGAAGTGTTAGAGGGTCAAAGTGTCGGAGTAACAGCACAAAACCAAAGTATCTACTGATATTCACACATATCCTTAGCGTATTTACGGCTTTTGCGGTACCATTACCGCATGAATACATATCATCATCCTAACCGCGCCCTTTCCCAGAAGGAATTGGAGGCGCGCAGAGTACAAGCAGTTC
>DATDXL010000012.1:0-6591 GCA_036517235.1 Minisyncoccota bacterium
AGAAATCAGGGGATAGCGTTTAGGGTATAGGGTGTAGAGAAGAAAAAACTAAACCCTGTACCCTAGCCCCTACACCCTTAAAAAAATGGAAACTAAAGTCTACAATCAAGAAGGAAAAGAAGTGCGCACTATCTCTCTACCCGAGGACGTTTTCGGTGTTCGTTGGAATTCCGATATGGTCCATCAGGTGGTGGTTTCCATGCAGGCGAATGAGCGTGAGCATGTCGCACACGTCAAAGACCGCGGCGATGTCGCTGGTGGCGGTAAAAAACCATGGCGCCAAAAAGGGACGGGACGCGCTCGTCACGGCTCTATCCGTTCGCCCATCTGGGTTGGTGGCGGTGTTGCCCATGGTCCTAATCCTGCAAAAGTCTATGCTCGCAAGGTAAACAAGAAGGAGAGGGTCAAAGCGCTCTTCGCCATTCTTTCGAGAAAATACAAAGACGGAGAGATGTTGTTCGTAGATTCTCTTTCCGTGTCTTCAGGAAAGACCAAGGATGCAAAAGCAGTTCTTGGCAAGATTGCTCACATCAAGGGATATGAGCGAATTACTACAAAACCGGCAAATGCAGCTCTCATTTCGCTCTCAAAGAGAGATTTGGTGACCGAGCGTGGATTGCGTAATTTCTCCAATATCATCGTCGATGAAGCGCGCAACCTGAATCCTGTAACAGCTCTTTCCTGTAAGTATCTTGTTGTTTCTGACCCGGAGGCTGCACTCGCTCTGCTTCAAGGTAAGATTGCTAAAAAGAAAGGAGAACATGGTCCCGTTAGAAGCCGCGGAACGCGAACATAAGATACTTATCACGTTATGACACAAAACAACAACAGTCGAAAAATTACCAGTATAATCACTCGCAGAACCGAGCGGTTCGGTTCCTGCTTCTAACGGGATGGCGCTATTTGGATTTGGAAAAAAGAATAAGACGAGCGAGCCAACAAAGGCTATAGCTAAAGAAGCGAAGCGAGAAGTAAAGGTAGAAAAGGCGCCTGTTCAGGTAAAGACCGCAACGCTTGCTACCGAAGGGTTTTCCGCGGTTCTGTTGGGAACTCGTGTCACCGAAAAAGCATCGCTTCTCTCCGAGAAGAGCAATGTGTATACGTTCAATGTTAGCAGCGATGCGAACAAGCACTCGGTTTCTGAAGCGGTGGAGAAGCTTTACAAAGTCCATCCTGTCAAAGTGCACATCGTTCCTGTTACAGCCAAGCGTGTATTCGTTCGCGGCAAACGAGGGGTCAAAAGCGGTGGGCGCAAAGCCTATGTGTATCTTCCCCAAGGTGAGAAGATCGAAATCGCATAACTATGAAATTCTATAAACCCACAAGCAAATCTAGACGTCATTTCTCCACGGTTTCTTATCGTGGCGTTATCACGGAGTCAGAACCTCTCAAGTCGCTGACACGTGGTTTCCAGCGTCATGTAGGCCGCAACCAACAGGGAAGGATTACGATGTCTCACCGAGGGAATGGGAACAAGCGGCTTTTCCGCGAGGTTGATTTTAAATATGACAAGAAAGGAATGAAAGCGAAAATCGAGAGCGTCGAATATGATCCGAACCGCAGCGGTTTTATCGGCCGTGTCATCTATCCTGACGGCGAGCGCCGCTACACCCTTTTGCCCAAGGGTCTTTCTGTAGGAAGCACCTTCATCGTCTCTGAAGACGCCACGCTCGAGCCGGGAAACCGTTTGCCGCTTAAGAAAATTCCTGTAGGGACCTTTATTTACAATGTTGAGCTTCGACAAGGAAGCGGCGCCATACTCGCACGTTCAGCGGGCAACTACGCTCAATTGGTGGCGCTTGAAGGCGACTGGGCGCAAGTGAAGCTCCCTTCTACCGAGGTCCGTAAAGTTGCAAGCAATGCATGGGCATGCATCGGCTCGGTTTCCAATGAAGAACAACATCTTGTGAATTTTGGGAAAGCGGGACGGTCACGATGGCTCGGCATTCGTCCGAAGACTCGTGCTTCCGCGATGAATCCCGTTGACCATCCGTACGGTGGAGGCGAGCAGAGAGGGGGCCGCGGCCGCAGACGCGCCATAACCCGTACCGGAAAGCCGGTTGGCAAAGGACAGAAATCGCGCCGCGCAAAGAAATACTCCAATGTCTTCGTGGTCTCGAGGAGAAAAGTTGGAAAAAGCAAGACCTCAACAAATTAGAAAAAGCCCCGAAAGGGGCTTTTTCTATTAACAGGAAACCCCACACGCAAGTGCGGGGAGGACGTCATTTACAAAAGAAAACCCCGCTGTAGAAACCAGCGGGGGCATGTGTCAGAACAATTTGGTAACAACTCCGGATTGCAACCACTCATCCGGGGTTAGATGGAGGTGATTGGTCGCGTTTAACCGGGCAAGGTTCTGCGGTGTGAGCCCAGGCTTGATTGTATCAAGTCGAGCATAGAGGAGATTCTTCCAGCGGTGCAAGTACTCGACCAATCGTGGTGAGATCGTGTTGTCCGTCCCCACCTCATTGGATTCGATGACCAGAGAGCCGATGTGGAGTTCGAGTGCTCCTTTGCTGTCCAGTTCCCGTTCTTCTGCCACGAGTGCGATGCCTGCGGCAGCAGAGTAGGCGTTGTAAATTCGCGTCTTGATTGAAACACCATGCTGCTGTCGTAGCTTGGTAAGAAACTCAACAAACTCGCAAGCAGGCTTAGTGTACCCGCCTTCTTGAGAATCAATTACCAAGGTTAGACTGGTAGCTGTCGGAATTTGCTGCAACATTTCGAGTCGGGCGCGATCCAGTCGTTTCTTGGTCAATTCTCCCCTCAAGAGGACAACGGTATTATTCGTGTTATTCACAACCTTCTCCTTTCTTGTCTACGTGATATACTTTTGCCGTAGACTCTGTCTATATTACTAGCATATTTTTGTGTCTATGTCAACAGAGGAATCATTACCAACAAATGGGAAGTTGGGTCGCGCTGAAGCAATTCAAGCAGCTACGGATTTAATAAATGAAAATTTGTTATTGCAACGTGATCCGGTAACGCGTGAGATGCTTGATGAAGGGTTTGTGCACAATAGTGAAGAATTAGATCCGGGTGAATGGATACACGAACGGCTTGAGGTCTTAAAAGAAGAAGAGAAATCTGGCGCTGCTAAATCGGGTCGTCATTACAATCTTGAGCAAGATCTCAAGAAAAGACAGGGGGATTAAGCGCACTTAACATTTTTTCACAGCAACCCACCTTGTAATACGGGCGGGTCTTGCTTTTTAAAGCCTATGAATCTGACTTTTTTCCACAGCATCTCCACAGGCTTATAAACAAAGCAGAATTTGACAGGGAGAGGGGGTACTGCTAGTATGCGCAAACGCTCCGTAAGGAGCTCATTTTTCTTGTTATGGCACGATCACTCAAAAAAGGCCCATATCTAGATCCGAAACTTATGAAGAAGATCACGGGGAAAAAAGCTCAGGAAGCAGGGGTTATTCGTACGTGGTCTAGGGCTAGTGTCATCGCTCCCGAGATGGTAGGTTTCAAGTTTGGCGTTCATAACGGGAGAGAACATATTGAAGTATTAGTAACCGAGGAAATGGTTGGACACCGCCTCGGTGAATTTTCGCCCACACGCAAGTTTACCAAGCACGGCGGCAAGATGCAGAAAGAGCTTGAGACGCAAAAGAAAGAAGCGGAGATAGCCGCGGCACAATCTGCAAAAACCACTACGGCCGCCGCAAAATAACATAACACCATGGTTGAAACAACGATAAAAAATCATCGCCAGTCGCCACGTAAGGTCCGTCTTGTCGCGGATTTGGTGCGCGGCAAGAAAGTGAGCCATGCGCTTACCGTTCTTACATTCCTCAACAAGAAAGCGTCGGAGCCCATCCGTGGAGCTATTCAGAATGCTGTCGCGAATGCGAAGCATAATTTCAAGATGAATCCTGACCGTCTCTACGTCAAAGACATCAGAGTCGACGAAGGACTTGTCATGAAACGCCACATGCCTCGCGCTCGAGGTTCAGCGTTTCCTCTCAAGAAGCGTTCCAGCCACATTTTCGTGGCCTTGGATACTAAAGGTGACGAAATATTGTCAGCCCCCAAGCGCGGTCACCAGGAAGCAGTAGAGGTCGAGGCAGAACACGAAGGAGCATCAGCCTAATCAGCCATGTCACACTCCGTTCACCCGTACTCTCATCGCCTCGGTTATATCCGTGACTGGAAGTCAAGATGGTTTGGCGTACGAGGAAAATATCAGGCCAACCTGAAGAGCGACATCATCCTCCGCGAACATCTCGCTAAGACGTTGCGCGATTTTTACGTTAGCGGTGTTGAGATCGAGAGGAACGAGAAACAGCTCCGCATTATCGTCAAAACCGCCCGCCCTGGCATGTTCATCGGCAAGAACGGTGAAGGGCTTACGAAACTCAAGAGCGATCTCACGAAACTCCTTGGACGTCTGAAGCTTAGCGCTCCTAAAGAGGTGAAAGTCGATGTGGAAGAAGTACGTTCTCCTGAATCCAACGCAGCCATTCTCGCCCGCATGGTGGCAGAATCGCTCGAAAAAAGACTTCCTTTCCGTCGTGTGATGAAACAGATTCTCGATAAGGCGATGGCTAATAGGGATGTGCTCGGAGTCAAGGTGTACTGCGGAGGACGTCTTGGTGGTGCCGATATGGCACGAAGCGAAGAGCTCAAACGAGGGCGCATCCCGCTCCAGACACTTCGCGCTGACGTGGACTTCGCACGCGACAAAGCCCACATGACCTATGGTGATTTGGGTATCAAGATCTGGGTATACCGTGGCGATATTTTTACTAAAAAAGCGAGAGCAAGAAGTGATTTTCATACTATAACGCTATCTCACCAACACCATGATGTTTCCCAAAAAAGTGAAATATAGAAAATGGCAGACCAAGCGGTCTAACCCCAAACGAGTACATGTGGAGGTGCGCGGTTCTTCCGTTGCATTCGGCTCATTCGGACTCAAGGCGCTCGCACCAGGCCGTCTCCGTAGCCAACAGATAGAGGCCGCTCGAAAGGCGATGGCCCATGTTATGGGGAAGAACGGTAAAATGTGGATCCGTATCTTCCCTGACCGTCCGTATACTCAGAAAGGGGCAGAAGTAGGTATGGGTTCTGGAAAAGGAGACCCGCAGGGATACTGCGCCGAGATTTTTCCCGGGAGGCTTTTATTTGAGGTAGACGGACTTCCGGAGCTTGACGCTCGAGAAGCTCTTCGGAAAGCAGGAACAAAACTTCCGGTGAAGACCAAGGTAGTGAGCCGTGCTATTGCCTAAGCCATGTCAAAGAAAATCGAATTACAAAAGAAAGGGGAGAAAGAATTACTGGAACTCTTGGAAGAAAAGAGGAAAGGCCTTTGGAAGTTCCATTTCGGAGCGTCGGGTAGCAAGGCACGAAATGTCAAAGAAGGGAGAACGCTACGTCGCGACATCGCCCGAGTGTTGACCGCGCTCTCTGCCAGAAACAAGTAAACAGCTAATATTACCATGGATATCACCAACAACACAGAGAAGAAAGAAAGGATCCTTACGGGGAAAGTGGTTTCGGCGAAAATGAAGGATACCGTTGTGGTATTGGTGACCCGCTACCGTAAGCACCCAAAGTATGGTAAGTTCCTTGTTCGTAGCAAGCGTCTGAAGGCGCATGATAAAGGAAACACCTGTTCTCTAGGTGATACGGTTTTCATCAAAGAAACGCGACCGATTTCAAAAGATAAAAATTTCATAGTGGTCGGGAAAAAAGTACAAGCCGTTATACCAGAAGCGATGCCAGTAGAAAGCGACGCATAATCGAGTACCATGATACAGCCACGTTCAATCGTAAAGATCTGTGATAATTCGGGAGCCCGTATAGGGAGGATTTTCAAAGTGCTCGGAGGAAGTCGGAGACGTTACGCGCAGATCGGCGACAGAGTCGTACTTTCGGTCCAGAAAGCAGAACCCCGCAAGGCCATAAAGAAAAAAGATGTCTTACAGGCCGTAGTGGTTCGACAGCGTAACGCCTATCGCCGCAAGGACGGTTCCTACATTCGTTTTGACGAGAACGCGGTGGTTATCTTAGAGAAAGAAAAGAAGGAACCCATCGCAGGTCGCGTATTCGGTCCCATCCCGCGCGAGATAGCCGATATGGGGTACCAGCAGATCGCTTCTCTTGCACCCGAAGTAGTATAAAACCATGCGAATCAAAAAAGGAGACAACGTCATAGTGATTTCTGGGACAGAAAAAGGAAAGACTGGTAAAGTCTTGAAGGTCTTTCCTGGGCACAACACCGTTCTTATCGAGGGGGTGAATGTGCGCAAGAAACACCAGAAGCCTCGTAGAACCGATCAGAAAGGACAGATTGTAGACAAGACGTTTCCTATCCACGTCTCCAACGCGGCAGTAATAGATCCTTCAAGCGGCAAACAAACACGCATCGGCAAAAAGCGCATCGGCGACTCGTTTGTCCGTGTTAGCAAAAAAAGCGGTGCGACCCTTGCATAAGCATTTTCATGAGTCCCGTTAGAAATAGGTCGTCGAGGACGACCGTTGTAAAACGGGGGAAAGTAAGTAAGATACAAATTTACGGGTAATCGATAAAAACGATATTAACAAACAAGCAGATTTCTAACGGGATGAAAAAAA
>DATDXL010000013.1:0-41235 GCA_036517235.1 Minisyncoccota bacterium
GTGCGTAAAGAGGACGAGGTGATGCTTGGTACGGCTCCCGAGCTCTCTGAGCTCATTCAGACGCTCACCAAAGAGGAGCTGAGTAAAGATCTCGGCAAAGCCGGTCTTGAAACGCTCTCTATCATTCTCTACTTCGGTCCCATCACTCGGTCTGAAATAGACTATATACGCGGAGTCAACTCAACGTTCGTCCTTCGGACACTTCTCATACGCGGCCTCATCGAACGAGTCCAGAACAAAGCCGACCAGCGAAGCTTTCTATACAAACCCACCTTTGAGCTTCTCTCGCATCTTGGCATCAAAGATATACAGCACTTGCCTGAATATAAGGTAGCCAGGAACGAACTTGAGGCGTTCAGAAAGGCCCAGTCCGAGCGAGACGAGTCCGAAAAAACGCTCGAGCAGGCGCAATCTGCGCCGCAATCAACTCCCTTGGTATCATGAATGTGAACATGAAACCGTATGAACCGTCACCTGTACCGCTCTGGGCGATGAACCTGGTAGGTTTTTGTATGGTCATCACAGGTTCGCTTTTTTTGATACAAACCTACGCAGATGACCTCATTGCCTCTCGTACCGCGATCAGGATGGCAGCAATAAAGACACTCCCTCTTCCCGAACGGCTTGTAGTAAACCCTTTTAAAGATATCTCTCTTGATGCAAAAGCGGCAGTGGTATACGACGTATCGCGTGAACGATTTATCTATGCCCTTAATGAAGAATCTCAGCTTCCGTTGGCTTCCATAACCAAGCTCATGACTGCCATCGTTTCGTCAGAGACCCTCCCCAGCTTCACCGTCGTACCCATCGTCAAACGCGACATCGAGTACGATCCTAAACTCAAGGTAGGAGAGCGTTGGACCTTGAGCGAACTGTTGCAATATACGCTCATAACCTCTTCCAATACTGGAGCCGACTCGGTAGCCCTCGCCACGGCTTCATTTCTTGAAGGGCAGGGGACGGAGGATATCTCTGACACCGTTCCTAACAGATTCGTTGCTTCTATGAACGCCAAAGCGAGCGAGCTTGGATTGACCCAAACCTATTTCCTCAACGGCTCCGGTCTTGATACCTATAAAAATGTCGGGGGGGGCTACGGTTCGGCAAAAGATGTCGCTCTGCTCACGGCCTATATGTTAGAAAAACATGACGATCTCTTTGAAGTGACCCGAGAAGAAACAATGGCTTTCAAAGCACCGGACGGACGGACGGTGGAGGCAAAAAATACCAATGCTACGGTTGCCAGCGTTCCTGGATTACTCGGATCGAAAACAGGGCTTACAGACCTAGCAGGCGGCAATCTCTCTATCGCTTTTGACGCAAGCTTCGGCGAACCGTTCATCATCACTATTCTTGGTTCTACGCAAGAAGGAAGATTCCAGGATATGCAAAAGCTCTTAGTAGCCACCATAGACTATCTAGGATCGGCCATTCTAACAGAGGAGACGATGACGTCTCCCGAGACACGATAAGAAAAACATGATCCTCGATGTTGTAAAGATATTCGTACCGACTACACTCAGTTTCTTTCTGGGGATAGGCATCTCTACCATACTCAATCATTATCTCTACAAATACAAAGTATGGAAAAAACAACCCGGTAAGAAGACTTTTTCAGGCGAGGATACTCCGATATTCAATGAGCTCCACAGAACTCGTGAGGTAGGCGTCCCAAAAATGGGAGGCATTCTGATCTGGGCAAGCCCGCTTGTAACACTCTTCCTCCTGCTTCTCATAGGATGGTTATTTCCGGAAGAGGGGACCCGAAAACTCTTGTTCCTCAGTCGTGACCAAACCTGGATCCCATTCGCAACGCTGATCATCGGTGGACTCATCGGTCTCATTGATGACTACCTGGAGGTGCGAGGATCAGGAGACCACATCGGAGGGGGGTTATCGCTCAAAAAACGCCTGATGATTGTATCTTGCCTCTCATTGCTTATCGCATTCTGGTTCTATGTAAAACTCGAAACGCATGCCATAGGAGTTCCTTTCGTGGGAGCGATCGACATCGGATGGTTCTTTATACCCCTCTTCTTACTTGTCACTCTCGGCATTTACGCAGGTGGCGTCATAGACGGCATCGACGGGCTTGCGGGGGGTATTTTTGCCGCGATATTCGCAGCGTACGCGGGCATCGCCTTCTTCCAACAACAGATAAACCTTGCTGCCTTTTGCCTCACCGTCGTAGGCGCGATACTCGCATTCCTCTGGTTCAATATACCCCCTGCGCGTTTTTACATGTCTGAGACAGGAAGCATGGCTCTCACGCTGACACTTGCGGTCGTTGCCTTTCTGACCGATTCCGTAGATGGCGGCCATGGGGTCTTCGTGCTCCCCATCATCGCATTGCCTTTGGTGCTCACCGTTCTCTCCGACATCATGCAAGTGGTATCAAAGAAGTTTCGCGGGAAAAAAATATTTCTGGTAGCACCTCTCCATCATCATTTCGAAGCTTTGGGATGGCCGCCCTACAAGGTGACCATGCGTTACTGGGTTATCGGTGTTATCTTTGCGGTTATGGGCATGATCGTTGGAATCATTGGATAGAAAACTATGTGGCAAACACGTAATCCTGTAAACGGGTGGCTCCTGACCATACTCCTTATGCTGATAGGCTTCGGTTTTATCATCTTTCTTTCGGCATCTGTAGGACTCGTGGCGCGTGATTCGGGAGCGGATTTTAAATCAATCGTCTTCAGTCAGACCGTTCTGGGACTCTTGCCCGGACTAGCGCTTATGTACATACTCTCCCGCCTTTCCTATAAAACGTTCCGTCGGATTTCTTTTTATCTTCTGTTGGTCGCTATCGCCATCTCGCTTCTCGTCTTTATCCCGGGGATCGGCTTCGAGCACGGAGGAGCCCAGCGTTGGATATCCGTGGGTTCTCACACCTTTCAACCATCTGAACTCCTCAAGATCGCTATCATCATTTATCTAGCGGCGTGGCTTGCGGCATTCAAGCACAAAGCAACCACTATCCAGTGGGGTGTCCTTCCTTTTCTCGTTATAATCATCGGGGTCGGCGGGGGACTCCTCTTAAGCCAGCCTGATATAGATACCTTCCTGGTCATCATCGCGAGTTCTACGGCAATGTACTTTGTGGCGGGAGCGAAATGGAAACACATCGCAGGCTTCCTCATACTAATGCTCATCATCGGCACTGCGCTCATTTTCACGTTTCCCTATGCCAAAGAACGCATACTTACGTTCGTCGACCCCTCACGTGACTCGCTAGGCGCAGGCTACCAGATCCAGCAGTCCTTGATAGCCATCGGATCCGGAGGCCTTTTTGGGAGAGGTTTCGGAAAAAGCATCCAAAAATTCAACTACCTTCCCGAACCGATAGGGGATAGCGTCTATGCGGTTGCCAGTGAGGAATTCGGATTTTTCGGTAGCTCTTGCCTTCTCCTGCTCTTCTTTCTGCTTGCCCATCAAGGGTTGCGTGTCGCATCGCGCGCACCTGACCTCTTTGGGAGACTGCTTGCTACCGGCATTGTCATCATGTTCGTCTCCCAGGCCTTTGACAACATCGGCGCGATGATAGGTCTTTTTCCGCTCTCAGGCATAACCCTGCCATTCGTCAGCCACGGGGGCTCGGCGCTTCTCTTTACACTTGCGGAAGCGGGGATGTTGCTTTCGATTTCAAGAGCTTCGCACCAGTAGTAACCCAAACGTATCGTGTATACTTAAGAGGTATGAGAATATTACTCACCGGAGGCGGTTCCGGGGGACATTTCTACCCCCTCATCGCCGTTGCTGAAGAACTCAACCGAATAGCGCGTGAAGAAAAACTCGTCAAACCCGAGCTCTATTTCATGTCCGACGAACCCTATGATCAAAAGGCGCTCTTTGATAACGATATCGAATTTCGTCGTGTACCAGCGGGCAAGTTACGCAGATACGCATCCCTGCAAAACGCTCTAGATGTACTAAAGACAACTCTTGGAGTCATACGTGCCCTTGTTTCCGTCTTTTGGATATATCCTGATGTTATTTTCAGCAAGGGGGGATATGGAAGCTTCCCCGCGACATTTGCCGCAAGAATACTCAGAATCCCGCTCTTTATCCACGAATCGGACACTGTTCCTGGGCGGGCGAACGGGCGAGCAGGAAAACAAGCGGCAAGGATAGCTGTTACTTTTGCGGAAACGGCACAGTATTTTCCAAAAACTAAAGTGGCATGGACAGGGACTCCTATCCGAAATGCCTTGCGAGAGGTTGCTAAGGAGGGAGCCCATGAACTGCTACAGTTCGAAAAGACGGTTCCGACCATCCTGGTCCTCGGTGGCTCCCTCGGCGCGGAGATAATCAATAATGCAATACTGGACTCGCTCCCAAACCTTGTGAACGAATTCCAGATCATACACCAGACCGGCGAGAAAAATCTGACGGTAGTTTCAGGCATAAGCAAGACGATACTCGAAAAGAACGCCCACGCCGCTAGGTATAAACCGTTCGATTTTCTACACGACGAAGCTCTCACTACCGCCGCGGGAGCAAGTGACCTCGTGGTCTCGCGTGCGGGTGCGGGAGCTCTATCTGAGATAGCCCTCTGGGGAAAACCGTCGCTCATCATCCCCATTACGGACAGCAACGGAGACCATCAACGAAAAAACGCCATCGCCTATGAGAATGCCGGAGCCTGCATCGTCATCGAAGAAGCCAACCTCAAGCCACATATTCTTATTACCGAGATTCGAAGGATCATCGGAGACCAAAAGCTTCGCGAGCGGATGTCTGAGAACGCCCTTAAATTCGCAAAACCGGACGCTGCCGAGAAGATTGCGCGCGCGATAATCACTCTTGCCCTCAAACACGAATAGGGATAACCCTTGAATGTCGGTGATTTTACGTAAGTACTATCCTATTATTATTTGACGGTCGTCATATTATAATAGGATGTCTCATCGGACCATAAAATATGGGGAAATTAGAGCAATCAGTGAAAATCCGCACGCGGAATACGAAAATAACTCGTGCAATACTTCTTACGTTGTTACTCGCAACAGCAGCCGCACTAAACCCGCAGGCACTAGTACGGGGAGTGCTGAAGGAATTAAAATCACCTAAGAGCAAACGTCGCGACTCACAAAATGCGATCTATGTAGCACGTGCTCGGCTTGCCAAGCAAGGACTTATCGAGTACCGAGAAGGCTTCTGGGAGGCAACAATCAAGGGAAGGAGGGCATTTCAAGTAATGACTCTTTCTGAACAAATCCGAAAAAAACCTCGACGGTGGGATAAGAAGTGGCGTCTTCTTATTTTTGACATCACAGAATCAAAAAGAGGATTGCGGGCAAAAGTTCGAAACACACTTTCTACAATGGGGTTTCGAAAACTTCAGAACAGTGTCTGGGTGTATCCGTATGATTGTGAAGATCTTATTGCCCTCCTTAAGGCAGATTTTGAAATCGGAAAGGAGCTTCTGTATATCATCGCCGATGAAGTTGAAAATGATCACTGGCTAAAAAGGGAATTCCAGTTATCTTGATTGCCTACATGAATCCTATAATAATAGTGCGGTCGCACTATTATTATAGGATTCGGAAAAAGGGTAAAAAGTGTGTGAACGAAAAAACAGCCTCGACCCAGGGAAGGGGAGGCTGTTGGGGAAGAACGGGACGTCTCAACGGTGGTAGATGTCTTCGTCGGACATGGGTACTTGATCCTGCGACCGATGGTCCTCAGACAAAGGCATCTGCCGAGAACTCAAGTCGTTCGTGTTGAAATGAAGGATATAGCGGTGAGGGTCAATAAGTTGACGAACTAAATTGCTTGAAAAGCCCGTTTCTTGCGCCATTCCTGCTACTACTTGAGGAATGCGGTAACCTTCTTTCAACTGGATTGGTTTGCCTGTCAGGAGCTCCTCAACAAAAGCTCTCTCAACGACCCGACGATTGTACTCATCAGCTTGCCTTTCGTGCACTATTCTTTTTTGGACCTCAGCTGTAACACTTACAATGCCAATGAGGGAGCCGAGAGAAAGAGCGGCGCCAATAAGAATAGGCTTGTATCCTTTTCCAAAGACAAAAAAGACTATTCCCATCACTAAGATGCCGAAAAGGAGTAGCCCGACGACAGATTGAAAGGTATTCATAGTATCTTAAATGTGCCAAGTCAGCCACGTGCGTAATTTGACGCACGTTTAGAAACCGACATTTCTGATTGTCAGAATATCATAAATATAACACATGTCAATGGCAGCGTCTCCATTTCAAAGTATGCTAAAATGACTTTTATGCCAGACTCGCAACCGATCGTATGTCGCTTCGCGCCAAGCCCAACGGGATTTCTCCATGTCGGGGGGGCACGCTCCGCGCTATTCAACTATCTCTTTGCCAAGCAGAATAACGGCAAGCTGATTTTGCGCATTGAAGACACTGATAAGGAACGTTCAAAGCCGGAGTATGAAAAAGATATTTTGGACGCGTTTGAGTGGCTCCAGATCGACTTTGATGAGACTTACCGCCAATCAGAGCGCCTCGATATACATAAAAAGCAACTAGCCAGACTGCTTGAGTCCGGTGCCGCGTTCCACTCAAAAGAAATGGTCACTGAAGCGGGCCAGCGCTCCGACGTGATACGGTTCAAGAACCCCAACAAACACGTTGCGTTCGATGACCTCATCAAGGGGCGCGTGGAATTCGATACCACCGAGCTTGGAGACTTCGTCATCGCCAAGAGCGAAGACGAACCCATTTTCCACCTGGCAAACGTTATCGACGATGCAGACATGGGCATTACGCACATCATCCGTGGCGAAGAACATATCTCCAACACGCCGCGCCAAATCCTTCTTTGGGAAGCCCTCGGCGTCACACCGCCTATTTACGCCCATATACCCCTCATACTCGCACCTGATCGGTCAAAACTCTCAAAAAGAAAGCACGGAGAGACTGTCTCTGTAAAATATTACCGCGACCGAGGATACCTACCCGAAGCGCTCACCAACTATCTTGCGTTCCTCGGGTGGAACCCGGGCGACGAGCGTGAAGTGCTCTCGAGAGATGTGCTCATCAAGGAATTCCGCCTGGATAAGGTGCAAAAAGGTGGTGCGATATTCTCTGTCGAGAAACTTAACTGGATGAACAAAGCCTACCTTCTCCAAGCTCCTCGTGACAAAGTTATCGCGAATATCACGGACAGATTGTCGGCGTGGGGCAGATTCTCTTCCTTCACGCTCCACCAAATCGATACGCTCGCGGCGCTGGTCCTCGACCGCATCCACTATTTCGGCGAAATCGAAGAAATGCTCACAGCAGGAGAGTTCGACTACCTCCTTCAGGTACCATCCTACAAAAAAGAAGCCTTGCTCTGGAGTAAGCATCCAGATCCGGAAACAGCGAAAAAGCATCTGGCACATGTAATCTCATTGCTCTCTGGAACGTCTCAAACTATCGATGCTCCAAACATTAAATCGATACTGCTCCCCTACGCCGAAAAAGAAGGGAAGGGGGAAGTGCTCTGGCCGCTCCGATTCGCTCTTTCAGGACGTGAGAAATCGATAGATCCGTTCAATCTCGTCGCGATACTGGGACGAGATGAGAGCGTCGTCCGCCTCCAAAACGCGCTGTTTCTGTTACAATAAAGGTCCGACGAAACCCGATTTCGTCTGATAGGGAAAAACCTGTGAAAATTCGCACGCATGTCTTCATGTTATTAGCTACGTTAGTGTTCATCACGCTTCCATTCGTCGCATCATCCCAAGAAGCTCCCGACCGTGAGAGGGAGCTTGCAGACCTTATCGATGCTCGATCTAGCGCCATCGCAGACCTCGAGAAAGAGATAGCAGGATACCAAGAGCAGCTCAAATCGATTGATGGTGATAAAAAAACCCTCCAAAATCAGATAAAAAGCCTCGACATAACGAGGAAAAAATTGGTCGCAGACCTCAGCATCACCGAAAACAAGATTACTCGAACCAACTTGCAGCTTGAGAACCTTGCCTTAGATATCAATGACAAAGAGGTGCGGATCAGTACAAGCCGTAGAGCAGTCGCTGCAGGCCTTCGGGTGGTCAATGAGCACGATGAGCGTACCTTTGTGGAAAGCCTGCTTTCAAGTCAGAATCTTTCAGATGCCTGGGAAGATGTGGAAACCATCCAGAACGTACAGATGGGGATACAACAGAGAATTGCTGCGCTGGGTGAGATCAAGACTGACCTTGAAGACAGGCAGGCTGAGTCAACACGCATAAAAGATGAGCTCATACGGCTTAAATCTAATCTCTCGGGTCAGAAAAAAGTCATCGAGTACAATACGAAAGAAAAGAATTCTCTTCTCACGACCACCAAGAACAGTGAAGCAAACTACCAAAAGCTCCTGAATGAAAAGGTGGCACTTCGGGATGCGTTCGAGAAAGAGCTCCTTGGATTTGAATCAGAGCTGAAACTTCTCAAAGACCCGTCAAGTATTCCCACACCACAGCAAGGGATACTTTCATGGCCTTTAAACTCGATCCGTATTACACAATACTTCGGCAATACGACGTTTGCAAAAAATAACCCCCAGGTCTACAACGGAAATGGTCATAATGGAATCGACCTTGCCGCTTCCGTCGGAACGCCCATAAAAGCGGCGCGGGATGGGGAAGTCACGGCGACCGGAGATACCGACGCAGTATGCCCGGGGGCATCCTACGGCAAATGGATCCTTATAGAGCATGACAACGGTCTTTCGACCCTCTACGCGCATCTCTCGGTCATTTCTCTCTCTAAAGGAGACGCTGTAGGCCAAGGTCTCACCGTAGGCTATAGCGGAAACACCGGCTATTCGACCGGCCCGCACCTTCATTTCACGGTCTACGCGACGCAAGGCCTTATAGTCGCCAACAGAAAGAGCCGTGTATGCGGAGGCACCTACACGATGCCTATCGCAGACCTCCGAGCGTATCTTAACCCCATACCGTATTTGCCCGCACTTCCATAAATGGTATATACTTGAGTCCACCCGTCAAAATTTATGACTTATTGGAGCACAATTACTAAAGAAAAAATGCTAAAAACAATAAGGCTTTTTCTGGGGCGAAATATTATTCGGTATTAAATGTAGGCAGGTAAATGAAAAAAAACGACCAGCGAGGGATTATTCACCTCATTGTTCTCATCTTCGTAGCCCTTTTAGCCCTAAGCTACTTCGGTATAGACCTCGAAGAGGTCTTTACGAAGCCTCTTTTGAAGAAAAATATCAACTTTACGTGGGATAAGTCAAAGGAGATTTGGACTGACTATGTCTATGAACCCATCATGAATATCTTCAATAAAAAGGACGGTGACACTGATACTACAGAATAAACTACGACCGAATAGGAATTTCTTATTGCCTAACGAGTGGGCGACCGAACGTTGAGGCGATTGAGGAGCTCAGGCGACGAAATACTGAGCACAGCAGTGCGAACGTAAGGAATACTGAGGCCAGTAGGCCGAATGTGCGGAGAGAAAACGTATCCTCGTTTTCTCTCCCGAACTGGGACGGCAACAAAGGTTTAAATACAGACTTTATCTACAGTATCTTTTGCGACATAATGAAAAAAGAAATCTGGAATAGCGATAGTGTTAAAGAAGGGCTCTTTAAGTTCTTCAAACAATACGGTCATTACCCAACAGCGACTGAAGTTGATGATTGTGACTATTTGCCCGCTACACGAACTATAGAACGAAGATTCGGAGGTCTGGTTGCATTTAGGAAAGATCTGCATATCGGGTCACAGACAGATTTCCGTTTTGGCGAACATAGCTCCAAACGGGCTTTCACAATCAATACGAGAGCTCATAAGGTAGAAAAAGAGGTTTACGAGTACTTGGTTAAGAGATTTAGCACTCAATTCGTCCACAGAGAGTATTTCTTTACCGATGATAAACGGACACGGGCTGATTTCTTTGTATTTGATGCCGATAAAGGGTTCTGCGTTGACATATTCTTTGCCTCAAGTCTTCGTAATGTATCAGGATGCTTGAATAGCAAACTTAGTAAATATCAATCGGAATACATGCGCCACTATCCAGTGATATTCCTGCAAATGAACGTCGAGATCACACAAGAAAGACTCGATCTTCTTGTGCATCACAAGAAGAGAAGGATTCTTAACGGACAAACTCTTATGTCCTGGGAAACATTCAAGAGGTTCTGCGAAAGTAAGAAACCCCTCCGGCTTTCAAAAGCTTAAGGGGGAGGACCTACTGGGCATAGGGGCTATATGTCGTACAACCTACACGCGCAAAAGATATATTGTGCGACGTATCTACATTCAAACTATGCTGCAAGAACCCCCCCTATCAATTCGAGGTCTCCTTATAAAAGAAAGTCCCCGCGACGATTTCTCAAATCGCGGGGACTTTGGGATCAAAGGGCAAAGAGACTTCTTAAATAGCTCCAGAGGGAACGCCTGGGAAAGGCGGATTTCTGTGGCGTAAAAGGAACGAATGGTTTTGGCTCTGGAGCATGAGTGATCGCTGAGGCGTGTTTCAGAATCTCTTCGCAATCAACGCTTCCTCCCCTCTTCTCCCTGTGGGCCTTGTGGAGGAGGGCGTTGAAAGCAATGAGAACTTGTGAGCGATGCGGCTCATCGAATGATCGTTTGATGCGGAGCCTGACTTGTCCTTCGGTTTCCCGAATGTCCATGATCTGAAAACCTGTCATCATGCGTGTGTCCTCCGATGGTTGACGTTTAAATTCCAAGAAAAGCGAACCCTCTGAAATGTAACACTATACCTGTTTCGTAAAACAGACAAGCCCCGTAGTGAAATTTCGGGTCGGCTTAACATCATCTGTGGAAAAACTTGATCACGCCAAGGGCGTAACCCGAAATTCTACTAATGGGGCAAGTAACAAAAAGGACCCCCTGTGGAGATCCTTTTTGCGTGTCGCTAAGCCATTTCCTTAGCTCTGGAACTCAGACCAGCATTTAGAAGACGACTTCCACGGTCGAACGCCCTGCTTCTCATAGAGGTACTTCGCATACGCGAGGTTACCTTCAAGGGTATGGAGATCGAACCCGAGCCCTTCGGCACGCTCTTTATGGTACGTCTCATTTATTTGCATCACTCCAACATCGTTGGAATTCACATTGCCACGCAAGACATTGCCGTCAAGGCCAAGGTGTCGATACGTTGACTCACAACGAGCGATCTCCGCGAGGACCGGAGAATCAGTGAAATATTCCTGGACATAGGCCGCGATAGACTCGCGACGCGTATAATCCACGAACTTTGCCTCTGAGACTACCGTCCTATCCACCTTAACGATTGGGGATGTGCTCTGCGATGAACTTGTCCCCTGTCCCGCGATGATCGACGAGAGCATAAGGAACCCCGTAGCAAAATCTAGTACTGCCATAGTGTTTTTCTTCGTTACAACAGGTTTGTCTTGGTATTTCCCATTTCGTGCTAGTAAAAGTAAAGTAAATACCTACCAAAACAAAAATCAGAGCGCGATGCCCTGACTTCTTACATTATAGCATATCTATGGTGGTTGTCAACACCTCCCCACAAAAAACAAACTAGGTCAAACTCCTATAAATGGCTCATCAGAGGCATAAATATATCCTTTTATCAACACCCTGGATAGGTTAAAACGTCAATCTTTGACTTCTTGAGTAGTTCGTCAAACAACGTATGGACGTACCTACAGCAATATGCCTCGATTTTAGCTTAAATCCAGAGAAAAATAGTAGAAAAACGCTGCCCTTTAGCTTGAATTTTAGACCTTTAATCAGAGTCGGGGTGCGGAGAGTTGAACTCCGACCTTACCCACCCCATGGGCAGATACTACCGTTATACTACACCCCGATACCGAAATACTCTACCAGAAAATCATCGCGTATCCAACGTATCACCCCACAGCAGAGCGTATTTCTTGAATAGCGGAAGTAATGGTTTCCCATACAAAAGCCTACTGAACGCTTCAGCTTCATAGGTAGCGCCCCGGAGCCCATTGTGAGGCTTCGGCTCTTCCGGAAGACCACAGTAGACGAGTATCTTGTCGAGCGAAAGCGCCGAATGTCCATGCATCAAAGGTATCACTGCTCCCCTCTGCACCATGTGCATGTAGGCAACGGAATGGAGATCGATCGTTCGGAACGCGAATTGCCAGTCTAGATGATTGCGCGCTGCGCCTGCCCGAAGGAAATCTCTGTCGGCGGAAGGGTTCTGGCCCGCTATGGTCTTCTCCGCACATCCCTCTGACCACGCCAGAAACGCGCGAACTAAATCGCCTTCTGTCTGCTTTTTTGCGTCTGCAAGCTCCTCATGCGTAAAACCGTTGACAGCAAGCGCTTCTACATCTACGTGAGCGCCCTCCCACACACGGCACTCACCGTAGAACGTATTAGAAGAATTGAGAAAATCAATCGCACCCACCGAAAGGAGGCTGTGGTTTTGTGGATCCAAACCGCTCGACTCCATATCAACGACTATCATTAGGTAAGTATATCGTACAAAATCTTGTGGTAACAGAAGACACGTGATAGCCTAAAACGGCTGTGGTGTCCGAACCTTGCATCAAGGAGGAAAAAACAGGCATAAAAAGTTGGTGACACTTGGCAACGCCGCCCGAACCAGACATCGGGCGGCAACTCTTTTTACGTTACTATGGTAACCCTTTGCAATTCGCTGCAGGGGTATACCCTGCGGCACGAGCGGCTTCGATAGAAGCGAAATAAATTTTATTGGATTCCTTGATGCTCCGTGCTCCTGCGCACCAGGGAAAATGGTACTTGCTGCCGGTCTTTGAAGCCACAACTTGGCCTCCTGTGACTTCTTGCGAATTCTTCGTATTTACGGGAGAGGAAATCACTTTCTCCTGTGAAGCTATGGCATCGTGAACAGCCGCTTCCTGTTCGACACTCACACTTCCTGATTCAAGCGCCGAAAGCCGCCCCAGGGCGAATGCGCCCGATGCCGATAACACGATGATGGCAAGAACCACCACATCTTTTCTCTCTCCAGAAGCAGAGGTCTTGATAAATTCTCGTATGTCAGGTATACTCATCTCCGTTGCGTATATTTTACTATATCCTATGCGCTAATCCCTATACCCTACTTCTATGGCACATACAAAAGCAGGCGGAACAGCAAAAAACCTTACCGACTCAAATGCGCAGTACCTGGGCATCAAGCTTTATGCTGGTGAAAAAGCTCGCGTAGGAGCCATTATCGTGCGCCAGAGAGGTACGAGGATTTTGCCTGGTAAAAATGTCGGATTGGGCAAAGACCACACGCTCTTCGCACTAAAAGACGGTATCGTGGCATACTCCCGAAAACGAAAGCACAATTTCAATAATCGCACTGTCATCAAGAAGATCGCGAATGTCGTTACAAAATAACACCCTAGATGTTATGAGTACAAGTATGATGCTGTAGCATTTTATTTGTACTCTCGATGTTTTTTATTACGGAGAACTCACGCAGTAGCGTGAGAGGGTTTAAGTTTCGCTTGCACGATTCTGACCCTGTGTTAGGATTCTTTTAGAAATGGAGGCTTTGTGTGAAAACCTATCAACCTTTTCAGATCTGGCAGCTTGTCAATGAGACGATATATGGGAAACAGAACAGCGTCGTATATACGAGGACTGCTGACCTCGTAACTAAGGTGTCGGCATACGCCAAGCTCATCAACGAAAGCGCTAGACCCGATGCACGGCCAAAAGAAGTTGGGAAATTGCGGAAAAACGCAGGCATATGCTTCTCCTGGTGCATGGCAACGGCGAATAGACGTGGAATTCCCTTGGATATGGTGGTATGGGAACTCTTTCGGTACCGCTGTCCCTATTGCGGAAACTGTCCCTGCAGTCGTGAAGACGGACCACGACGCGAATTTATCGGTCCAGAAATAGCACCTAAACCGGATACACTCTGGAAGTACCAGCAGATGTTCTACCGTATCTACCCCCACAACACACTGGAACGTTCGGCGCTTCACCTCATCGAAGAGTCGATAGAGCTTATCGAGGCCGTGCAAGCCCTAGACCATGGTGCGGTGCATCCTCGAGTCGTCAGGAAAGAACTCGTCGATGTCATCGCCAATCTGTTCGGTGTCGTGAATTGCGCTGACATCCACCTTGAGAATACGCTCTACGATATGTACCATGATGGATGTCACCGATGCCACAGAACGCCCTGCGATTGTGGATTCACGCTCTCTGCCGGCTCTACCTCTATCCCCCCGACACAAAAAAGCCACGGTTGACGCCGCGGTTTTTCTTGGAAAGAATCTCTTGTTTATTTCAGCGATTCCACTACAAGCGTGAAGGTGGCGCTTTTTCCCTGAACCTCCACCTCGATCGAGTGCTCCCCTACCGTCTTTATATGTTCAGGTAATTTCAAGAATGCCGGTAACGCATCGACATGGAGCTCATCCCTGAGCTGCTTTACGATAGTGTCCGCATGGACTCCCGCGAACAGATGCCCCTGCTCATTGGCTTTTGCAGCAATATGAATGCTCTTTCCTTCAACCGCAGAGAGGTTCTTGGCAAGGAGATCTTCGTGGATCTTATGCTCCGCTTCCATGCGGGCTTTTTCAAGTTCTACTTGTTTGAGCGCGGAAACAGAGGCCTCACGGGCAAGACCTTGCGGAAAAAGCTTATTGATAGCATAGCCGTCAGAGACCTCTTTGACGTCAAGTCTCTTGCCGACTCCCGGGACATCTTTTAAAAAAATTACTTTCATGTTTTATGCCAATCTACGAATGATACGAATCTACAAATCCCTACGAATAGAAAGAGAAGTATATCTCAAAATCCCTTATTTACCAAGGTTTTTATATATTGACATACTGCTACACAGTGTGATATAATAATAAGAGGTAAAGCAGGACATTGAAAAAGCAGAGTTTCACTAACGAGATAGCTTTCTGAATGCCTTGAAGCAAAGACTGAATGAACTACTGGAGAACTGGGAATCCTTGCCCATCAAGTCCACTACTACCAAGTAGATCGTCAAAAGACAGACAGCAAAAGCTTGCGTGACCCGCAAGCTTTTTTCTATTCCCTATTGGCTCTTTCACTCCCCCAGCAACACAGCAATCGCCTTATCAAGCTGGGGATCCAGATTTTTCTCCAGATCTTTCTGGGTGTTCTCGACGATGTAGTCGGGGGTAAGACCCTGTTCAGAGATATTGATGTTCGACGGCGTGAGCCAACGTGCCACGGTGACCTTGAGCGAGGTATCCGGCGTGATAGAAACCAGCTCCTGTACTGATCCTTTACCGAACGTCTTGGTACCTACCAATTTCGCGACATGGTATTCACGAAGCGCTCCCGAGAGGATCTCGGACGCCGAGGCGCTGCCGCCATTGACCAAAATGACCATGGAAAGCGTATCGTTGAAGATATCGTATCCTTTGGAGCGGTAGATCTTGACATCATCCTTGGCATACTCCTCCTTCACCACCGGCAATCCCGCCTCCAAGAACCAGCTCGCCATATCCACCGCGGCTTCAAGGTATCCTCCCGGATTCCCACGAAGGTCAAGAAGGAGCTTGTTAGAACCAGAGAGCACGAACTCGCGCAAGGCATCACGGAAGAGCGAGGGAGATTGTGCCGTAAAACTGTAAAGCTTTATCACGAACACGCCGTCGTCGCGGAGTCCCACCTTCTTATCAGGCGAGGTCGTACCGTCAGAAAGCTTGACTTGGGTGTCGATGACAGGGACATTGATGGTATCCCGTTCTATGCTTATCGGGAACGAGTCGTCCCTACCCTCTCGGGCGATGGTTAATATCACCTTGCTCCCTTTCTTACCTCGGATTTTTCGTACTGCCACATCGGTGCTCATACCATCAGTCGGCATGTCATCGATTTTAAGTATTTTATCCCCAGAACGAATACCTGCGCGATCAGCCGGTGTTCCTTTAAGGGGTGCCACTACGGTTAGGATATTATCCTTTATTCCTATTTCCATCCCAACTCCCTCAAACATTCCTGATATCTCGCTTTCAAAGATCTTATTCTCTTCCGGCGGAAAAAAGACCGTATAAGGATCGCGTAGCGACGCGGCGAGGCCTGTGATGGCCCCCCATACTCTTTCCTGGCTTCCTACGGGCGTGATACCCGTAGTCGTCGCGACGCGTGTCGGCACATACTTCTCATTGACGATGTTCCACGCTTTCCAAAATGCAGAGAAATCAACATCACTAGGCATCCCTTCTTCTTTTTGTATGAGATCCGAAACTCTATAGATATCCGGTGCTCTCTTTACGCCATAGGCATAACCACCGTAAAAAATGCCCGCCACGAGGGCGATGGTTATAAGAGTAGCGACTATTTTTCCTTTCGGAAACGTGGGCACAGTGGGTCAATTATCACAAATACAGGGAACGAGGTCAAACGGGCCGCTCGCCCTACCCTTTGGAAAACACGAAAATTTCCTGCTAGAAATCTTCTCTGTTCGGTGCCAGTCGCACCTTCCAAGGTTTTCAAAGGGTAGAGCTCGCTCTTGAGTCTATAAAAAGAGAGTTGACAATCGATTTCAGGTAGAAAAGAAAAACCCATCTGTTCTCCACAGATTGGTTTTTTGATATTCGGAGAAATAGATCAGAACTGGTACGCGATTCCTCCGAAGATCACGTAGTCCAGTTTCCTGCTGTCGCGCAACGTCAACGGGGCATAGTAGTTCAATTGCGGGAGAATGAGTGTGAAACGCTTGCTCAGCTTCCAATAGAGCTCGACGCTGCCGCGGAGCAAGTGTCCGTGATCGAAGCCGAATCCGCCGTCGTCATAAACGAGAGCCAACGAAGTACTAGCCGTTAGCCGATCATTGAAGAACGACATGGATTTACTCGCCCCGAAACTGTACAAGTCGCCGCCATCAAAGGAGCTCCCCGGCATCTCCGTGTAATTCTCATAACAGACGTTCAGCGTCAGCCACCTGAACTCCTTTGAGATCTTGGCATAACTCTTCATCAAGTCGTTAGCACCGAAGGTTCCCAGGCTCGGCTCATCGAAATACGATGTTCCGATGTCGAGGATCAGTTCTCCGACGAGCCCCTCGATACCGAGCTTCGAGAGTTTCCCGGACCAGCCAACTCCGTAATCCTGTTCCGTGCCAAGGTTTTTGTTATAGCCATCGAACGGGGTCGAGTTCCACAAATCGATGTAGAACCCGCAGTCAAACGCCGCAAAAATGTCCGTTTGCACAACCGGCTTGTCGTGGTTCACAAACCCCTGCCCGAACGCCAAGTATTTGCTGGCCACAACGGAACGAACCGAGACTGACGGTATCCAATTTGCGTTGGTTTCCGCGGCAAAGACCGTAACTGAAGCGATACAAAAGATGATCGCCAATGAACTGACAATGAGCTTCTTCATAATCTTCCTTTTCTGTGTTTTGTTTCTGTATTACCGTATTTGTGCGCAAACTAACATATATATAATAATGTGTCAACAGACTTAGCCAGTTCTCTTGGAGTAATCTTTGCTCTCAACAAAAAGAGGTTATAATAGTGCCATGGTACAAAAATACGTTTATCGTGGCGTAGAGTGGATTGATCTCGATTCACCCACATATGAAGAAGTGGCGACTGTTGCCCGTGAACGAAACCTTAACCGAGTTCTTGCTGAAGAGCTTACCAAACCATCACTAAAGCCGAAGGTAGACCTCTACCGAGATCATCTCTATCTCGTACTCCATTTCCCGGCTATCAGACAGTCGCATACAGGTCCCTCAAATCAGGAAATAGATTTCATCATCGGAAAGGATTTTATCATCACAACCCACTACGACACCGTAGATCCCCTTCACGAATTCTCGAAAATATTCGAAGTGAATGCTATTCTTGAGAGGTCAGACTTCGGAGAACATGCCGGCTATATCTTCTACTACATGCTCAAGCATATCTACAAAGGGACAGAGAACGAGCTGGAGAGCATCAAAGAGAAACTCGAAACTATTGAAGCGGGCATCTTTTCCGGGAAGGAAAGGCAGATGGTGGAGAGAATATCTCACCTCGGCAGAGACATCCTCGCGATAAAAGGAGCGCTCCGCCCGCACCAACAGATTTTGGATTCTCTCACCCTTGCGGCGGTGAAATTCTTCGGTAAAGACTTCGAGTACCCAATGCACTCCATCACCAACGAATATTTCCGAATTAACAACGAGATAGCGCATGCCAGCGAACTGATGAATGAGCTCCGTGAGACGAACAACACTCTTGTCTCTACACATCAAAACGAAATCATGCAACAGCTCTCCGTAATCGCCTTTATTGCGCTTCCGATCGGTTTAGTGCTCACGCTCTTCCAGATAGACACGGTCTCGAAGCCGATCGTTGGGACAGAAGGTGATTTCTGGATCATCCTCTCGACAGTAGTGGCCATGGCGCTCCTCCTATACTCATTCGCAAAAGCTAAAAAATGGCTTTAGGGTTCTTCAGAAAATGGTTCGTTATTGAGTCGTCCTCACCCGACGACGCAGGCATCGCTTTCTTCAATACGCTACACAGCAAAAAAGAGCTTTTTCGAGCGCTCAAACCGGGAAGTGTCAGGATGTACCACTGCGGCCCCACAGTGTACGGCCCCACGCACATTGGCCATGCAAGGCCCTACGTCTTCGCTGACCTCTTGAAACGCCTTTTCCTTTACTCAGGCTTCAAGGTGTCTCAAGTGATAAACATAACAGACGTAGGTCATCTCACCGACGATGAGGATCAAGGGCTCGACAAGATAGAGGAAGGGGCAAAGAAGGAACAAAAAACGGCAGCAGACATAACAAAACGGTACACCGAGGATTTCCTCGAGAACCTCTCAAAACTCAACGTCGATACTGAAGGTACGCTCTTCCCCAAAGCGACTGAACATATTCCCGAGCAGATCGCGTTCATACAGTCACTTGAGCAAAAGGGTTATACGTATAAGACTTCGGACGGAATCTATTTCGACACCTCGCTCTTTAAGAAGTATGGGGAACTCGGGGACATCAACCTCAAGGGTCTGCAGGAGGGCGCTCGCATAGCCGCCAATACAGAAAAGAAGCACGCTACCGACTTCGCACTTTGGAAATTCTCAAGATTGGAAGAAAAACGCCAACAGGAATGGGAAAGCCCTTGGGGAGTTGGCTTCCCTGGCTGGCACATCGAATGTTCCGCAATGTCGACGAAATATCTGGGACACCGCTTTGACATCCACACCGGAGGTATCGACCACATCCCCACACATCATCAAAATGAGATAGCCCAATCTGAAGCCGCGTTCGGGAAACCGTTCGTCAATTATTGGCTTCACGTCGCTCATCTGATGATAGACGGGAAAAAAATTTCAAAATCGCTTGGGAACGCGATCCTCCTTAAGCACATCGAGGCGCGAGGAATACCTCCCCTTGCGTATCGCTATTGGCTCCTCACCTCGCACTATCGGACCCAAGTTAATTTTACCTGGGATGCGCTCGAGGCTGCAGCAAAGGCATACTTTAAACTGCAACGTCATTTTGTGGATGATCTTGGTATAAAAAGAGGTTCTGTGAACAACACTTATCATTATGAATTCAAAAACGCTCTTTACGACGACGTTGACACCCCTAAAGCCGTCGCGCTCATGTGGAACATGGTAAAGGACGAGAAGGTTGCCAATCCGGATAAAAAGGCGACATTGCTTGAATTTGACCGCGTCCTTGGGCTAAATCTCTCAGAAGCACAGGCCTTCATCGAAGAAAGCCGAAAAACGCTTGCTATTTCGAGTCTTCCCAAGGAAGTTCAGGCTTTTTTCGATGAACGGGAGAAGGCTCGCGAAGCTAAAGATTTCGTCAAAGCCGATGAACTTCGAGAAAAAATAACAGCAGCCGGATATTCGGTAGAAGATTCACCTTCTGGGCCTAAGTTGACAAAAATATAAAGAAAATCCGAGATCATTTCAGATCGCGGATAATGATTGATCTTATTGGATGTGCGTAGTGTATCATCCGTAAAACCACCCTTCTACTCTTGCCTGAAGTCTGAGAAATGCATCTTCGAGTTTTAACCCAACAAAGTGACCAACTTTGGCGCCAATGGCGGAAGCGAGCGCGAATGAGAGAAAAATCCCCACAACCTTCAGATTTAGTAAAAATTCTGTCATAGTCAGTTCTTTCTTTTATGCGGTGAATTCCGATTAAAGAATACTACACTAAGTTACAGTCGTCAACTTTCTTCTCCCATTACTCTAAGTGAGGCTTGGGTTTTCTGGAACATTGCGGAGCGCGACGGCGCGAGCAGAGAAATCCGCTAGCAAGCGAATATTCGTGTTCTTGAAAGGAAGAGCCGAGTGGTTCTCCCCATATTGATAACAGGTTATTACTATATTGCTGTATTTTTGTGGTTCTTTCGTATGATACAATCCGCTTATGGCAAAACCCGCTTTTGATGCAACTCGCATTCCCCCTCAAAACCTCGAGGCCGAGCAAGCTCTCCTCGGCTCGATTCTCCTGCGCCAGGACGCTCTCAATGACATCATCGACATCATAACGCCTGCTTCTTTTTACGCAGAGAAGCATAAACTCATCTTCGAGACAATACTCGAGCTCTTCGGCAAAGGCTCCCCCATCGACCTTCTCTCGCTTACCTCGCGTCTTGAAGAGAAAAAGCTTCTCGAGCGCGCCGGAGGCGCGCGTTACCTCGCCGAGCTCGCAGGTTCTGTCCCCTCCTCCATCAACGCGCGGCACTACGCCGAGATCGTCCAAAAGAAACATGTGAAGAGGAATCTTATCGAGGTCTCCGAACATATCCGAAATCTAGGCTATGACGAAGAGAACGAGCTTGAGCACCTCCTTGACAACGCCGAGAAGCGGCTCTTCGACGTCACCAATAGCTCCGGCAAGCATCGCTTCATGGAACTCAAGGAGATGCTAGGCGATGCATGGGAGAGGCTTGACCGCCTCCACAAGTCTCGAGGCGAGCTTCGCGGCATTCCAACAGGGTTCAAGGAATTGGATAACCTCCTCGCTGGCTTGCAGAAATCAGACCTCATCATACTCGCCGCGCGCCCCTCGATGGGAAAGACCTCCCTCGCGCTCGATATCGCACGACAGACAGCCGTACAGCACAATACGGCAGTCGGCATCTTCTCGCTTGAAATGAGCAGTCAACAGCTCGTGGACCGTATGCTCGCGGCACAAAGTCATGTCAACGCGTGGGCACTGCGTACGGGACACCTTTCATCGGCCAACGACTTTGATCGTATCCGTGATGCACTGGATGTGCTTGCTAAGGCGCCCATCTTCATTGACGACCAGCCGGGACAATCCATCCTCAAGATGCGCTCGGTAGCGCGTAAAATGAAGCGAGAGAAGAATCTAGGCCTCATCGTAGTGGACTACCTGCAACTCATGCTCACCGGCATGAAAAACGCCAACGACTCGTTCTACCAGCAGGTAACCGAGATCTCGCGCTCTCTCAAGCAACTCGCCCGTGAGCTCGAAGTTCCCGTTCTCGCGCTCTCTCAGCTCTCCCGCGCCGTCGAACAAAGAGGCGGCAAACCGCGGCTTTCAGACCTGCGCGATTCTGGTTCCATCGAACAGGATGCCGACGTCGTAATGTTCATCCACCGCGAAGACAAGTACAAGGAAGATTCGGATAAGCCCAATATTGCGGAGATCATGGTAGAGAAGCACCGCAATGGGCCTACGGGAAAAATAGAGCTCTATTTTGACGAGAAAAAAGCGACGTTTATGCCCATTGAGAAAGCAAGCTTCAAGGACTTCGAGCCGGCTCAGGCGGAAGAGACCTTATAGTGGCTTGTCCCCGTTAGAAATTTATCTTTACACTATTCAGCGAAGCGCGAGGGGCGAATAGCCCCCTACCTCACAAGGGCGCAGCGCTTCGCCGGAAACGGGACGCACCTATTCGGTGCGCGCACTGCGCGAGATTATTCATTAATAAATTTCTAACGGGATGAAAGACGGCATAGAAAAACTGGTGGAAGAATTTTCCCACTTCCCCGGCGTGGGTCCCCGCCAGGCCAAACGCTTCGCATTCTATCTCCTCACCCGCGATGAAAAGAAATTAAAATCTTTCACCGAGGAACTCTTAAAAGCGAAAAAATCCATCGCTCACTGCACGCTCTGTCAGCGCCTATTCATAAAAACCGAAAAAGTGACCCTTTGCGGCATTTGCAATGACGAGAGTCGAGATAAGGCCCTCCTCATGGTCGTGGGACACGATGTCGACATAGAATCGGTAGAAAAGAGCGGGAGCTTTAAGGGATACTATTTCGTGCTGGGCGGCTCTATCCCCATTCTCGATGAGAAACCGGAAGAACATGTGCGTCTTGTGGGTCTCAAAAAAGCAGCTCTCGCCCAAACGCAGAAGGGCCTCAAAGAACTAATACTTGCGCTTGACGCAAATCCAGAAGGAGAACACACGAGCGATTATGTATTGAAATTTCTCTCTCCTATCGTCCAAGAGAAAAATATCAAGATTTCAGTGCTCGGCCGTGGTCTCTCGACCGGCACCGAGCTCCAGTATTCCGATCCAGAAACCATCAAAAACGCGCTTGCTAACCGCGCCCAGGCAAAATAAAACTACCCTCATGTGGTAGCTTATGTGTTCTGGAAACATGATGATTACTTGAATCTCCATCTCCAGAGCGACGTCATAACTGTCTGAACAAAAGCTTCTTCCTTACTTACTGGTACTTCATCAGCAAACGCTTTGCACTCCGCTTGGAGTTGTGCAAGCCTTTGTTCTTCAACCAGCGTGAGTCCACCCCCACGGAATTTCTTGTTGATCAAGTCAAGACGTTCTGCGTTTAGTTTAGAGAATTTTTCACTTGTCATATCCTTCTTCTGTTTCTTTTGTCCAGCTTCTAAGATAAAAGACTACTGCTTTCTCTAGTGTTGTCAATATCTTGTATTTTGTATTGTCTAATTCGCTCGAATGGTTCAATAGAAGTTAATGAGCTCTGCACAAAGCTATGCTGATCAATCTATGTATGCTTTACCGTTAAATAATCAACACCTTCGCAACACTTCCAGTGGAGTTTGGTAGTTGATTCCCATGTGCGTTCGTTCTGAATTGTAATACGGCAAAAACGTCTTGATGGCTTTTCGAAAGTGATGAATCGTCTGAGTTGTTCGATCCAAACATTCCTCCTGAATGGTTCGGTTGAACCTTTCGATGTGCGCCTGGTCGTTTGATTGCCTGACACGGCTGTACCGATGAGTGAGTCCGAGCTTGTACACACGGAATAGGAACATCTTTTGGAATTCTCCTCCGTTGTCGGTCTGAACCATTTGAAACTGGAATGGAGCGATGAGCTTGGCTTTTTCAACGAAACGGAAGCTCTTTGCCGAGGAGATACTCCTAGTCACTTCCGCGTATGCCCAGCGTGAATACAAATCAATGAGCGTATACACATACAAGCGTAATCCATTGGGTAGCATGATATGCACCGTGTCGGCCTCAAGAAGGCTCCCTGGAGCCGTGATTTCGGGTCGTTCGGTGTAGTCATGGGGTCGTTTCCACGGACTGCGCTTTTTTAGCAAACCGCACCGGCTCAAGGTTCTTTGGACGGAAGGCAAGCTCACCTCAACGCCTTCCCGTTTGAGTTCGTGATATATGTGCTGACCGCACCTTCTTCTACCGATCCTTTTTTGAATAATCGCTGACACGATTTCTGCTCCAAGAGCGTTGGGATGTCTCTTTGGTGCCGACGATGCCGTCGGTATCTCATGCCAGCCGGTGCCGAGAGGGTGTTTGCACCACCTAGATACCGTGCTCGGTTGCACTCCATACCGCAACGCAACCTTCCGCATCGACCAGTGACGATACTTCACAAGGTTCACCGCATCGCGGCGTACCTTGGGCATATGGGGATTTTGTGTGTATGACATCTTCATATTCTATATCGCTTGGGTGTTGCGAAGGTCATGATACATTACGTTTACTTGACTAAACCACTGCACTTTGCTAAAGTACTGTTATGGACTGGAAAAACATCGAAAAGACAAGGTTAGTTAAAGCGATTTTAGCGCTACAGACTACTGATGAGACACAGCGTTTTCTGCGTGATTTAATGACCGAATCTGAAATAGAGGAGTTCGCCAAACGGCTCCAGACGGCTGAATTGTTAGAGCAAAAAGTCCCTTATTCAACCATTGAGGAAAAAACGGGGCTAAGTTCAACAACTATCGCCCGAGTTTCTAAATGGCTCAATGGCAAACAGGAAGGGTATAAAACGATACTTAACAGATTGCATCATCATAACTCTATCCATGCAGGGAGAGGGTTGTCTTAATTTACCTATAAAGCGTAATGAAGCCAACCCCCTCCCTGCATGGAGGGGGTTATTTGTTTATCTACCTACAACAAAATGATAAATAAAGTTCTTTGAGAGGTGCATATGGACTATGACCGACACGATCGTCAGGCGATAAAAAAATTGCCTTATTGGCCTCAGAAACTTTTTGAGGTCATTGAGAAGGAGGAAAAAGGGGAAATACGTGATGTGCCAGGATTGTGCAAGGCACTCATGCAGCTTCCTCCTGTTTTCGTCTTCTTTTCCTGTCTCTCTGGCGATGGAAAGAGAGAAGAGTCGGGACAAGATCTTGGTGTGCTGTTCACAACCTCCCTTCGTCAAAAAATGGAACAGTTTACGGCCTTGCTTTCCAATACAGGGTTTAGGCCAACAACCCTAATCATCATTGATGACACCGAACCGGTACGGTTCTGGAACTGGAATATCCTTCAAGAAGAAGTAACAACCTGGTGTCGAATGATTGTTAAGGAAACGAATATTCCTAATTACTGGTGTATCTCACTATGGTCAGATCTTGAAAAGATTCGTGAAACGAATCTGTATGTGGATGGCACCTTCGCGTCTTCCTATGAAGAATACCGAAGAATCAGAGGTGACAAGGTTGTGAGATCCGTTGCATATCACAAACTCCTTCAGCATATCAAACAATACCCGAACAAGGGACTCAAAACGTTGTCTGCGCAAGAAGCAACTATCAACAAACTTGTCCAGTACGAGTTCCAAGGTGAGATCTTGAAGAAAGTAGTACCGAATGCGATTCTCGTCCAGACAGAAACACCATGGGAAGTGAAAGATTTGCTGTTTCATAACCAGTTACGAAAATCTGTGGCAAGCATCATTCATCCGTTCGAAAGGAGGAGATAGACCTATGTATAGAATTGTCCACCGCAGGATTCATAGAAGAAGCAGTCCTGCACCCGTGCACAAGTCACTAGCACCGCAATTGTTAATTGCGGTGCTTTTTTACTTGATTGATTCGATTTTGATCAAAAAATAGGGCTGGCGGTGACCACGGCGGACGAAGTAACGGCTCTTTTGTTTGTATTTGATAGTCTCCACCTTTTTATTTCGTCCTATCGCTTTGATCGTGCCGGTGACCTTCGCCCCATCAATGAAAGGGGTGCCGATGGTCGTATCGGTACCATTATCTACGATGAGCACTTTATCGAATGTGAGCGTTTCGCCATCTTTGTGCTCTCCTTGGAGCTTCTCGATTTTAAGCATTGTCCCGGGAGAAACCACATACTGCTTCCCCCCTGTCGCGATAACGGCAAATTCTTTTGAAATAAGAGGTGCGACTGATTGAGACACCATTCCCGGTGCTTTCTTGGTTTCCTTAGGCGCCTCAGGGCTCTTTTGGGTTATTTTTCGTATTGTTTTCTTTTCTGCTGCCATCATATGAGTAGAAGTAGTATTCTACACAAAAATATCCTAAAAGCAATAGGGGGGGCTTAAAACCAAAGGTTATTCCGACAAGTGAGGAGCGAAGTAAAAGTTTACTTTTATTGTCTAGCGAGTGAGTGAAGTGAAAAAAGTCCTTCTTTTTCAGTTCCGAACGAGTGACGGTAACAAAGGTTTTAATACCCTTTGTTTCGTCCAAACGCTGTCGGAACAAGAAGTGAATACCTGTGCCTAAGGCGCAGGTATTCACTTCTTATCAACATATTTTCTTGAAACACATACTGTATGCCTTACACTTCACTCTAAACACTCCCCTGTTCTTATCAAAAGGATTCATTGTGGAAGCTTTTCTTCTTCTTGTTGAAAAAGTATACTGCCGCAGAACCGCCGAGTTTGTCCGGCAAGGATGGGAAACTATTCCCGAAGTCGAAAGACTCGACGAAGACATGCGAGAGCGTATCAAGCTCCAACTCCTCAGAAGTGCCGTCTCTTTTCACCAAAGACGACGGCACATACACCGTCCCTCGCTAGCCCACCACAGCCATAGGTAAAATCCTATTTGCCTCAAAATCGCGCACCGCGCGATTTTTCCTTTAGTCGTCTCCGGAGGGTTTTTCTAAGACTTTTGTCTCGTACTCAAAAGTTGTCCCGTCCGTAACTTTCTTCACGTCTTTCTGAAGCATACCAAATGCTTTCCCACTCGCGTTATAGTGGTTTATAGTCGTCGCAAGAGCATTACCGAGCTTTTCATGATATTCCCCGTAGCCTTGAAAGTGCTTTATCATCTTTTCTACTGCCACTCGTAATTCTTTTGCTTTTTCTTCTATCTCCATACCTTTGAGACCTTGAAGAACCGTCTGGAGATACGCGAGGAACGACGTGGGAGAGACGATGATAACGTGATACTTCCCTGCTGCTCGCTGTATCAGGTTTTCATCGCCAGTTCCCACTCTACCAACCAAAAGATCATAATATATCGCTTCGTGCGGAATAAACATAAAGGCGAAATCAGTCGTCTTGTGCTCAGGTTGGATATATTTAGATGTTTCAATGATGCGGTTCTTTAAATCGTTCTCAAATACCCTCTGTAGACGATCCCGTTCTATGGGGTCTTTGGATTCTGCCATACGGTTGTAATTCTCAAGCGAGAACTTGGAATCCACAGGAATAACTTTGTCTTTCACGAACACTGCCGCATCAACAATGACACCGTCAGGAAACGTATATTGCATCTTAAATGATTCAGGTGGAAGTACATTCTTAAGAAGAGTCTCTAGATAGTACTCACCTAGAATGCCGCGCTGTTTCGGATTTTTGAGTATATCTTGGAGGTTCTGAAGCTGATCGGCAAAAGAGATAACCTGCTTATTGGTCTCATCGAGCTTAGTCAGTCCCTGCGTTACATCCTTGATGAGCTTCTGTGACTCGCCAAATTGGTGCCGAAGGGCACTGGAAACTTCTTTCGTAGTTTCCCCCATTTTTGCGTCTACCGTACGCGACAGCTCATTCATCTGCTCTAAGAGGAGTTTCAAGCCTATATCCTCCGCTTTTGGCGCACTGCGACGCGACAAAAAATAGACCGCAAACACGTTAACCGCGACCAAAACGATAGCAACGATAATGACAGTGGTAACATCCATATTCATAGTATACTATAACTCTGCAACGTTATTTTATTATTGGTTATTTTCTATTTATCATGTCTATCCACAAAGATATCCAAAGCCAGATAAAGGACGCGATGAAAGCGAAAGACACGCTTCGACTGACAGTTATACGCGGCCTCGTTGCTGCTTTTACCAACGAACTCGTGGCAAGAAGCCGAAAACCTGATGGCGAGCTCAACGATGATGAAGCGCTTGCGGTCATCAAACGCTCGGTCAAACAGCGCAAAGATTCTATCGAGCAATTCACAAAAGGTGGACGGGGCGACTTAGTCCAAAATGAAAAGAACGAGCTGGGCATACTCGAAAAATATCTCCCCGCGATGATGGGAAGTGAAGAGATACAAAAAATCGTCACTGCTAAAAAAACTGAGCTTGGTATTACCGACAAAAAAGATATTGGCAAGCTGATGTCTGCCGTTATGAAAGAAACGAAAGGAAAAGCCGATGGTGGCGAGGTAAAGGCGATAGTTGATTCTTCATTCTAGATAGTTTTTAGGCAGGTCTCCCGAAGGAGGCCTGCCTGTACGTTGGTCCTAGCCGATACAAAACTCGATATCGTCTGTGGGAAATGGGAGGGCTCGAGCGAGCTGGTCTGATAATAAGAGACGGTGCTGTGCACGCTTCAGCAACTCGTCGTTCCCCTCCCCCTCACTGCCGTGGGAATTCTCAACAAGCAATTTCTGTGTATCTTCGGCTAGATCCGCTATAGATTCAAGAAGAACCATACTGTCTTTGCTATACAACAGTCAAAAGCCTCTCGTCAATGATTTTCTGTTTTTAAGCTGTATATAAGGTGTAGATAGGTATGTATAACCTCGTAATTCAGAAAAAAGTGGCGGGTTTCCTTGGAGGAAACCCGCCTGAACTGATCTGCTCAACCGACAAAAGATGTGGGAACATCTGCCGCGTAAGGCGGCCTTATCACCAAAGTAGCTTGCGAAGGCAATTGGATTCTTCCCTTCTGGGCACTGTTTCTGGCCATGTAAGCAGAGTAGCTTGTGGCTTTCGGTTCTGACACTTCTTCTGTCGTCGGCGCTTGCGCCGCGGGCGTTGCAGGGAATTTCTTATCATTCATCAGTCTTTGGTCTTTCTGTGGTTTAGTGTTCAAACAGATAGTTAGGTCTTAGATGTTACAGGAACTCTAAACATCTGTCAAGATTTTGGTTTTTCCTACAAAAAACTACTACACCTAACTGAATACTTTATGAATCATGAACAAAATCAGCAAATGCATCAAAACACCTGCTCCTTGTAAAGCGCGAGAGGTTGACTGACGTGCGCATTATGATATAATTAGAGTTGATATGAATGTTGCCCTTCTTTCGATTCGCGAATGGGAAGCTCTCATGCTCTCCCAGCACCTAACTCGGCGCTTCAAGAGTGCCTCACCTAGCGAGCGCCGGGAAATCCTCTCCGAGTGGAGAGTCTTGCACGGGAGTGACCCGAGCAATCCAAAAGTACATCAGGTGCCCTCCGAGAGGTTCCGCGTGAACTAACATGGAACGAGCCAAAAAAAAGCCGACGGAAACGCCGGCTCTTTTCTTTTTCATTCAACATAATAGTTGCAATTTTTCTCCGCAAGACTTATGATTCTTTCTGGGTTAGATCAACGGTGGTATTGGAATACCACTACTCAGTTCCCAAACAACAACTAGTAAAGCACAACTATGTTCAGCACCGCTACGGCCAACAGGCCGATCATAAGGTCAGCAATACCTACCCTCAAATCTCACGCCGGCAACGGCAGACTCTGGGGTCACCCTTCGGAACCAAGACAAGATGAAACTCAAACCAAAAATCACCAATCCAAACGTCGAGGGAAAAACCACCGACCTGTCAAGACACCACCGCATCGGATAGCTCCGGCTCACCTCCGCTGACCTTTGCTGAAGCAAGCCCTGACGCCTCAAGCGCCAGGGTTTTTGATTTTTAACACAAAGCGATACAGTTTCTTTGACCACACAGGGCCAGCATACGAAACACCTATACGTGCAGTTCGCTTTATATCTCTTTTGGAAACCTTTTTTCCTTTCTCGAACCAAAGCCCTCTTCCTTTTTTCGCTTCTTTTCCAGAAAAGACACCTTCAATGCTAAGAGCTCTTGTGAGACGTGCCGGACCTCCGATGCCTTCTACCCCCCGAATAAGCACAGCGGCTGGGTACCCGACTCTCCCAGTTACCACATTGAGCATCCAGTGCATACCATAGACAAAGTAGACGTAAAACACGCCAGGAGAGCCGAACATCACGGCATTGCGTTTTGTTTTACCATGAGAGGCATGAGAAGCTTTATCTTTATAACCCTCGTATGCTTCAGTCTCGATTATCATAAAACGCAACACTTTCTTTCCTCTCTGGCGGACAAGGACGCAACCGATCAAATCTCTCGCGACTAAAACAGCACTGCGGTTAAAAAATGAAGTGGTTAGTATACGGCTTGATATATCCATACGCTTTTCTTATCCTTTCGATATATCGAAAGGATAAAGATTTCGATGAATTCAATCTCCAGAGGCAATACGGAGAGCACCGCGTAAACCACTCTCATCGCCAAACTTGGCTTTCACAACCTGGGGAGGCTTTCGAGAAGTGGAACTAAGCAAGGAAAGCTGCTTGATAACCGAATCAAGATGTATGCCTTTCGGCTTGAGCACCATGGAACCTCCAACAACGACGATATCTGGTGACCAGTAACCTATGGTATTGTGAATCCCCACAGCGAATTCGCGAGCCGCCTCCTCCCAATCTTCCTTAGATGCTTTCTCTTTAAAATCAGAACCGAAATGCTTTATAAACCCTGAGCCAGCAACCCTCTGCTCCAAGGTCTCGCCCGTAGCAGAATTGATGATCTGCTGTCCCGGCTCGAATCCCTGTCTGTTCTCGTCCACCTTACCCTCGACGATACGAGCACCACCCACTCCCGTACCAACGGTCAAATACGCGACTATGGTGTGTCCTTTTCCCGCGCCTTCGGTGGCTTCGGCGATCGCTGCCGCGGTTGCATCGTTAACAAGCTCAACGGGAACACCCGTCTGCTCTTCAAAGAATCTTCGCAAAGGCTTCCCTACCCAATCAGAGAGGTTGGGAGAGAAGATGAGCGACGAACCGTAGGAATCGAATTCTCCCGCTATCGCGACACAGACATGTTCCGGTTTTCCCTGTTTATCGCAAATGTCACTAAGCACTTTCTTCGCTTCTTCCCAATCCTTTGGAGTATCTACTACGACAGGTGCTCTATCGAATGTTTTACCATCCTTTGAAACTGCAGAACGTATATGTGTACCACCGATGTCGAAAACAAGATACATTTAACGTGAAATCATCTTTTTGAATTCTTCAACCGTAGGATTATTGTCGGGATCCATCCCGTAGGAGAGCGCCAAGTGGTATGCCGTCCAATCCGCAATTACCAACGAGCGTAGCGCACACTCTATCGGTGTTTCTCCTGAAAGCAAGGTCTCGCACGATGGCACACCGAACCCAGAAAGCATCTCTTTTGTCACAGACATCCTATCAAGTATCCGACGTTGATCTCTCTCATCCTTGATAAATAAGACCTTAAACGGCCCTTTGGGCCCTTTTTCGTTTTTTGTGAACCCGGCAAGCTCGTTGTGGTTGAGCTCCGAAAAGACGTTCACGAACACAGGAGTCTTGGCGGTTTCATTTATCTTTATTTTCCAGTTGTACGCAACCGGCCCATTTTGCACAGAAGAATATACAAGGGGGATAAAACCCGAAAGCTCCCTTCCGATGCGCTTCCCCTCATCTTCCTCGTTTGCAGGGACAAGCATGGAAGAAACTCGTTCTAGCTCCTGTAGAAGATCAGTACGGGAGACAAGCCCTGCAAGGGCGACAAGGCTAAGACCTACGGCAACGCGCGGCATGATGACAGTGTCGGGAATCCTTATATACGGCAACCTCTCTTCCTCGGCCATTTTCAAAAGCTTCCCACCGGAGGCAATCACAGCGGGACGAAGCCCGATGCGCAAGACATGCTCGGCAAAATCGATCGTTTCCTCCGTGTTACCCGAATACGAACTGGCGATAAGCAAGCTCTCGGCCAATGTTTCCTGCGAGAGAGACGGTAAACCATAATCTCGGTGGGCAACTACATCAGCGAATGGATCAAATATCTTTAATAGGCTTGCGGCAAGGCTAGAACCTCCCATGCCTGCGAATACGATCTTCTTTCCTGCCTGCGCCGCAGACAGCGTCGCCTGCCCACGCTCCTGCAGGCGGGCGGCAGGCAGGCCATGCGCGTCAGCCGGACCGTTTTTAATTTCGGGCTTGAATGAGAGTTGTGTTGCAAATTGTAGGATTGAATCGTGCATGAGGAAAGGGGTTAGGATGTAGGGTTTAGGGTAGAGCTTTTACGATTCTTGATTTTGCCGTAGAGCCAGCCAATGACAACGCCGATAAGAAAATAATAAATACCAACTACAAAGAAAACTACAACTGTTCCATAACCAATAAGGACGAAACTCAACACAGGTAGTGGCGGTAAGAGAGACGGTAAAACTGCTGTTCTATGACAATCGATGCTTAAAGCCGGTGTGCAATAAGTCTTGTCAATATAAGACACACCTACCCATAACCAAACTACGGACACCAAAGCTACTATTACTCCACCCACTAACCAATATTGCCATCTGCTCCATTTCATAATCTTTTTTTACTATACCCTACACCCTATCCCCTACCCTCTCTACTTCACCGGATTGCACACATTGCAAATCCCCAACCTCTCCAGTGTATCAAGATAGAGAAGCACCAGCAAAACATATCCCGAGTGGCTCCACGCAAGCGGCGTCGCGGATACATGCTCCCCGGTATGAGGATTGAGCTGCTCCGGCAAGACGCCTGAAGAATGGGCATGCTGTACCGCCCACGAGAGCCAGTACTTGACTGTCTCGAGCTCTTTCTCGCTCTGTGCTTTCATCGCATAGTACTCGGCGAACCAGAATGTCGTGATAAACCATGGATTGCCCGGAAGCTTCCTATCAACGGTATAGTATATGTCCTTCTCATAACGAACGATGCCAGGCACTTGCGCTCGGACCATAAGGCGCTTCTCCGTTTCGGCAACCGCACGCTCTACTCGCGTATCATCGCTCGGGAGGACACCGAACGCATATATGCCGTAAACGCTCGAGATATCAACAGTCGCATCTGCTACGTAACCTCCTTTGTCGTCTCGCTGTATCATCTTATAGAACGTCCCTGTCTTTTCATCAAAAAGATGCTTGAGTATGCCATCTTTCACTTCGCGAGCCGCAAGCGCGAACAGATGCTCGCTATTCTTCTTTCCTAAAATCCCCGCGAACTGCGATGCCGCGATAAGTCCGCCGTAGACAGTGGCAGCCGTATACGTATGTACCCCGAACTTTTCTTCCCACAAGTCATAGCTCGGTTTCGGAAGCCCTGTATCGCGATCTCTGAACTCCATGAGAAAGTTCGCTGCTTTCCGTATGAGGGAATTGTAGATCTGCTCTATGAACTCAAGATCGCGACTGAGCTCGTAGTGTTTCCACAGCGCGATAAGGACAATAGCGGTCTCATCTTCTTGAATAGGGAGCGCGTACGCTCCGTTTGAGAGCCAGGGGTGCCACGAGCTTCCGAGGGACTTATCAGGACGATATTTGTGCATGAAGTAGCCATCCTCGGTTATCACCTCATTGCAGAATTCAAAGAAACGCTTCGCCACGTTGGGATCGCCTGCCCTATCCAGGGCCATCGCCGCATATGCGGCATCTCTTGGCCACATGTAGCCGTAGGTGTCCTTCCCCGCCTGGATGATGTCACTATCCCCAGATGCCAATATTGAACCACCCTGATCCGCATGCGCACGGATGAAAAAGAGCGATTTCTTGAACAGTGCGATAACGTCATCGGAAAGTCCGTAAAAACTGAAGTTATACTTATTTACCCACGCTTTCCAGTAATCACCTGCCGTATGCATCAGGTAGTCGGGTGACCGATCAAGCACGTACTGGTTCAGCATAAGCGCGTCTTTGATAGTTTCAGCGATGCACATCCAGTAAAAGACCGCCTGCTCGCCCCGAGGCGCGAGCGGAAGCGTGATAGCGACTACAGAGTCGGTCGGGCCATGTTCGATCGGATTTTTGCTGAGAACACCGTCTTCCGCATCCTTATAGGTTCCTTCTTTCCCTCCGGAACCGAAGTAGCCAGTCGAGAAATCATCGAAGGCTCCGTTCGTAGAGGCAAGATTTATCAAAAACACCCTCCTTCCCTTGTAGTGGATGATGGTGTGCGACTTCGGGTCAAAATAGGCGGTGTCCCCCCGAAATGACTCATAGATCTGAAATTCCTGGCAAAAAAACAGTTTAACGGTCCTCTCCTCTCGTTTGTGGTTCTGTACACGCACCTTGCGGATGAGGATATTCTTCTCGTTGTACACGATATCGTTAAAGATAAGCGTCAATCCCAGATCCGCATGCTCCGCAGTGATGATTCCCGACAACGTATCGGGACCGCACTCGATACGAATGCGCCATGCGGGATCGGCGAGCCAATGCATCCGACCATCAGCGAACACGCCAAGACGGTGTAGCAGGTGCCCCGCCACATGGTTCTCAAGCCCCACGAACGGAAAATAGAGGTCGCGCACCTGACCTCGCGAATCAAAGCCCACAAATATATTCCCGTTCCCCAGTACGATTGATTTGGCCATGTCAAAAATTTAAAATAGAAATCTCAAAATGAAAAAGATAATGGAAAATTGCACTGATTTTTTATTCAAAGGGATCATAATCGCAAGTTCTCACATCGCCTTGCCAACAATTTCCCAAAAGCTCGTAAAGATTAATTCGCTCTGTACCGAAGATGCTTTCATGCGTCCACAGCCGAATAAACCCCACTACAAAAAATAGGACGAGGCCGATAATCGTAATAATTACAAACTTCTTATTCATGAGTTACCAAATATTTTCATAGCATTATCAACATTTTGAATCGTCATTATTATTCTTGATATTTACATTTTGGCTTCTATACCCCTCCTCACCCATATGGCCATCTACTCCATTTCATGTCTTTCTCTTTTTTTAAGCTCTAAGCATCAAGCCCAAAGCTCCAAGCTGGTCTAAACATAATACTCTTTTAAGCTGTTTTCCACGACTGTGGCCGCCTTTTTGGGTGAATCCGCCTTCAATAGTGCCTTTGCGCATTCTTCATCCAAAAGCACTTCCGCGACCCACTTCGAGAAATCATTCTTCTCTTCATGCACATGATGTGCGTATTGTTCCTTGGTCATATAGTTGTACGCTCGCCAGAGATCGCTCAGATTAGAGAGTACCGGACCGTTATACACCCAAAAACACCTTTCATTGTAGGCATTCACCAGAAGCTTCTTCTGATCGGCATCTTTGACCGACACTTTTTTTATGAGCCGTTTAAACATGGGCGGATCTTTCTAATCGCACACGCAAATCATTGAGCACGTTCATAAACGTGATAAATGCCTCGTAGGGAGACTCGTAGGGGTTGAAATACTTGTGCACATCGCCGTCGTTCCACCATTTCGTACACATATAGTAAAAATGGTCGGATGTCTGGAGCCGCCGCCAGTCCTCGAGTATCGTCTCGTCGCTCGACGAGAGCACCTTTGGCTCAAGCGCGTAGAGCTTCTCGATGGCATCGCGTTGCATGGGATTATGAAGCCATGCCGAAAGATCCCGTTCCACATCCGCCCACGACACGAACTGCGGCACATCGATCTCTCCCACGCTACGATAGTTGGCCACCGCCTCAGAGGGGGTGATGAATGAGTTATCGGGATGCTTGTAGACCTCTGCCGGAAGCGCTCGGAGGAATTCAAAGATGCCTGTATCCGCCCACTGGTGTTCCCCGAACGTCTCGTAATCCATGAACAGATTCACCAAGTCCCCGCTACCATTGAGGGCGCTTATCCACTGCACATACCTGTCCGCATGAAGGGGGTATTCGCTCCATTCACGCGAGCTGAAGCGAAACGCGATATCATCCGACAAGCGATAATTCTTGAGGAGGATCTTTATCTTACTTGCCATATCGGCACTGCCAGGGTTCTGTGGCGGCCGATAGAGAAAGTTGGGACTCCGCCAACCGAGTACGCTGTCGGCTCCTTCAGCAAGAACTCCGCGATACCCCATTTCCTCCACGGCCTTCGCAAGCTCGTTATTATAGATAAGCTCGGTGTTACGGAATACGTGCGGCTCTACGCCAAAGAGGTCCCAGAGCTTGTCCGCGTGCAATTTGACCTGCCGCTTGAATTCCTCCCGTGAGTATACGAACGAGAGAGAGTGGTAGTACGTCTCCGCCAAGAGCTCTACGCGTCCGGTGTCCAAAAGTCTTTTAAAAGAATCAAGGGTCTCCGGGCTGTATTCTTCGAGTTGCTCAAGAAGCACTCCAGAAAGCGAGAAGCTGATTTTGAACTCGGGATACGCCTGCAGTAACTCGAGCATTAGCGCATTTGTCGGAAGGTATGCCTTGCCTGCCACTTTCTCGACGATCTTTTTATTGTTGAGCTTTCCGTCAGAACGATCGTTGAAGTACAGGGGGTCACGTCCGATATCGAATATCCTATAGCGCTTGAGGCGCCGAGGCTGGTGGACTTGAAAGTAAAAACAAATCGCGGGCACTGTAATAGCTTAGGGCTTAGGGCTTGAAGCTTCCGATTTTTTCATTTTGCCGTAGAGCCAACCGAGAATTGTCCCAAGAATAAAATAGATACTAGTCAATATGACTACCGTTCTAAAATCTTGAGGAATAAAATCTTGAAACAAGAGAAGAAGCGGGAAAGCCATCAGGAGAAAAAATATCGTTGCGATTGTTCCAACAATACTACTACCGCCATATACCGAAAGTGCCGAAACACAAAACGAAATAAGCGCACCCAAACCTCCTCCCCTCACCCAATATGGCCATCTATTCCATTTCATAATCTTTTTTTTACTATACTCTACACCCTATTCCCTCTACCCTTCTCTCCATTCTACCCTAACGGGTACAGAAGTTGCTTATAAATGGTGATGCATGCTCTGGCAGCATGCTTCCAACTTAAGGAGGGCAGTTCCTTGCTCGCATTCTCGCGCATCTCTGCCGCCAGAGGCTTGTGAAAGAGCATCCCCACGATAGCATCGGCGATAGCGTCGATATCCCAAAAGTCTACTTTGAGGGCATTGTGCACTACTTCACTGACACCCGACTGCTTGGAGAGTATGACGGGAGTCCCGTTACGCATCGCCTCAAGGGCAGTCAGGCCGAAAGGTTCCGAGACCGACGTCATGACATAGAGATCCGCGGCACGATACAGACCTTCAAGCTCAGGACCACGCAGAAATCCGGCGAATATCACTTTATCCGAAATACCCAGCCACGCTGCTTCGCGCATGATTTGCCACTCCATATCTCCCGAACCAGCGATGACGAAATACACATCGGGGTAGACTTCAAGTACGCGACGGGCAGCACGAAGAAAATAGTCAGGTCCTTTCTGAAGCGTCAGACGCCCCACGAAGAGCACTATCTTTTTGCCCGATGCTTTGAGTGCCTTCAGGCGCAACGCTTCTTGTTCCCCTTCGCTTCTTCCTACTGGCACGATATCGATGCCGTTGTGAATGACATGTACCTTTCTGGGGAATATGCCGTACCTGTCCACGACGATACGTTTCGTAAAGTCACTGACCGTTACCACCACATCCGCTTCCTGCATACCGTATTTCTCCATCTCGTAGATCTCTTTGTTCGCTCCGCCGCCCGTCCTGTCGAATTCAGTCGCATGCACGTGCGCGATGAAGGGTTTGCCCGACATGTGTTTAGCCGCCAATCCGGCTCCGAACGAGAGCCAGTCGTGGGCGTGGATGACATCGAACGCTTCGTTACGCGCGAGCTCGGCAGCGCGCAGCGCGTAAAGCTTCACCTCTTCAAGCAAGGTCAGTCCGTATATCTCCGGTTCCCCGTCGCGCATTTTTTTGTAAGCACTTGAACCGACATAGGGTTTCAGCAAAGAATTGATCGCGGTGACCGTAACACCGGGAAGATAGGCATCCGCGAATTCAAGATGAGCAAACGGAGACTCGATATCAAGCTTCTTTGGCAAAACGAAAGTAATCTCTACGTCTTCGTCTGAAAGACCTTGAACAAGCCCGAGACAAGCAGTGCCTAAGCCTCCGCTGTTGAAGGGAGGAAATTCCCATCCGAACATCAATACTTTTATCGGTTTCCTCACAAAATTTTATCGTTTGACGACTCCAAACACAAATAGAGCCTCCGAGATCGGCCCAATAGACCCTTCTAGTATAACGTTAATCGCCTCTTACCCTATCAAAAATGTGTACAGCAGATTATGAAAAAGAAGAAAAGTGCCTCCCGCGCGTGGCGTGAGAGGCACTTCGTGAAAAACAGTTACGACTTGCGCTAAAGAGCTGGACGTGCCAGACCGTTCCAGCCGTGCCGCCGGAGCCAGAGACTCAGCGAACCGAGTCCATAGCCCACGAGCCAAACCAAGTGGAATATCACGGTGATCCCTGCGAGAAAAACGACTGTCACCGGAAAGATGTCCGGCATCAGATGGATCGTGAGCGTGTCTCCTGCATTGCTCATACCGCCACCGCCTCCAAAAGACATCTTTGCGGGAAGATCTTTGACGGGCTCGGAAGTGACACCGATTGGAAAGAATTTGCTTTCCTTCCATGTCCCTTCTCCGAAGTAGTAGTGGAGGCATTTCGTCGCGTCAAGCAAGGTATACTTCTCGTTGAAGGCCACGAAGGCAGTGGCGACCAACCACATTAGGAATGTGGCGTAAGTTAACCGACTTGCAATCTTTTTCATAACTGTTTTGGTTTTGGAGAACAATACTCGTCTGAACTGCAAAACATCAACAGAGATGCAAGCAGAGCAAACCTTGGCACGAATGTGCCTTGTGCTTGTGCGCAAACCGCGCCACAGCAAAAGTATCTATAGCTAATTATAGCACACTAAGTGCTAGATAGTCAATACCCCTCCCAAAGGTCCGACCTTTTCCAAAAGGTCGGACCTTTGGAATACGTGTTATAGTCATCGTGTTAGAAGAAGGTTGCATAGGTCTATCGTAACAAAAATATCTCTCAATCAAGCAAGAAACGCAAGGGAATCCGACTTCCTTGATGCTATTGACAATATATTGATATAGTGTATAATGGTTACTGTAGTAGTTTTTTGTCGTATCAACCACAAACCCGCCTAAAGCACTCCCGAGCGTTCGCCGAAACCGAAACACTCATGGGATGCTCGGCTAAACCAGAAAGGTAGCAAACTCATGAAATTCATGGCATTCCTCGGTCGAATTATTCGCACCATCGGTGGCGCGAATTTCCGACCTCAAACCCCGCCTCCGACGACCGCCATCAAACACTTCCCTTCACCCACCTCGGTGCCAACCACAAAAACGGTGACGGAGTCGGCCAAGACGGTTGAACCTGTCGTGAAGGGGCCGAAACCGCAAAAACCCCTTCTGTCCTTTAGCTGGGGCCGTGAAGGTCTCTGTGCGTTTCCCAAAAAGAGCAAGGGAAACCAGCTCCGCATCGTCATGCACGAGACAAACAGTGGTGGGTACCTGTACAGCCGGGTCGTCGAGACCCGAGGTGACATCGTCGTTGTTCGCCGCGGAAGCCAGACTTTCAAACGGCTTCTTGTGCCCCACCCTTACTAGGCCAACCGCCAAATCTTACCAACCCTACAAGCACAAGTGCTTGTAGGGTGGTTTTTATTCAAAAAAACCGCTTCCAAAAAATCCTGGAAGCGGTTGAGCGTTTCAAAAAAGATACCGGTACATCACCTTGTCAGCGATCGCATTGGTATCCGTCAGAGACAGAACCGAGTTCGTACCTCGGACGTAACCGATATAGACCCATTCGGTCATGTCGATCGAACGTTCAACGGTGTAGGTCAGATTCGGCAGCGTGTTGGTGAGCTCGAGTGAAACAGTTCCCTGCTCCTTATCAAGCTCCCGAATGTGTATCTCTGCCTTGAGACTCGCAAGCGAGCGGTAGAGATTGAGCCTCCCGCCGGAGATGGTGTTAGTCCCGATATCCCACCCGGGATCAACCGTTGCATTAAGCAGATGGATGACCTGCTCAGGTACAAGCCCTGGGTAGTGCTCCATGACCAGTGCGGCTACGCCACTGACGTGAGATGCCGCGTACGAGGTCCCATTCCCGAACGCATATCCACCATCTGCGTACAGCGAGAGCACATAGAACCCCGGTGCCATGATATCAACGGTGTTGCGACCGATGGGAGACGCACCCGGGGCAAGCCGATCGTCCGGCATCGAGCTTGCAACCACGCAGATGTTCCCAAAACCGTCTGGGTTGAATGCCGTTTTCTTCCAGCGTGCTGGATAGTCCGGATACAGCGTGTCGTAATCAACGAAACTATTGACCGTGGCAGCGACACAGAGAACTCCCGCTGCATTAGCGGCGGCAAATGCCTCTTTGAGGGCAAGTGGTTCGGTGCCGACGAATCCCCAACTGCAGTTGATTATCTTCGCACCCTTCGCGAGAGCATAATCAAACCCGGTGACTATTCCCACTTCATCGAAGAACGTTCTGACAACCATGATGTGGGCGTCTCTGACAATCCCTGCGGTGCCGATACCATTGTCCGGTATTGCACCGACCCCCCCCCCGACCATCGTTCCATGTGTTCCCCAATCAGCAGTGAGGTTCGTCACGATGAGCGATCCGTTCGTGCCCTTGTAGATACCGATGCCATTGATATCGTTTGTGATACCGTTAGCGTCGTTGTCTATCTCGTCCCAAGCGATTTCAGCCGTGTTCGTCCAGAGTATTCCCTGGGCGTCGGGATGACCACCAGCAAAGCCAGAGTCTATGACAGCGACCACCACATGCGGTGCCGATGCCTGAATCTCCCACCCCTCGAGCAGGTGGATGCTTGCGTCTTTCCGTGCCGGCACCATGCTCCCGATGGGAATGCCATTGGATACCAGGTTGATTGGACGACCCATGTTGTTGTGGGTCATGGCGCCATAGGTATTCCGAGTAAACGTAAAGTTGTTCACCCACCTGATCTGGTTTGTGCAAGCATAGAGCGGGTCATTCGGGGGTGAAAAATCCCTCGGTTCGCCGACAATGTTCGGCTTGATGAACTCGAACATCCCATTGGTCCGATAACTCGCGACAATGCTATCCGCGGAAGCGCGGGGAATCTCGAGAATCTGGATGCCACCAACATTTTTCAGCGTCCGTGCGACACGCACACCGTTACTGACGTGCGCTTTCGAGACACGTGCTACCGATTGCCCGACTTTAGGCTTGGCGAGGAAAAGTTCAACGTCGCCTTGATCGTCAACGAGACGTTTTCCCGTGCCCAAACCAATTACGACCCCGAGTTGGAGTGAAGCTATGAGCAGAATTGTCGCTTTCATGTTATTCCTTTCTTTGGGGTACAAAAAACCCGTCGTCTTCATGAAGACAGGTCCGAAATCACACTATACCTAAACACAAACCCGCGCAAGACAAGCTGTCGGTCACAAAGAAGGGTCGAGACGTCCAGACATTTTCTCGCGCATAAAAAATTATGTCAACGAAAAAAGGCCTAAAAACAAGGCTGTTTATCCCCATCTTGCTAACATCTTTTCCGCAGACTTTCCCACAGCTTTATCCCCAACTCTTTTTTGAAAAATCCGAGAGTGGATGCCAAATCGGGAAACGACCCGGCGGATTGCAGGGTTGATTTGGCATCCGCTTCCGGATTCTTTACGTAAGGGGCATACCTTCCTTTTGCGCATACTAATCATGGCTATGAAAAAATAAACCCTGCTCGTCCATATCCTCGCAGCAGAGCTGACGAGGTATTAGGAGAGCAGAACTTTATTTTGAGAACCCCTCGGTTCTCAACGCTCGCTCGCCGATTCGCTCACTGCTCTCCTCTGCGGGGAAACTCCCGT
>DATDXL010000014.1:0-6369 GCA_036517235.1 Minisyncoccota bacterium
GAGCCGATGAGGAATTTATCGGCCAAAGGGTCATACATCTTCCCCCAATCGGTGATAGGACCGCGCACCCGCGCGAGCGCACCGTCGAGCGCGTCGGAAAACGCCGCGATGACAAAAAGGACAAGACCCCATTTAAATTCTCCCGCGGAGAGAAAATAAATAACAAAAGGTGTCGCCGCAAGGCGAAATGCGGTTATGTGGTTCGGCGTAACGATTTTTGGCACAAGCGGTAAAATCGTCTTTGCCAAAATACGGTCAATGATGGTTGGTTTTTCAGTATCAGTCTCCATGTTGTCCCAATAACGCCTGTATTCTTTCTTGTACTGGCGGATGCGTCACCCCAGGTAGTAGGACCTCGTAGACTCGGTTCACTACGGGGCGCGACTCATTGCAACTCATAGTTCTGTGGTACGACCCAATAACGCCTGAACTCTCTCTTCTATTGGCGGATGCGTCATAAAAAGCTTAGTGAGTAATCCAACCTTAGCGCCTTCGCGAGAGCCAAACGGATTTGCGATGAAGAGGTGCGCTGTCGCGTTGCTCGCTCTCTGCATCTTGCCGCCGTACTGTGAGATTTTCTTCAACGCGCGCACCAGACCTTCCGGATAGCGCGTCAGAAGCGCGCCCGAAGCATCTGCAAGAAACTCCCGCTTGCGAGAAATAGCAAGGCGTATTACGGTTGCAATGATAGGCGAGAGTATAGCAAACACCAAACCGACGACGAGCAGAATTGTGTGCGCCTGATTTCCTCTCCCGCCCTGCGAACGACCGCCTCCCCAAAATTGCATGCGGATGAAAAAATCAGAAAGCAACACCACCATGCCCGCAAGCACGACGATGATGGTTGAAATGAGGATATCACGGTTGCCGATATGAGAAAGTTCGTGGGCGATAACACCCTCAAGCTCCGTCCTATCCAACATGGCGAGAAGCCCTGTCGTTACCGCTACCGCCGCGTGCTCTTTGTTTCGTCCCGTCGCAAACGCGTTGGGCACAGGGTCCTCTACTATATAGAGTGCCGGCATGGGAAGCCCCGCGGTGATGGAGAGATTCTCTACGATATTCCAGAGAATTGGATTATCCTCTTTCTTTACCGGACGAGCGCGCGTCAGACGTAAGACGATTTTGTCCGAGTACCAATAACTGCCTATGTTCATGAGCACGCTAAAGATAACCGCGAAATAGAGGATGAAAACACTGTCGTAGTAGTAACTGAAGAACCATCCCAAAGCGACAATGAGCAGAAAAAATCCTCCCATGAGAATCCATGTCTTGCGTACATTGCTATCGATTTCTGTGTAAAGTGTCGCCATGCTAAGAGAGCTTAGGGCTTAGAGCTTGGAGAGGCTAAAAGCTTTCCTGAAAAGCTAGAAGCGCTAAGCTAAAAGCTTACCTTGACTGGCTCCTTTGCCGCGGCATCCGCGTCGCCGAGCTCAAAGAGCTCCATTTTCGCGAATTTGAATGCTCCGGCGATAACATTACCCGGAAACGATTCAACGGCAGTGTTGAGATCGCGTACATTACCGTTGTAGAATCGACGCGCCGCTTGGATCTTATTTTCGGTGTCCGAAAGCTCTCGCTGGAGCTCAAGGAAATTCTGGTTTGCCTTCAGATCGGGATAGCTCTCAGCAACTGCAAAAAGGGACTTAAGAGCGCCCGTCAGCATATTCTCCGCCTGATTCTTGTCGGCAAGCGAGCCGGCCTGCATCGCACGCGTGCGCGCCTCGGTTACTTTTTGGAGCGTGCCGGCTTCATGGGCCGCATACCCCTTTACCGTATTGACGAGATTGGGAATGAGGTCGTAGCGACGCTTGAGCTGGACATCGATATCAGCCCACGCTTCTTTGGTGCGATTGATAAGCGAAACAAACCGGTTATACGCAAATACGATCCATGCGAATACGAGTACAAGAATACCTACAATAACATAGAGAAAGTTCATGATTTTTTACAAAACGATTAGTAGTAATATACATACCAGTATAACACAAAAAACCTCTACCGGAATGGAAGTTTCCTAGATATACCTAGAGGATATTAAAAGATGAGACCTGTGCCGACTCCATACGCCAACACGAAGACGACGACGATGACGCCTACGGCTAGCAGGAGGAACTTAGCACTCTTGTCTCCTTCGCTTTCTTTCATATCTCCATTGTACGCACAATCATAACCCCCGCAATGCAACCTGTGGATTACCGCTCGGGTTGCTCTTTTCTAAAACGCGCGTATTTTCCTCCTAAAAAATCGCTATACTCGGCTCGTCAGCCTGCGCAATGTTTTAGAAAAGACAACCCTCGCTTAGAGTTTAGGGGGGAAACTCAAGTAGCTTGGTAAAATCACATGCAACCAGAATTGTAATATATCTTATTTTTGTTTGTTATGTCAAAATAACACTCTGAAAAACAACCGTTTGAAACAAGAGCTGTGGGGTCTGACGGAGTGAAGATGCTAGATTTCCAATAGGTACCTTTTGGTACTCTAAGTGCTATCTGGTCAATATCAGTTGTTATTTTAGTTTCCTCAACGCTGTTTGGGTTACTGCATCTTGTATCTCCTTTCAAAATTTTCAGAGCTTCTTCAGCAGTTGTTTGTCCACTTTCTGATTTTATTGGTGTAGTATCTTTTGTGAATTTGAACGTAGAAAGAATGTCAACAATCTCTTTGAAGGTTGCTGTCTTTTCTACATCAAAATCATCGGTAACATTCAGATAATCAACAGTAACTATGACGTAGGTGCCGTTACATCGTTTGAAGTTACCCCTTCCCGTCGTACCTTGACTACGATTTCCTTGATCGCCTCCATCGTCTTGGCAAAATTCACCGCTGGGACACGAACGCTCATCGTGCCTGATTTCACGCCATCCGATACTTCGTAGAGACTGATGTTCTCGGCGAACCCTTCATTAGATTCCGCGATACTCGTAATTTGCTTGGCTGCCGAATCGGCATCTTTCACCAAGACATCGAGAGAGCCGTTCTGTATCACCTTGCGGTCTTTGGGCAGGTCCGAGGTCGATGAAGGTGGAACATTAGGCATAGGTGTTACACGTTCCCCCACGCTTCCGGGATAATACGCGTCAGTCGCTAATTCAGACTTGGAATATCCCATTGAACCGCTGTCTAAGTCTCGCTGCGTTACCGAATTAAAAGAGCCCGACAAGGATGTCCGAGCGCTATTGCCTAAAAGACTCACCCCCGCGGCGATAACGATAATGACAACCACCGCTACCGTGCCCGCAACGACACCTCTCTTCCCCGCAAAAAGCACACGCAAATCACGCAAAAAATCGTTCATGGTTGTAAACTGTTAGAAATAGATATCCTTTAGTATACCCCAGCACAAACTTTCTGGGAAAAGCTGGTGCCGAGGGATTTTTCTGTTTCGTTGGAGATTTTCACTTAGTAGTCCATGCCTCCACCCGGCGGCATACCGGGGGCGGGCTTGTCTTCTTTTGGCTCTTCGGCGATAGCGGCTTCGGTCGTGAGAAGTATGGCGGCGGCGGAAGCGGCATTTTGCACGCAGCTACGGGTGACTTTCACCGGATCGATGATACCGGAAAGAAGCATATCGGGTACCATTTCATCTTTGAGCGCGTCGTAGCCGATGTTGCCTTTGCCGCGCTGTATCTTATCCACGATGACCGAACCGTCATCTTTGCCAGCATTGATGGCAATCTGGCGAAGTGGCGCTTCAAGCGCTTTGATGACGATATGGAATCCTATCTCGAACTCCCGCTGGCCATATTCCGGCGATGTGTGCTTTTCGTCCGCGATCCAGTCGGCCGCTTTCTGCGACGCGCGTATGAGCGCGACGCCGCCGCCGGCGACCACACCCTCCGCGATGGCCGCCTTCGTAGCGTTAACGGCATCTTCCACCTTGAGCTTGAGGTACTTCATCTCGGTCTCGGTAGCCGCGCCAACGCGGATGACCGCGACGCCGCCGGTCAATTTCGCGATCCGCTCGTCGATCTTTTCTGAATCATACTTCGAGGTAGTGTCAATGCGCTGCTTTCGGAGCTGTGCGACACGCGCCTCGATGTCGGCCTTCTTACCCTTACTGCCCACCACAAGCGTTTTGTCTTTACTCGCAGTGACACGCGATGCATTTCCGAGCACATCCAACTCCGCGTTTTCGAACTTCACACCAAATTCTTCTGAGACTATTTTAGCTCCAACCATCACTGCGATATCCTGGAGTATCTCTTTCTTTCTATCTCCATAACCGGGAGCTTTAATCGCGAGGACGTTAAAGTTCCCTCGAATCTTATTTACTACAAACGTGGTAAGCGCTTCACCTTCGACGTCTTCAGCGATGATGACCAAATCTTTCTTTCCTGTCTGCGCTATTTTCTCAAGCATCGGGAGCACTTCCTTGAGACCTGAAATTTTTTTGTCGGTGATGAGTATCAATGGGTCACGGTACTCGGCTTCCATACGCTCAGCATTCGTTATCATGTAGGCAGAAACGTACCCTTTATCAAACTCGAATCCTTTCACTACCTCAGAGTCTACCCCCATCGTTTGAGATTCCTCTACCGTGACCACACCATCCTTGCCAACCTTATCGATCGTCTCTGCGATTTTAGTACCCATCTCGGCAGATTCTGCAGAAATGGTAGCCACCTGACGGATCTCTTCTTTTGATTTGATGGGCTTTGAAATCGACTTAAGCGAATCAACGACTTTCTCCGCGGCTTTTTCAATACCGGCGCGAACACCCATCGCGTTGACCCCCATCGATGTCTGGCGCAGGCCTTCGGAAACGATCGCGTGCATGAGTACTACCGAGGTAGTAGTGCCGTCGCCCGCATTGTCATTGGTCTTTTCGGCGACTTCCTTAACGATTTCCGCACCCATATTTTCGAACTTATCCTTGAGCGTTATCTCTTTTGCGATGGAAACACCATCGTTGGTGATGGTGGGGCTGCCATACCCCTTATCGAGCACTACGTTCCTGCCTCTGGGACCGAGGGTGATTCTGACCGCATCAGCAACCGCTGTTACTCCGCGAAGTAGCGCTTTGCGAGCATCTTCATTGTATTTGATGAGTTTTGCCATAATGATTCAGTTTATAAAGTTTATAAGGTTATAAAGTTCACAAAGTCTGAAAAGTGGCTCTCTTTACAAACTTTAAAAACTTTTTACGTGATGAACTATTTTACGATAGCGATGATTTGGGACTCGCTCACAATATGATACTCTTCGCCAGAAATCTTCACTTGGTCCCCCCACTGGAACAGCACGGTATCACCCACTGAAACTTCCATCGGTACCAATACTCCATCATCGTATCGCCCTTTCCCGACCGCAATGACGCTACCCTTTTTCGCACCTTTGTCTTCATGTACTGTTTCAGGAATAATGATTCCTCCTTTAGACATCGTCTCTCCCGAGTTCTCCTTGATTTCTTTGATAAGAATCCTGTCTCCAAGAGGCACGACAGGAGAGGAGCTCTTCTTGCTTTTCTCTTTTTTCATAGCGATTAAAACTTAACCTGAACATAGAATTCAGGATTGCTAAAAATATGTGAACGTGGGGTCATTATAGTGCAACTTGACTACTTGCAGTACTTGACAATCGTCCGAAAGAATGCAAAATAGTTATTAGATTTTCGCACCCCAACAGAAATCGCGGATTGCCATTGGTATAATCCGCACAACCTAAAAAGGATAGTCATGAAATTTCATCCATCGTTAGGTTTCGAACACAGGCAGAGTTTTCAGTCAGTTGTTGACCAGCTCCCAGACTCCATCAGAGCAGCCTTCCTTACATACCTAACATGGAGGAATGCACCTATCAGCCCGCTGGATTACAACTTAGCCTGTACGTTTCGAGACCACTCTCGCAACAGATTGGCTGGAGATGGAACTAATCACCTTCTTTGTGAATCTCTGCGCGCGGCTATAGAGGGCCATACTGTGATTGGTGTCTTTCGGCATCATTTTGACGCAGAATGGAGAAAAAGGGCAGAAGAGTTCATCAGTGCAAAGGCAAGAAAGAAAAAGGAGGAGGCTCTGTTGCAAAACTATAGAGAACATCAACTTGCGGGAAGAACGTACTCAGGTGAAACTTCTCTGGTTCTCCGAAGAAAAGGGTGGATTCATCGGAAGCCTGGGCACTCTTGAGAGCGTGCTTTGACAGGATAAACTTGTGAATCAATCCAACCGTCGTACCCTTCGGGTCCGGCGGTTTTTCTTTTTAAACTCTAAGCTCAAAGCCCTAAGCACTGTGAATTACGAAACTCCCTTTTCACCCATTTTCATATACAATGACCACGGACGCCTTCAGGCGTCCGTGGTCATGAATACGAGTATTCAAATCTACAACGATATAGTAACAAAAGTCACCTTCTTCTTCAAACAGCTC
>DATDXL010000015.1:0-23148 GCA_036517235.1 Minisyncoccota bacterium
TTGTTTGAAGAAGAAGGAGACTTTTGTTACTATGTCGTTGTAGAGTTGAATCGAGGTATTCATGACAACGGACGCCTCAGGGCGTCCGTTGTCATTGTAGTATGGAAACGAGAGAAAAGGGAGTTTCGTAATTCACAGTACATAATGCTAAAGTAGATGAAAGCGAAGAATTGAAACAAGGGACAATGACAAAAAGCCGAGCCTCACCGATCGGCTTTTTCTTTTTTGCTGTTTATAACGAAACCACTGTACCCATATATGGGTACAGTGGTTCTCTTACGATATATCGTAAGACATGGTTTCCGCATAGTTCAGCGCTTGTCCGCCTAAACTCCCCTCAGAATTTTTGGCGGGTGAATCTGCGTAGTTCTGTGAAAGACCGCTATCGAAGATAGCGGTCTTTGTTCGCCACGTGCTCGTCATGGGTCACTGCGTAATGCATCACACCATCCATGTCTGAAAGGAAGAAATAATACTTGCTCTCTATTGGCGTCACCGCTGCAAGTATGGCATCAAGCCCTGGGTTAGATATCGGTGTAGGTGTAAGCCCTTTATATTTATAGGTATTGAAGGGGGAATCGATTTTTAGGTCATCAAGAGTTAACTGAAAGGTGTTCTTGCCATTGACGTATTGAAAGGTCGAATCGATCTGGAGCGGCATCCCCTCATCGAGTCGCTTCCAAAGTATCCCGGCTATCATGCGCCTCGTCTGCATGAGTCGAGCTTCTTCTTCAAGGTAGGAAGCCATTTTAATGACTTCACTAAGAGGTCGCCCGTATTCGCGTATTTCTTTTTCGACTGCGCCGATCTTTGTATCGAATGCCTTCTGCATCGCGGATACTACCTCTTCGGGTTTAACGGTCGGTAAGAAATAGTACGTATCAGGGAAAAGATACCCCTCGTGTTCTTTGGAAAGAGCGATGAATTGTTCGGTGTCAAAATCAGGAACAACACGAGAAATAATCTCACCTATTTGGAATATACTGCTTCCCTCAGGAATTGTCACGGTGAAAGGTGTAAGCCCTGACTTACCTTTTGCTATACGGTACGCAACTGTTACCAAATCGATGGGTTTTGCGAAATAGTACGCTCCCGAAAGCACGCCGTTCTCTGGATTGAAGAATTTGATGAACAACGAGAAGAGAAGAGGCGACGTTATGACGTGATGATCATGCAAGTATTCCCCGGTCTCCATGATGCTCGCCCGGTCCCGTACGATGAGAAGCTCATTCTTCGGAAAATCGCTTGGAGGACGCACAAGCATAAGTAAAGCGACAAGAAGCGTGACCAGCACCAGCAGGACGGCTCTGCGGAGACGTATTGAAGAATGCCAATAATTAAGTAGGCGCGGGAAAAACCAGAGAGTGCGTAGGTGATGCATAAGACTACTGTTACATTAAAAAATCAAAAATCTTATTTTTTATTTACACGTTGCATTCTTAAACAGGCAGATTGGGCGGCGCATCCGAACGTTTCGACTCGATACGGGAGAGCGTCGGGGTTTTTGCGACGCTACCTGGGAAGTGGTAGAGCGTAGCTATTTCTTCTGTGGTCAAGATGAACGGTTTGCAGTGGTAATGCTTAAACGGTGCATTGAACCCCGAGCGGAGTTTGTAGGCACGAAGCATGTGTTTTTCTGCTGCGGTACGTCGAATGCGTCTAAAATCCATCCATGGATAATCAAAATCAGTAAACCAACCGAGTTTAAAACCGTTGAGATCTTTTGAACTGAACTGCTGTACGGTTCCGATGAGGCCTGGAATGGCACCAGGGTCGGGTTCACCTGTCGGTCCGATGTAGAATGCGCGAATGATGGTGTCAAATGCAAATTTCTCTACACTCCGCTCAATGGCTTCTATTTTATTCTGCTGGCCTTTGGTCAGCATGCCAAAGACCCCTGGCTCGCCGATGCCCGCTTCTTTTTTGATCTTTTGGATCTCGCGATGGGCGGCTTCTTTCCAATCTTTTACGGGGATGAAATGCCCTTGTATCAAACCCCGTTGGATGTGACCTTGGATGAGGATCTGTATCCAGGCTTGCTGGTGGGGTTTCATAGATCCAAGATACTCAAGAACAGCCGTGAGAGGATCAACCTTCGTTTCTTCTTCTTGATTTTCATTTTCAAGACCGTAATCAACGTAGGTTCTAATGGGATAGACATCTTTGTCGGTAAGCTTGAAATATGTTCCCCACATGAAGAACTTACTTAAATCATGAACTACCGTGTGGGTGTAGTCCGCAGCATCGTTAATCTCTATATCGGGGTATTGCGCATAGAGCTGAGCTTCTACGATGCTCCTGTACTTATCGAATCCCCAAATATAGAAACGCACTTGTCCTCCAACAGAGACTAGTTCAAGTGAGAACCAGGCTGAGACCTTTCCCTGCCAGTACCCCTCGATATAATGCGCGGCGGGTTTCTGCCAAAGCGAGTAGAGGAATGTCTCCATGGCAAGCGGCGTGCGCTCGATTTCTCGAGGAAGCTTTATTTCGATAAGGAACTTCTTGTTATTGGCTATAAAGTCGGCACGAATGTAATTGAGCCACGTTTTTATGAAAAGCATGCCGAGGAGAAGCGGAAGCCATATTGGAGCAAATGGCAGAATGGTGTGCCAAACAATGGAAAATATCGCTAGTGTGGCGGAGATTTCATGTGCGAGTACGGTGAACATGTAGCTTACATGATACTACATCTGCCAGAAATCAAAACATCCTCCGCCTTAGGCGGAGGATGTTTTGAGATGTTCTCTAGATTACTGAAGAATACTTGCCTTCTTTATCTTTCTTGAAATAGCGCTGATTCTGAAGATTAACGACAATGGTATTTTCTTTGACGTATCGTTCTTTGAGCACCTTGTCTATGACTTCTTCCTTGGTGAGAGGCCCATTCTTTTCAAGAATCTTACGGATAACATCGCGAACAACTCCTGAGACATATCCCCACTCTGAAAGGGCATACAACCCCCTCCCGACGAGCACGAAGCGAGAATCCTTTATCAGTTCATTGTGCGTAGTCGCCACGTGCGCTTTTTTGCCGAAAAGGTCAGTGATAAGCTTTGCCACATCGCGGAAATGAATCGGTGAGCCATGTCTGCGGAGCACTAGAAACGCGTAGTCTCGCATACCCTTGGCTTTAATGTTCGGCGAAGAAGCGAGACCCCATTCGCCAAGCGGGTTCTTCCCGATGACCTTGGTCATAGACAACCAGCGCTTGAGGATCTCCTCGTTCTTATATTTCTCTGAAACATCCTTAAGGTGTTCCAAAAATGCCGCGACCATGTCTGCCTCCGGAATGATGTCATCATCCTTGAGGCTCTTATAGAGTCTGCGGATAGATTCATGCACTCTTCGTGAAAGCTCGTGATCAACGTGCCAGCGGTGATGGAACATATCATCCTCCTTTTCCTTATAGAAGGATTCGCCGAGCACCAACATGAACATAATATGGTTCTGAAAGCTTTTATCGTTAGCGAGGGAGTGAAGAATGTCCTTTTCCGCAACTACACCGCCAAGGGAGTGCACCATGGCTTCTAGCTCCTGGAAAGCGGTGGTTTCTTTTTTGAAATGATCCGACTTACGGATATTATTGAGGGCATAATTCTCGATCTGTCGCACGCGTTCGCGCGTTATACCATAGCGCTTCCCGATAGACTCCAGCGTAGCCCGAGCAGAATTCTTACCAAGACCGAACCGTGCAACGATAACATCACGCGCCCTCTCTGGAAGAACCACGAGCAATCTCTTAACAACTTGTTTCGGCTTCATCTTCAACGATGCCATAGAATATGTGTTAGCCAATATAGTAATGAAATGTCTGTACTATTGATTCTACACAGCACCCATCCCTTGTCAAGGGGTTGTTGACGAAGTGGACTTCTCATGAGTTCACGTCAAACCACGATGCTTACGATCCTCCCAGGGACGTAGAACAATTTTTTCGGTTTTTTCTCCCCTACCCATTTTTGTATCGTTGGTAAAAGGAGCGCCTGCTCGATAATCTCTTTTTCCGTCATAGCTGAAAATATCCTTATGCTAGCTCGTATTTTGCCGTTTACCTGGATAGCGATAGTCACATCTGCTTTTGCGATGACCTCCTCTCGAAACGTGGGCCAAAGTTCACCATGGATAGAGCCGCCAGTTCCATAGGTACTCCACACTTCCTCTGACAGATGGGGTGCAAATGGGGCTAGGAGCAAGAGCAGTTTCAGTAAAGAGTCTTTGCTGACGACTTCTTTTTTCTCAAAGTCGTTGACGAGTATCATGAGCTGGCTTATCGCGGTATTGAACTTGAATTCCCCTATATCTTCAGTGACTTTCTTTATCGTCTTGTGAAGCAGTACATTATTCTCATCAACTATCTCTTTGTCAGAGATCTTCTGTTGCAGATTCCAGACTCTTTCCAAAAACCTCCGTGCACCGACGAGATTATCGGTATTCCAGGCAATGCTTTGGTCAAAAGGTCCCATGAACATCTCGTAGACTCGGAGACTGTCCGCGCCGAATCTCTCAACGATCTCGTCGGGATTTATGACGTTACCCCATCGCTTGGACATTTTCTTCCCATCCTCCCCCATGATGAGGCCGACATGCTGGAGTTTTTTAAAAGGTTCAGGTTTGGAGACCAATCCTTGATCAAAAAGGAATTTATGCCAGAAGCGGGCATAGATGAGGTGGCGTGTGGCGTGTTCGGCTCCTCCGACATAGAAATCGACCCCACCTGCATCCTGCTGTGCAGGATTTCGAAGGGGCAAGCTGGCTCCCAACCAATAGTCCATCTTCTCACGCGAAGCAAATTCTTTTTTATTCTTTGGGTCAGTATAACGGAGGTAGTACCAGGAGGAACCGGCCCATTGCGGCATCGTATTTGTCTCTCTTTTCCCTTTTCCTCCACACTGTGGGCATTCGACGTTAACCCACTTCGAGATGCTTGCAAGGGGCGACTCCACTGTTCCTGTGGGCTCATAGTGTTTTACTTTAGGAAGCGTAACGGGCAAATCTTTCTCCGGAACGGGCACAACACCGCATTTCTCACAATGGATCAGTGGTATCGGCTCGCCCCAATACCTCTGGCGCGAAAAAACCCAATCCCGCAACTTGTAGTTAACAGACCTCTTCGCGAAGCTGTTTTCTTCTAGATGGGTGATGATATCGGATCGTACTTCAGACCATTCTCTCCCTTTAAATTCTACAGGTTCAGTAAGAAGTCCATTTTTTATAATTGGCCTGTCCTTTCCGAGGAACCGATCCCAGATCAGCTTCATATCCTCTCTGTTTATGAATGATGAAACTTCACTGCGAGATACCCATACGACTTCATGCAAGTCTTTTTCATGCTGCTCGGTCTCCTTCCTTGCTCCATCACTTAATTCAAAGTACAAAGGTTCAAAATGTGCCGACCTATTTTCTTTTTTTACCGCATGATAAAACTGGGAATGGATTATACCGCCAAGCTTTTTTACAAAAGTGGCATTTTGATACCCAGTCTCTTCTGCAATCCCTCTCTTGGCAGTTTCTACAGCATCTTCGCCTTTCTCAACACCTTCAATAATAAAACCCTTCCAGTCAGTCTTTTTCCATGAAAGACAGAGGTATTTGTCTTCTGACCAATGTTTGACCACGCAGACTACTGCATTGCGTTCTCGAAGCGGCAAATCTGGATGTACTGCGTCCTGATCTCGAATCTTCTTGAAAAAGGGTTCTGCGACTTCCTTGAGGGGGATATCGGATTTTTTGGCAAATGCATAATCTCGTTCATCGTGCGCACTGCAATTAACGATACCGGTACCGTATTCGTATACAATGTACGAAGCAACCCAAATTGGCAGATCTCTTCCGGTGCCTGCATAATTTTCGATATATCTGCCTGTAAACACCCCCTCTAAATCAGAACCTATGTCGAATTTGTTCCCCGCCTTTTTTTTGTTTATTCTCTCGACGAAATCGATAACCTTTTTTTCATAAGAAGTCCCTTGCACTAATTGCTTGACCAGCGGATGCTCAGGTGCGATCGCGGTAAATGTTTCTGCTCTGTAGGTTTGAGGCACAGAATTGTACATCTCTACCTCCATCCCTAAGTCTTTCACGTTGCACCTAAACGTGACACCTTCTGATTTCCCTATCCAATTCCTCTGGAGTTCCTTTATGGATTCTGGCCAGTCAAGCGAGCCTAAACCTTCCAACAGCTTCTCTGCGTAATCTGTGATGCGTAGCATCCACTGTCGCATGGGTTTTTTTTCAACCAAAGCACCACAGCGCTCGCATCTTCCCTCCTCAACATCTTCATTGGCGAGACCTGTTTTATCCACCGGGCACCAGTTTATCGGCTCGTTCGATTCATAGGCGAGTCCTTTCTTGAATAGCTGGAGAAAAATCCACTGCGTCCACTTGTAGTATTTCGGATCGGTAGTATTTATCTCGCGACTCCAGTCATAGTCAAATCCAAGCAGGTTAAGTTGTTCTTTGAATCGCTCGATATTCTTTGCAACCGAATCGACAGGATTCGTCCTGGTTTTTATCGCGTAATTCTCTGTAGGAAGCCCGAACGCATCAAACCCCATAGGATGGAGCACCGAGTATCCCTGCATCCTCTTGAAACGAGAATAGATATCCGTAGCGATGTACCCCTTAGGATGTCCCACATGGAGGCCTGCCCCCGAAATATACGGGAACATATCGAGCACATACATCTTCTCCTTTTTCTTATCCTCTTTTGATTCGTAGATACGGTCATGCTCCCACTTTTTCTGCCATTTCTTTTCTATTGTCTTGTGGTCGTATGGTTTCATACCCGGTTAGTACAATTTATAATCGTTTCGGCCGCTGATAACTCTCTTCATAATATATAAATGGTGAGTTTAGTGAAAGATAGACACGTGTATTCGCGTATAACCACAACGTAAGCAATTATAAATTGTCCTATCGGACATAGGCAAATGCTACAACAGAACTTGAACTAAGACAAAATGAGCGTACAATGCAAAAAGAACAGTCAACCGTATGAAATCTATGAATATAAGAGAAATCCTTGAAAAAAATCGCGATCGGCTCGTCGTTGGGAAGTCCATTGTTTTTGTCAAAGGAGACATTGGAAAATGGTTCGGTATCTACAGTGGCGAGATTTGTAGTGGAGAGGGGGGACTCGAAGACGGTCTCTACATCTTGACGGAGTTCCCTTTTAAGAAACAGTGCATCCCTTTCCCGGAAATAAGAGGTGTTGCTGTGTTCTCTGAGCGCGATTACCTAGATCTTATCGCTCATGCGAAAAGAACGTTACAGCGGCTCGGTTTCGAAATCTCCAAGAAGCCTCTAACTCAAAAAAAACCGACCCCACGTCAAATACTTCAGGCTATTAAAGCCGCTGAACTAGCCCTTGTCAATTTCACGACTAGTGTGGAAGACGTCTGCTAGTTCGATAACGACGTTGTGGAATCACCACTTGCGAAAGCAGGTGGTTTTCTTAACCTTTCGATATATCGAAAGGTTAAGAATTGTTAATTCTTACGCGGTGGATAAAGGGTAGGATCTATGGTTCGCTCAAAGCATTGTCGTCCCTCCTTGTGTTGCCAGTTCTCATTTGATTCTGCGTATGGACCTGCTGGCTTAGCAATGTAAGCATTTCTTCCGTTATCTGATGAAGGGAGAGAGAATGTCACACAAAGCGAAAAGCTCATCGTGCCGCTTTTGCTATATTCATACGCTGTACCTGTTTCTGGGTCAACGGGGGCAATGAAACCCGCTATCGGATCAGTAAGTCCCTCGAGAGAGGTGGGCAGGCTCTGCTTCAATTGCCAGTAATTGACGAGTTGCCACTGAACATTTTGAAGGTCACTCACGCGCCGTTCATCGAACTTCATTTTCCTAGCAGTGGCAGGTGAGCCCATAACCAGAAACCCCGCCACAAGCGACAAAAGGATCAATACTGTCGCACCGATAGCGAATGTCTTCCCTGAAATAGCTTGTTTCCCCGAATCGCGGCGCAAGTCGCTCAGGTAGTACCAGAACACCCCACCGGCAACCACCAACACCGTAAGCACCTTAAGGAAGAAGCGCGTCGTGATCTCGCCGCCAAGGAAGGTGTTGACCAAAACCACAAGATCGACGGCAACCGTGATACCTGCGATAAAAAGGGTCAGGTACGCGAGCCATCGTCGAATCCAAATGCCACGTTGGGCTGGATTAATGCTCAAACCTTTGTTCACAATAGAGGTTATCCAAACGAATATGGGAAAGAAGATGATTAATATCGCGATACCCCAGCGCACCGCGCTTGAATACGGATCTACGTAGTAGTCGAGATTATCCGGAAACGCGTAGGCGATGATGCTAAACAGGAGGTTGATAAGGCTTATCGCGCTCACGTAAAGCCCTACCGCGCTCCCTAAGTGCAAGAAAAAGTCTTTTGGGGTTACTTTTATTCCTTCCATAGTAGAAAATTATTGAGATGATGGATAAAGAAATCAAACTCTTTGTTGCCGTCTGCCTGTGCGGACACGCAGACAGGTCATTCGCTCGGAGGAAAAAATAAAGATGTATTCTTTCCCCTTTCACTCACTAGGCAATAACGTAATCATTGTACAACAAAGGAGACGCTGTAACAACAGGAATATTACAAAGAAAAAAGCGCGATGATTAACTCGCGCTTTGAAAGCATCCTGACCCACTAGAGCAATGCAACGTGTACTCCCTGCCTCGGTTCTGCCAAACGCGAGAACTCTTTGTGTCTGCGAGTTTTCATCCACGCAAAGTCTTTCGAGGTAGGTGCCACTTTCCCCTTTACCCATACCAAGATGGGTACAATGTCCACTTCGCTCCTGTCAAAGACGACATTGAGAAGAAGGTAGGTGCCTTTTACGTGCCTCATAGCGAGCAAGGATTTCAAGCGGTTTGCCTTGAGGAAGACGCTTGAAATCAATCGCGTCACCGTTAGGAACGGCGCACACGTACACTCCCCAGAATACAGTAGAACATGCGCAGATGAAAAATATGGTCAGTAGATCATCACCGTGAGATTGGCCATCGGGCATCGCGATTTTACCTGCCATTAGCACTGTTGCGGTGAGAAAGATGCTGAACAAAACAAGGTACAAGGTCTGTCGTTTCTTCAAAGAACTCTCCGTTATGGTTTTGGTTGTGGAACTTTCAGATAATACTATACCTTTATAGGTGACCTTGTCAAATACCCATACCCCTATTCATTGCTATAGCGTACGATAAGGGTATTGGAAGTTTTTGTGCGGTTGATATAAGAACTATATTTTAAACTCAATGACATCTCCGTCCTTCACAACGTATGCCTTCCCTTCTGTGCGCACCAGACCTTTTTCTCGAGCAGCGGCATACGAACCGGCATCAAGTAGGTCTTTCCAGAAAACTACCTCGGCCTTTATGAATTTGTCCCGAAAATCAGTGTGAATAGCTGTTCCGGCAATGGGAGCCGTTGAACCTCGTTTTATCGTCCACGCGCGTGTCTCATCTTCACCTGTCGTAAAAAAAGTGATGAGATTGAGCGTCTCGTAGCTTTTTTTAACCAGAGTGTCCAAGCCTTTTTCAAACACGGGGTCGATTTTGACGTAGGGCCCGGTAAGCTGGGAGACTACTGTCGCTTCCTCATTTTCTGTCGCTTCGGAGAAATTCAAGACATAGAGTATCGGCTTCATCGTGAGTAAATGCATTTGCTCTAGAATTGCTTTTTCCTCGTCATGGAGCTCGGTTTGGCTCGAGAGCTTCTCGTCTTCTAGCGCTTTCCGGACTTTCTCGAGCACTGCCGCTTCAGCGAGCGCCTCTTTTTTATGGGCTTTTACGTCCTTTTGAATCGAGCCGAGCCTCTTCGTTACCGTCTCAAGGTCTGCGAGTATCAATTCTAGATTGATAACCTCGATATCGCGTAATGGGTCGATCTGCTTTTCAACGTGGATAATCTTGTCGTCTTTAAATATCCGCACTACTTCCGCGATAGCATCTACTTCTCGGATATGAGAGAGGAATTTATTGCCAAGGCCTTCGCCCGATGCGGCGCCCTTTACCAGTCCGGCGATATCAACAAATTCAACCGCGGCCGGGACTTTCTTCTTTGAATGCGAGAACTCATTGAGCTTCTCCAGCCGCTCGTCAGGAACCGCCACAATGCCTACAGACGGATCTATCGTACAGAAGGGATAATTTTCAGCAGGGACCGAACGCTTGGTGAGTGCGTTAAAAAGCGTCGATTTCCCGACGTTGGGGGGTCCTACGATACCTATGCTTAAAGCCATCCCGCAATATTACTCAAAGTATTGTCCTGACACAATGACGACCTCAAGTCTCCGTTCAACTTTTCCGCCCTTTGCTATTTGTTTGAAGTGTTCTGAAAACTTCTTCCGCGCTTCACTCCTTTTATTCTCTGGCACCAAGTTCCAAATACTCATCGTCTGGACATATTCAACCGCTTCGCTTGGGCTGAAGTATTCCGTAACGGGGAAATGATTTTTATCAATATTCCGAAACCCGTTTTCTTTTAGGATTACTGCGGAGTCGTATTCTTTTTTAGCGTCGGGCAGTTCTCTTTCAACGAATTGTTGCAGTATTCTTCTATTCTCCTTTTTGAAATTATCAATTTCGTTCTTGTTTATCGCAAAGAAGATGCCTCTAGGTTTTAGGACACGTTTGATTTCATCCAACGCTTCCTTGGTTGTGAACCAGTGAAAGGCGCTGAATGCGGTTACAGTGTCAAATTCATCGTTGGCAAAAGGTTGTTTCTCTGCCGGGGCGACTTGATACTTTATTTTTGACCGACTATCTCCCTGTCCCTGTGCCAGCCGTATCATATCTGCATCAATATCTGTTCCGAAAACATTAGCACTCTTCTCGTGTAATTGTTCGGTGGCGATGCCCGTCCCGCATCCCAAATCCAAAACACGGGGACTTTCCTGTCCTATCTTTTCGAAAATAAAATCGATTGATTCATCTGGGAAACCCTTCCGCGCCTTTGCGTAATTCGTACTCAAACTCCCAAAATCTCCATATCCCTTTTTTGCCCTGATGCTCGTATCCATATTCGGAATTGTATCAAAATTTGTTATGTTGACAAAAGGACATTCTCCTTGTAGTTTGTCTGCGGAGTCAGTGACTCTTTGACATCAACAAACAGCGAAAGGACAGATATGACAGGCATCGTTACGGGACCTCCCGCAAAGGAAGCGGATGTGTCCTACAGATTCAAGCCAGGTCGTCGGAGCATTCTCGCCGAAATATATTTCCCGAGAAGGATTGCCACGCAAGGCAGTATTTTTGGTGCTCTGAAGAAAGGGTTAGAATTGGACACGGTTAAAAAGTATTTCAACGACCACGTGTCGGAAATACTTCAAGAACTTCACGCCTACCCTCACTGGTTCGACCCGAATCGATTTGGCGACACTAATGTGTACGCTAACGCTATTGAAGCCGCTGAAGCTCGTTTCAATATGTACGAGCAGGTCTTCTGCGGCTGGTCCATGTACGAAGTAGCGGGCGCGTACGTAAACGAGGACAAGCCAAAGACACCCGAGGGGAAATATCCACTCGACGAAGAGCAGACGCAGGTAGTTCGCCTCATGTTCCGGTTTCGCGACAATGAATCGGAGAAAATTGCGCTAGAGAGGAAGTTCCCCGAAGTCTATCGGGTGATTCTCTACTGGGTTCTTTCTGCCTATGGTCATGCCGATGTGTATGAATCGTGGTCGGATGAGGAGTGCCGGCGATTCCTCCGCGACCATTCCGCATGGGAGAGGGACCCCGCACGAAAAGCGTTTGCCGAGGAGCTCTACCCTGTCCTTGCCAAGCGGATATCCAAGTGGATCGATGACTGCGGTCTCTTTGTCTTTGGCTACCTCGTCCGCGAGTTCTGGCAAAAGATAGTTGAATTGCACGAACAGGAAGGCAAACCGCTTGAAGACGAAATCTGGGTTTCCAGTATCTTCCACACCAACGTCAACCTCATGACGTACAAGGATTAATGACCCAAATGTTATACTGTTCACAGAACATCAAACCAAAGGAACGTTATGCCAGAAGAAACTGAAGCGAAAGAAATCGTTCTCTCACAGGAAGACGCAGAGCTTTTTTTCAAGCTCTGTCGTTCACAAGGATCGGAGCATATCGCGCGCCAGGACCCAAACTTCGCACTGCACCAGCTCATGCTTGAGCTAGATGAGGGCAATCGAAGTTTTGGTACTACGCTAAGCACAGTACTCGATAGTGCGCTTGGCACCGGGCCACTTCAGAGCCGGAAAAGAAGAGCCGAAAAGCTCGAGCACCAAAACGCCTAACTGGCGAACCAGTTATCTACAAGCCCGATACCGAAAGGTGTCGGGCTATTTATTTGAGATCTCTAAAGTAAATCAGAAGACAGGAACACCGAACGCATCTGATTGACAATGCGGGCGGGAGTCTCGGCAAATGTCCCGTCGGGCATAGTAGTTTTTTCCAGAGCGGACTTCTCTTCTTTATCTTGCAGCCGAGCTTATAATCCGGCCATTTTGATTACGCTTGGTTATATTTCTCTCGTACCGTGGAGGTGGCAAAAAGATCCTGAAAGTGAATGGTATGGAGTACTCGTTGCCGATTGTGTTCACTCCATGCCGATAGCTAATGACATACGGGCTATTGTATGGTAGTTTCAGACAAACACAAGTTCCAAAACAACAGCAAAGGTATGTATGAAAAAGAGTTCACTAACTCTTCGATCACCGATACTTGTCTTGTCAAGGAAATGGTCGAAGAGAGCACGGAGGATCGCTTGCGGATTACCGCAAGGACAGACGGTCTTTGATTTCTACCGATGGTTCGTACTTAACGGCGGTAAGCATCGCGTAAATGGCTTCGGCAACGTAGACAACGTAGGGATAAAGACCTACGAAGAAGTACGACATATTCTCGTCCGAAACGGCTTCCCCGATCCAGACGAGAAAGCATTCAGGGCTGGCTATTGCGGAATCTGTCTACCCAAAGATCTGCTTCGCTGGATAGTATCGAGCTGGAAAGACTGGTCGAAGAATCAAAGAAGGAGTTATCTGGCGAGGCTCGCTGAACACTATTGTGACGGCCATTGAGAAATACTTATGGCGCAGAGCGGTTAACACCGCTCTTTTCATATTATTTCTATTCTATAATTCTATAGAATACTGGAATGACAGTCTCGAAACGAGAGTATCACACAACATCGGAAAAAAGAAAAACCGATTGCATCTGGTTTATAATCCGAGCCGGAGTTTCGGCAAACGTACCGTCGGGAGCAAGTGTCTTCTCTATCGCTGCTTTCTTTTCTTTGCCGCACGCGAACACAAAGGCCGTCGTCACTTCCTGCAGAAGAAAGTGGAGGGAGAGCGTGACACGTGAGGGAAACTCTCCTTTCCCTTTCGTCTCATATCCAACGACCCATGCACGAGTATCATAGAATAATTGATCGAATACCACTTGATCGCCGGGAGAGGGCATCACCCCCGCGATGTGGCCGTCACTCCCGATACCCAAGAGGGCGATGACGATGCCCGCGGAAAATATGGATTTCCATTGTTTAAGGTAGCGTTCGTAGTTGATCGCTGATTCGCGCGCGCTCTCTATTCCCGATACATCTACGGCAACAAAAGGAATCCCCAGCGCGGAGGTTTTTTCGGCGAATGCGGTTTTCCGGAAGAGCCTCGCGTTGAGGAATCGCGCGTCTTTTGTGCAACGCTCGTCTACTTGCCCGAGAGAGAGGTTTTTTCTAAGCGTCGCCTCATTCACATAGTCAAGCATGGCAAGCGATGAACCGCCTGACACCAGCACAAGTGTGGGCTTATCGGAGAAATGAACTAGCTCCTGCGAGAGAAAATCCCCCGCCCTCACCGCCGCTTCTCTTGCATTGTTGCACTTTACGAGCTCCATCCGATTATATTGTCGCAACCAGCTTTTTTACTTTGTCTTCAAGAAAGTCGCGAACCATTCTATGAAATTCAAGCGGACTGCTTTCGGGGTCGTCTATTTCCCAATATTCGACATTTTTTCTTTTTCTCAAGAGCGGTGATATGGTGTCACCCTTGTTTTTCATAACAATGATTTTATCACTTTCGTCCACAATCTTTTCAGTCAGCGGCTTTCGGACACACCTCGAGATATCACATCCTTTTTCAGCCATACATGAGATGACCATTTCATGTATTTTTTCTCCCGCTTTCTCACTTACCCCATAGCCAGCGCTTAGTGCCTGATGCTTGCCATCCACCAGCAACTCGAAAATAGCTGCCGCCATCTGGCTTCTTCCCACATTTCCTTTGCAGATAAAGAGCACCCTCATGGTTATTTGATGCTATGCCCACCGAATTGATTCCGGAGAGCAGAGAGGACCTTTCCCGCGTAACGTGGCTTCTTTGCAGATTGAATCCTGAAGTTCAATGACTCTTTGATGACTTTGGTCGGTACACCAAGCTTTTTTGCCGCTCGAATCGTCCACTCCCCCTCCCCCGTATGAGCCACGGTGGAAGAAATCTTTTTTAGGTCTTGGCCATACGTTCCATACGCAGATTCAAGCCATCCTACAAGCCTCGACTCAATGACACTGCGACGATTGTAGAGTGCCGCTACCTTTTTTAGATCAAGCGAGAAAAGCGATCTCTTAAGAACTTCAAAGCCTTCCGCAAGCGCCTGCATCATTCCATATTCGATGCCGTTGTGGACCATCTTCACGAAATGTCCCGACCCGTTTCTACCTGCGTGGAGCAACGCGCCTGGGGCAGCTGTCGCGGCAAACAGTTTCCTCAACCTGTTGAAATCAGCTTTTTCTCCACCTACCATGACGCACGCCCCCTTGCGAGCCCCCGATGGGCCACCGGAAACTCCCGCATCGAGAAAATGTATCCCCTTTTTTCTTAGCATTTGAGCGCGGCGGATAGTATCGGTATAGAGGCAATTCCCCCCATCGATTATGGTATCGCCTTTTGAAAGCAGTGGCAGCAATTTCTTCAATAACTCATCGACACCACCAGAGCTGACCATGACCCAAAGCGTCCTGGGTTTAGAAAGCCGTCCTATGAGCTCCTCCAGCGAATCGACTACCGTGAGCCCTTTCTTTCGAGCGGCCGCTCGTCCCACATCTGACCTGTTAAAGGCAACAACGGAAAAACCCCTGGTAGAGAGACGCAGGGCCATATTGGTCCCCATTTTTCCCAGCCCGATGTACCCAATCAACTTTTTCTCCATACGTTTCATGTGATATACCTATTCTACAATTCTATAGAATACTAGAATATCGTTTTATTCTGGTTTCCTAATTTCCTTTAACTATCTGCTCAAACGAAGCACCGGGTTCATACGTGTCCAGCTTATTTTCTCCCCACTTCTCCAAGATCGGGGTTACAAACTTCCATGCGGCTTCTACCTCATCGGTTGAAGCGAACAGCGTCTGATCTCCTCGTATGCAGTCGAAGAGCACCTGCTCATACGCCTCAGGCAAATGCAACGTTTCTTTCGCGTCGGCATACTTGAATGAAAGCGTTTGGGGATGCACCGCGTTTTCAGTGATCCCGGGTTTCTTCACCCAAAAAAGGATAGAAATGCCTTCGTCGGGTTGAATCCGAAACGTGAGGACATTGCGCTTGCTCGGTATATCGTGGGCGGCATAGACAACGTCTTTAAAATACACCGTTATCTCTGCGCGATCCTCCTCAAGCGCCTTGCCGGCAGAAAGTTCGATAGGCACTCCTTTAAAGCGGCTCCCCTTGAGACGTGCGGTCAGCGAGAAAAAAGTCTCCGTCTTCGAGCTGATATCAACACCTTCCACCTCCGTAAAGCCCCTATAGTGAGCGCGTCTTACTTTCTTTATCTCGGAACTTGAAAGAGGGATGAGGTTTTTAATGACATTGGCGCGTTGTTTCTGCATCTCCTGCGCCGAGAAATCCTTGGGATATTCCATAGCGATAAGGGCAAGCATCGAAAGGAGGTGGTTCTGTCCTACATCACGAAGTGCGCCCAAGCCGTCATACAGAGAGCCTCGATTAAGGACCTTTTCTTTTTCAAACGCACGTATCTCTATTCGTTCAATATGTTTTCGGTTCCAGAGGGGCTCAAAGAGTGCGTTTGAGAATCTGAACGCAAGGATGTTCTGCAAGGTCTCCTTTGCAAGGTAATGGTCAATGCGGAATATCTGCACTTCCTTGAAGAGCTTCCCCAGAAGACGGTCAAGCTTGTGTGCGGTTTCGATATCCCTACCGAACGGCTTTTCGATGAGGACGCGCGTCCACCCTTCGCCATTCGCGCAAGGAATAGAGAGACCTGACTTAGAAAGCTTGGTTAAAATTAATTCATACAGCGTGGGCGGTACTGCCAGATAAAATAGCTTATTGGAGCATACGTTGAAGCGTACATCGGTTTCTACAAGTACATCGGAGAGACCCTTGTATGAATCCATATTCTCGAATTCTCCTCGAATGTAACGAACAGTGCTCAAAAAGGGGTCTATCGCAGATTTTTCAATCTCCCCTTTTCTTTTCTGGATGCTTTCCCGTACAAACGTCCGATAACTTTCATCATAAAATTCGCGCCTTCCGAACGCAATCACGAGAAATTTCTTCGGAAGTAATCCTTTCTGATATAAATCAAAAAGCGAAGGATAAATCTTTCGTTGCGCTAAATCACCCGTGGCCCCAAACACCACGAGTACCGTCGGTTCCACTCCATTTTTTCCATTTCCGTTTGCCATACAGCAAAATAATTTACTGTTTTAATTCCTGAAGTTTCTTCTCCTGCGCCACAATCTGTTCGTCAATATCTTTCAAAAGCTGCTGTTTAAAACGATCATCGATAGCTCTGGTTTCGACATCCACTTTCTTTTTCTTGAGATCTTCAATAAACTTGACCACCCTTTCGTTTTCTCTCTGTTTTTCTGACTCATCAATCTTTCTGAGTCCTTCCTGTAATTGCATATCGATACTTTCTATCGCATCTCTCTTGAACTTTTTTATAGCATCATCTTCAGGGTTTTTCATACCTTTATATTATTTATTAGTAATTTTGGACCTAGCGAGAATTGCACTCGCGCCTCGTCCATGCCATGGACGCATTCTACTACTGAACTATAGGCCCGTAAAAGACCAGTATATAGAAATTCATCATGTGTGTGAAGTAATGGAATTTTATCGTTCATGCGCTATAATTCGCACTGCCGCACTCTTAGCTCAGTTGGTTAGAGCGTCCCATTCACATTGGGAAGGTCGGAGGTTCGAATCCTCCAGAGTGCAACGATAGGAGGCATGTTATGCCTCCGTGGAGGATTCGAAAACCTTCTTGAGATTTTCTTGAGCCAAAGGCGAGAAGAAAATCCAAAAGGTGTACTGGCCGAGTAGCGACCGTTAATCCTCCAGAGTGCAAACGACCAAGACTTCGAAAACGGAAAAAACTTTAACCAAAACGCCTTCCTTTGGGGGAAAGCGTTTTTTTCAATCTTACGAGAAAACTACATCGCTCCACCAGCTGCAGGAGCAGCTTTTGTCTCGCAATTCTTGCACCTCCCTTTGTGGGTTGTCACCTCGTAAATGGCCGAGAGACCGACAAGAAGATAGACAAGCTTTACGAGAGAACCCCACCAACTCACCGACATCCACGTAGCAATATCCCATCCTCCGATTGCAAGAAGCCAGTTGAGACCTCCCACAACAAGAAGGACAAACGCCACTATATGTAATCCTTTCATATATGTAAAAACAGTTAAAACTAACGACCGTTAGTAATGACTCCTGTTCCAAGTATACGCTTGAACCAAGAAAAGATATCCACACCGTCAAAACAAAGATAAAAGTATATCTATAATGAGAAAGGCTTAGTCCGCACGAATAAACTAAGCCGGGGGATGGTCCCGACAGCCCACCTGTGCGTGCACAGGTGGGCTTTTCATAAAACGAAAAACGCTGTTGTATTTGACACTATTATTATGTAATATGCACTCTAGCAACATGTCCTCTATGAAAAAGGAAAGCAACGTGCTTTTTCCTAAGTTCTTCACAACACCATGATGAATTATGAACATACCAAACATCAAAACTCCAACGTATCTGCGACTGGCACTCGCCGTCTTTACCTTCTCTCTCATCTCGCTTGAAAAACATTCCTGCTCGGCCGGAGGAATCACCGTGATCACCCACGGGCAAGGAAGCGACATAGACAGTTGGGTCAGTTACATGGCCACCCGGATCGATGAGTATCGATTCTTCCCGGGATCAAAGGCAACCTTCTACAAAGTCAGCGTCGACTTCACCAATAGCGCCTTCGTAAGTTCGTGGCAGCGACTTGGCGGAAATGATCCACTGACCTCCGATTCAGGAGAGATCGTGCTTCTGTTCGACTGGAGAAATCTAGCCAACACTAGCTACAGCACGATGCAGGTCGCACCTCTCTTCGCCTCGACACTCCTTTCCCCTGCTTTCATTCCTGAATTGGGAGGTCACGCTCCTGCAGAACTTCCCATCCATACTATCGGTCACAGCCGAGGCGGGTCGCTCCTCTCTGAAGTGATTAAGCTACTAGGCACCAATGGCGTTTGGGTTGATCACCAAACAACCCTCGATGGCTATGCGTTTCAAAACGACGCAATGCTTACCAACACCTATGAGAACGTCTTATTCCATGACAACTATTGGCAAGACAATTCTCTTAGCATCCATGGATTCGCTAGGGCTGGAGCGTATAATCGACGTCTAACGGCGCTTCAGGGAGGCTACTGGCCTGATTACATCAATGATCACTCCGATGTGCATCTGTGGTACCACGGAACGATCGACTGGAACACCCCTGCAAACGATGGTAATGCTTCCGTCTCGACCGTTGAGCGCCTCTTCTGGTGGACTTCTGCAGAGGAACGGGGCACCAACGCCGGTTTCCTCTACAGCCTCATCGGTGGGGGTAACCGGATGAATACAGCAGCACCGGTGCATCCGGACAGTGGTCGTATCGTGGACGGTTTTAACCAACGTTGGGACTTGGGTGCAGGTACTGCCGTCAATAACCGTCAGATACTCCCCTCGGTCCTCTCAAGCTGGCCGAATGTCATCCGCCTCAACATCACCGGACCACTTAGTCTCGGACAGGGACAAAGCACTACCGTACAATTCTATTACCAGTGGGCCTTTGGAGCATTGGAGACAAACGCAACGGTAAGCTTCTATCTCGATTCCGACGCCAATCCATGGAACGGGAACGAGGCGTTCATCACCAACACGCTTGTCGGGACTACAACTGCAAACCAAGTCGGGAACCGAACCGTAACCTTGACGGTAAACCTTGACCACCAGCCGGGAACCTATCGCGTCCTCTCAAAAATACAGTATGGAGCAAGGTCACGATACTTGTATGCAACTGAGCGCATCACCGTGCTCGGTGCTCCTAGTCCCCTAAGAGTCGCGGTAGGACTTGAAATCGACAGACGAGTACGAATTGACACATTCGCTGATGTGGGAAATCGGATTGTTTTGGAAGCAAGCGTAAACTTGTTTTCATGGCAACCCATAGCCACCAACGTGCTTCAAAACAGTCGGTGGAGCGTCGTGGAAAATCCATCGTTCAGTCGTCGTTTCTACCGGGCCGTACAGCGATAGCCCACGTCACACCTCGGAATTCCTTCCGAGGTGTTTTCTTATTATTTCGATATATCGAAATAATAAGAAAAACCCGGTCCGCCGTAGCGAACAGGGTTTTGTGGTTGAAGAACATATCGAGTCAGACGGCCTATTTCGGAGGAAGCGCGTAAACCTCCTGCCCGCCCTTGTACACCCGATTGATTTGATGCTCGAGTGCCTCGACGTGCGCGGGATTCCATGAGAGATTTGGATCTCCTTCCCCCTCATGTGACATCGTGAAGAGAAGGCCGTTGGCAAGGATGACGTCCGCCTTCTGCCCAACTTCAAGTGTTCCCCGATTGTCGCCTTCGAAACGTCCGACGGCCACCGTGGCGGCCGCGATAGCTTCCTGGAGCGTCAACCGCTGGCATTCCTGATTCGCGTGCGTTGCCAAGTAGATGGCGTAGAGGACCGAATCCGGCATGCCGTCCGTCCCCGACATCATGGGAATCCCCGCGTCGAGAATGGAGCGATGCGGACAAATGAAGTCCACTCTATCCCCCAGACGATCCCGGTAGGGCGCATCAAGCAGGAAGTTGTGCTGCGGCACCACAACTATTCCAAGTTCCCGCGCCGCATGGAGAGTCTCCTTGAGCGGCAGCGGAAGTTCGAAGTGTTCGATACGGAAGACGGGGTCGAATCCACGATCCTTTCCCATCCCAGTCCAATCGCTTGCCGTAATAAGCGCCTGATTCACCCCAGCGTCACCAATCGCGTGCATTGCAACAGTTGTAATACCGTGCTCCGCCGCGAGTGCGAGTGAATCGTGGATGTACTCAGGTGTGTCAAACCATGCGCCGTCGGAGTCCCGGTTGATGTAGGGTTTCGAGAGTTTTGCCGTGTAGGACCCGAAGGAACCGTCAGCAAAGAGCTTCAAACCACACATGCGACGGAAATCGTCGCTGGTCAGAAGACCGCTGCGTTCGAGCTCACTCAAGTGCTCGACAACAAATGCAATGTGCTTGGGCCGCATGTACATGCGCGTGATAGGAAACTCGTATCCCCACTCCTGCTTCCACCGCTTGCGGAGTGTTAGCGTTGCGAGAACCTGTTTCGTAGAACGCATGCACAGGTCGTGCACAGACGTGATGCCTTGCCGCAGGTACTTGTCGAGTTTCGCCTCAATGGCACCCTCGAGCTCTTCCTGCGTGTAGGCGGCCTCGATAATCTCGAGACCGGAGAGACCGTAGTCCTCGGTCGCGCAGCCATTCTTATCGAGATGACCGGCGGCATTAGGACGAGACTTCATCAAGCTCTCGATCTTGGCTCCCAGCGACCGCGACACTACTGCGCCGTGAAAAGAGCCGTCGTAGACGACGACATCCTGTCCTGGAAACAGTTGTTCGAGGTGATCCGTGCACAGATCTTTGACAACAGCGGTGTTCAGTCCCGTTCCTATGATCGACGCTTTCGCATCATCGGGAAACGCGGCGCCAAGCTTGTTGACGACCTCAGCGCTCGTGTTCGCACCATAGACAGAGACTGCACCCATCATCGAGAGGGACGCGTAGAGCACCGGGTGCTCATGCGCGTCAGAGAGACCGGAAAGTACGAACCCGCCGAAGTGCTCGGCGGCGACAGCGCGACCACTGTAGCGACGCTGTGCCATGACCCAACCGCCCACATCAACAATGTTGCCAGTTTTGACGATGAGCCCTGACTCCGTATCTACGACGAATGCCGTGTCGTCCCTTGACCCTGTGGCCTTTGAGACGATTCTCCCACTAACCATGAGGTCAGGTGCAAAGACCACCAATCCGATCTGTTTTGTTTTCATTTCTTTCTGCCTTTCTGTATTCGCCTTTCGGCGTTTGGTTTTCTGCTTTGGCTTTATTCGGCATATTTACCCGTTCAAAGCCGTATGTAATTTTCAAATCTGTAGTAATTATAACACATACCTGCATGTTTCGCAAGTATTTTTAATTCCTAAATTAGCTTGAAAAATCAACCTTTTAGCGCTGTCGCTTGGTTAGATTAAGGTCTGCCATAAACACGGACCCCTGTCTTGTACACCGAACGGATCGAGCCCTCAAGCTCTGCGATTTTTGCCGGATTCCATCCGATATCAGGGTCACCAGATGCTAGTTTGTTTATGAGCACTGGATCAGCAACGATGATATCGGCCTGCTGGCCTTCCGCTAGTTTTCCACGATTAGCTCCCTCATAGTTCCCCGTTGCGATAGTGGAGGCAAAAAGTGCTTCTGGGAGGCTTAACCGCTGATGTTCCTCTCCTGCATGTGTTGCCGCATAAATAGCATACAGCATCGAATCCGGCATTCCGTCGGTACCGAGCATCATCGGTACGCCCTGATTGACGATCTCACCATGCGGACAAATCCATTTCACGCGTTCACCCAACCTGTCTTTGTATACGAAGTCCAAAAGGAAATTGGGTTGAGGTACCACCCAGACTCCCATATTTTTTGCCTCGCCAACCGTCTCTTGCATCGGCAACGGAAGCGAGAAGTGCTCTATACGAAAGGTGGGGGCTGATGTTCCGTGCGCTGCGATCTCCTGCCACTTCCTCGCGGTCAGAAGGGCGCGGCGAATCCCCTCATCTCCGATAGCATGCATAGCCACGTCAGTGATACCATGCTCGCGCGCTATTTCTAACGCACGGTTAATCTTCTCGATCTTATCGAACCAAATGCCACTTCCCTTGCCTCCCAAAAAGGGTTCGCCCATCTTTGCGGTATATGAGCCAAAGCTGCCATCAGCCAAAAGCTTCATGCCGATAAGTTCCGGCGTCTCTTCCCACGAAATAAGCTTGAGCTTCTCCAGCTCGTCCATGTTTTCTGCCAAATGTTCGATCATCTCGGGCCTAAGATGGAACTTCGTGATAGGAAATTCAATACCCCGCTCGTCTTTCCATTTCTTTCGCAACAGAAGAGCCGCTTCAAGTTCCAACGGCGTGCTGATAATCATGTCATGAACAGCAGTGATGCCTTGCCGGAGGTATCCGTCAAGCTTATGTTCCACGACTTCCGAAACCTGATCTATCGAGAAACGCGCTTGGGCTATTTCAAGACCTGTGAGTCCATACTCTTCCGTGACTGAACCGTCCTTCTTCAAATGACCCGCAAGTTCCCGCGTTTGCGCCAGTCGCTCGATCTCCGCTGCCATGGGTTTCGAAACTACCCCGCCATGAAATGATTTATCCATCACAAGCACTTCGCGTCCCTCAAAGGCATAGTCGATATCACCACCAAGAAGGTCACGCACCTTGGAATTATCCATACCGACTGCCACAAGCGGCTTGTCTCCTTCAATATTCTTTGCGGCGGTTCTTATCCGTTCAATGACTTCTTCTTTGGTAGTACAACCGGCAACCGATATCGCTTTCATGAGCTCCAATGAGCCGTACAGAATCGGATGTTCATGCGCGTCAGTCAATCCCGCGATAACATCACCTCCTTCTTCTGTCCTTGAGATTTGTTTACCACGCTTCCCTTCCGCGGCAAGCCATTCGTTGACATCATTCGTCCCGCCCGCTTTAACGATAGTCCCGTTTTCCGAATCCACCACTGCTTTAAAATCAGTGAGAATTTCTTTT
>DATDXL010000016.1:0-6071 GCA_036517235.1 Minisyncoccota bacterium
AAAGAGTTCGCCTTTACCAAATTGATCAAATGCGGGTATTGCGGTGCCGGCATCACAGCCGATGAGAAGTTCAAGAAATTGAGAGACGGTGGCGTAAACCGCCACGTCTACTACTTCTGCACCAGAAAAGGCAAAGACGAATGCAAGAATCCGTATATCAAGGAAGCAGACCTCATTACCGAACTCATTGCATTAATGGACACCGTAGACTTGGATGAAATCGGAATCAAGACCCGAATCGAGGATGAGATAAAGCGATTCAACAAATTTAGATCGGGAGTGCTCGGACACAAGCAAGACAAGATCGCCATCGATGTGGATGTGCGAAATTATGCGAAGTACCTGCTCAAAGAAGGAACGCTGGTGGAGAAGCGTGAATTACTGTCGTGTCTAGAAAGTAAACTATTTCTGAATGACAAAAAGATTACGCTTGAATGACAGAAAATATTTTTTACAAGGTTGACTCGTAAGAAGCTTTGACGAGATCAAAAATATATTCAATGTCGCTTTCGGGAGTAAATTTGACCATGCCCTTATAGCCCCACCGATTTGTGGTTACATCTTTCACGATTCCTTTACTATCGATCTCATAAGACGGATCCCGAAGCAGAAGCTGTATCCAAGTCTTTCTAAACTCAAGTCGAGTAAAGCTTTTGGTTGTACGGTAGGTGATACCACTCTTTTGTCCGGCAACCTCTTCGACAGAAGGAAGCTGTAGAAGTCTCTCACGCAACACCTGAAATGTCCCTTGCATTTCGGAAGAAGCTATATTGAGATGATAATTTAAATCATACTCGACGTCCTCCACGTGTGCCACCGTCTTCTTTTCTGAATGATAGTTTTCAGGAAGCGGGCTATATTCACTCTCCAGATTAAGAATATTGCCTTCGTAAAGAGAGTAGGTCATAAGCTCGACGTTCTCCACTCTTTGGGCAGCAGCCTGAATGTACCTACTAAACCCTTGAGCAATAAGAATTACTCGAGGTTGCTCCCAGTTAACCTCTGTATCTTCGCCAAGCTTACTTTTTACCAGAAGATCGAAATGCTTCTTATTTTTCACTAGCCAGTCTAGATAAAATAGACCTTGCGAAAATACCTCCTGGTTTTCTCGCCACTTATACTCGATGATCACGGGAGAATTATTTTCATCAATTCCTAGTGTATCGATTCTACCGTCCGTAGTTTGATATTCTTTCTCAAGAAAGCGAACACCGAGTACTTCCTCTAGGTTTTCCGCGAAAAAGTCACGAAGATTAAACTCATTACCAAAGCCGTCTTTCTTCAAGCCGAGCTGGTGAGCATTTTTTGAATCTATTTTGAAAATAGCCATATTTCCATTTTCTCACATCTTTTTGGTTTTGATAACCATCTGACCGCAACAAAAAACCACCCGTTGAGGTGGTTTTTCGTTCTGGATACGGCGCTCAGCCGGTATGCAATCTCGGGGTGGAGTTGCCTATGCGTCTCAGTCACCTGACTTAGCATAGGCGTACTGCGGGGCTTGGATTCGAACCAAGATGACATGATTCAGAGTCATGCATCCTACCTTTAGATGACCCCGCAGCACTAAGCACAAACACCGGTACTTGCCTTTGGCATCGGATGAAACGCAATGCTGATTGCGTTTCATTCCCGCCTTTAGACCTGCCTGCGCTGGCAGGCGATCCCGCAATATTTTTCAACACCACTTTCTATCCACCAACACACTTTTGTCTTATCCTTCGCAAAGCCTCAGGACTAAAATTTTCCAAGGTCTCCGATAAAACCTAAGAAAATCAATCGCCCGCAAGGTAGAGAGAACGATACTAGAAAAACGGCTCCCATTCAAGCCGTTACCTGAAGAGGTAGCCATAAGGGATAAATTTTCATATCATACAGAGTATGTTTAACCTCAAAGACGATACATTAAAAGTTCTCATGCGGAATCGCCGCCACGCAGGCGAGTTCCAGTATACCGTCCCCTCACCCGACACGTATCCTTACCAGTGGCTCTGGGATTCCTGCTTTCACGCCATCATCTTGACGCGCTTCAGGGTGGAGGACGCGAAAAAAGAATTGCGCTCGCTCGTTTCCAAACAGTTCGAGAATGGTCTCATCCCGCATGTCATCTACTGGGAGAAGCACACCGTAGTGAACATTGACTGGGGTGTCTCTGGCACAAGCGCGCTGACACAACCGCCCTTGATCGCCTACGCCGCCTGGCGCATCTACGCGCAAGACGGTGACAAACAATTTCTGCAAGAGCTCTACCCACATCTCAACCGTTTCTACCGCTACCTACTCACTCGCGATCCGCACGGACACCATCTCGTCGGCATCATCAACCCCGACGAATCAGGCGAAGACAATTCCCCTCGCTTCGACGCGGCGCTGGGGCTTCCGCCTCGCCACAAGCGCCCCGAGAACAACGCGAAGCGCTTCGATCTGTTCGAGAAAAACAAGACGTGCGCGTTTGACGCCATCCACTGCATGCGAGAATTCTTCTGGGTCAAAGACGTACCCATGAGCGCGTACCTGGTGGAAAACCTGACACACTTGGCGCGCATCGCCCGAGAGCTCGGCGATGAAGAGAACGAGGCGTACATGACAGGGCAGGCACACTTGATGAGCGAAGCAATGAAACAGCACCTCCTTGAAGACGGAATCTTTTGGAGCGTCTATGGTGGCGACTATACAAAGATAAAGGTGAAGACCTGGGCGATGTTTGCTCCTCTCGTCGCCGGCATCGCGTCGGCGGAGGATGCGAAGAACCTCGTGGAGCACCATTTCAAGAACAAGGACGAGTTCTTCTGTGCCTATCCCATTCCGACGACGGCAAAAGACGAAGAGGCCTACAGTTCCGTGGAAGACGAGGGACCAGCGTGGCTCCACCCCAACTGGCGCGGCCCCGTGTGGATGGCATCAAACTGGTTCGTCTTCCGTGGTCTTATCCGCTACGGGTTTCGTGAGGAAGCGGCTCTCATCAAACAAAAGAGTATTGAACTTTTGGAAAAATCGGGTTTCCGCGAATATTTTCACCCCGATACGGGCGAAGGCATGGGAGCGCACGATTTCACCTGGGGCGGACTCGCGCTGGATATGGACGATAAAATCCACCTTGATCTGTCTTTAGATGATCCCGCGATAGTTGAGAAGCTTTCAGCGTAACGCTCAGAGCTTTATGTTTTTTAACCCTAAGCATAAGCCATACGCACTAAGCTCATAAGAGAAGGATGCTAGAAAAGCGGCCTATTTTCAAGGTCTTTCCAAAAGAAAATCCCCGCACCGATTGCGAGGATTTATGTGAAGGACTTAGAACCAGCCGCCAGTGCGGAACTGTGTCACCACGTGACGGCTTATGTTTGTGTTCTCGGCGAGCGCGCCGTACAAAGAGAACTTGTAGGGAATTTCGACAGGTTTGCGGTTGCGGGTCTTGCGTTTTGATTTCTCTGGCGGAGGCAGAGGTTCGGGTAAGACCGTTTGGGCGATGAACAGCAGTATTGAATGAGGTTTTTGCTTTCCAGAAGCACTTTACCTGTCTTGTAAATATTGTAAACGGAACCACGCGTTATACACAGGAGCTGTAAAAGTTTCCATGTATACTTAATCAATGGCAATAACTCCCGAGCTCTCTGCTTATATAACACAAGCTCGAGAAGCTGGCGTAACTGACGAAGCGATTCGAGTTGAGCTGTTGCGTATCGGATGGGGTATTGAAGAGGTTAACGCCGCACTTGTAGTCAGCGCGGGTTTTGTAGGTCCCCAGTCGTACATTCAGCCTACTGACCAAAGCACTTCCTCGCTCAATGCTCAGTCGTCGCACGTCTCTCAAGCGCAACCGATTGGTACAACCGAGACCCCTTCGCTCGATGTCCAGTCGCAAGCGTCAGCGGCAACCGTACTAACACACCGCTCTCGGTGGCCCATCATCATAGGTGTTCTCGTATTTCTCGGCGGTGTGGCTGCAGCAACCGTTTACTTTGCGCCGTTTTTTTTAGAAAAACCGCCCTACCCTCCGCAAACCTTTCTGACAGATCTTGCGTCTAATCTTGGAGTCATTTCATCGGCTACTTATTCCGCGGTGCTGTCGGTGGCAATGGAACCACGCACCGAAAATGTTCGCTCACTTCGTGACGCGTTTCCAGAGGAAGCCCCCCAGAGTGATAGTTTTTCGCCGCCGTCTTCTGAATCTATCATCACGAGCATGATTCGCGCAGAAGACACCTATTTTACTATGCTGCCTTCTGAACTGAGCGCCTCAATCTCTGTGGATGGCAATATCAAGAAGATCCAAGAGGGAGGGATCAAACCCGCTGGGCATACAGGTGTCGTCCTAAATTTTTCTACACCCGACTTTTCATTCACTGCCGATGTCGAGTTTATTGCTGACAGAGGTGTGCTCTATGGTCGTATCAATCGTATGCCCTCATTTTTATTTTTCAATTTTGATTCTGTGAAGGGTAAGTGGGTCAAAGTAGGTGATGTCGCAAGCAGTACTTCGGCAGGCGATACATTCAATGACCCGGACAGTGCCGCACGCATACTCGAAGCATTCAGGAAGATTCTTACCATTGCCGACGAGGAGCAGTTGCTTGCGGGTGTAAGCAATCCTGCGAAAGATAGGTTGGGGGAAGAGAGTGTGTATCGCTATACTCTTTCGCTGAATGCCGATCGTGTGCTTACGTTTTATGACCGGGCGATGGTGGTTATCCATGACGCACTTCCAGAGGATAGAAGGACTAATTTTGATGTGGTAGTAACAGAACAGCGAAAGCATATCGCTGACCCCTCGTTTGTAAAGTTGATGCAGTTTTTTAAGGAGCAGGGGACACTGTCAATGTGGATTTCCTCGAAAACAAAATTACCTCTGCGTATTTCATCGATTAGCCATATGGCGCCAAGTCGTGCCGCGGTTGCTTCGAGCACACTGCCTTCCAGTACCAAGCAGTTAAAGTTTGAGATGTCGCTCTCGCTCCTCAATGTAAACCAGCCCGTCGAGGTGGAAGTCCCGAAAGATTTTATAACGCTTCAAGAAGCGTATGCGCTTATGAATCCGACATCGAGCACTTCTCGCTAGCGACACTTTTGAGCCTCTTTCGCTGATGCGGTGTCGATTCTTTTGAGAGCTATGATTATAATGCGCAGTATGCCTATGACTGCAAGAACTGGAGCGGAGATAAATCGAAGTTCGCACTTCCATCGGGGGTTTCTTTCATGGAGGTCCCATCTTCCTACTAGCCGCTACTATTACGGGAAGCGAAACAAAACGGCGCTTTAGCGCTGTTTTGTGCTCTTGACTTTTTCTCTAGAAACGGCAAACTTTACTCCGGGAAAATTTTGGGCAATAGGCAGCACAACCACAACAATCAAAAAACCGAAAGCACTAATGAGAATAGACCATACCGTTGAAACGTTAATCACCCATCAAGTCAGGCAAGGGGAGATTGCCGATATGATCGCGAGACTTGGCATCGAAGTTTTGCCTCGAGCAGGACAATGCCAAGCGGCGACTTTTCCGCCAGAAGGGTGTTCCTGTTCTGCGCCACAAGGCATGGAAGTCATTGGCCGGATTCCATCACCAAAAGAGCAACCCCTGGCCCCGGGTGACATTCACCGCCACCTTGTGGCTACCGTCGCAGCAGAGACGCTCAGGAGAGCAATTGCCTGTCGCATTTGTACGCATTATGGAAGGGTAGAGGCAGAAGACTCTCCCTTCACCCTTGTTCTTTTCGGACGAAAGCCGGGTCTTCCCACGCCTCCGCTCGACTGTCTCGAAGGATAGTGCCCACGTCTTTATACCGCTCTCGGGTTTCCGGGAGCGGTTTTTTCATTGGGGATTAGTCAGACAAGCATAGTGTTACCATAGAGACATGAGCCTATTGTTTCGAACAGCGCTCCTTTCTTTTCTTGCCTTGCTTCCGCTGTCTTCATATGCCGACTTGCCTGCCATAACCTCATTTTCAGCGTCGTCATCGTACGTGAGCTTTGGCCACGACACGCTCCTTTCCTGGTCAGTCTCTGGCGGGCAATACGGGCAGGATATATGGTTTTCATGCGCACCCGGTGTGACGATAAAAGTGACGGGAGGCGCA
>DATDXL010000017.1:0-4284 GCA_036517235.1 Minisyncoccota bacterium
GTCTATTCCTTTGAGTTTTAACCTTGCGGTCGTACTACCCAGGCGGATGACTTAACGCGTTAGCTTCGTCTCTCAGAGGGTCGATACTCCGAAAAACCAGTCATCATCGTTTAGGGCGTGGACTACTGGGGTATCTACAATGTTGTTACTACTTGCACACTAAGTGATGAGGGGGAGGTTCTCGAAGACCCTCCCCAATGGGTTAGACCATTAGAATGATCACTGATGCAGGACTCCTGTCGCTCGAAGCGACGGTGTGAAATCTACACCTCTCTATTCCCATCACTTAGTGTACAAATTGGGCAAGACATTTCTGCTGCCGCCACAATAAAAGATATTTACTGAGGGCGGCACCCCGCCATAGGCGGTGGTTGCCTCTCATGGTCGCCCATGAGTTCGGACTATATCTTCCGAGTAAAACTCGGTTTGGCGTATAGTCTCTGAGGGTTCTTGTGTGTACCAAATAATGGGGGCGATGGGTTGCTGTCTTTCCATCGCCCTGGTGTGCTAGATGCAGATGATTGCCTCCTCTCGGGCTGCAGCCCTAAGGAGTCTCGCCATCACGCTAGGTTATTAGCAGACTACCACCGACAGATCTGCCCCCATTAGGGTTCTACATCATCCTGCCAAACCGATCTTCCGGTCGGACGAGATGCACCTCCATTATTTGATACGCACAAGTCTTCCCTGCTGATTGTCCGCACTTAAAGATTTTCACTTGGGAGTTAAACTCCCAAGTACCTCAAGATACTCGGATTTTCCAGCATATAGCCAAATTATCCCTTCGACAGTTTATTTCCATAAACTGCTCAGGGGGACTAGTGTTCAAAGTACCCCTACTCCCCACTCATTTAAAGAATGGATTTCGCCAACGGCGAAATGAACGTCAATCCCATTCGCTCCCCACGCTTTCGTGTTTCAGCGTCAGGAATGCGCCAGTGAGCTGCCTTCGCATTTGGTGTTCCCCTAGATATCAACGGATTTCACCCCTACACCTAGAGTTCCACTCACCTCTCACATCCTCATAAGCCGTGCCGTATCCCCTGCGGACCCCCGGTTAAGCCGAAGAATTTCACAGAAGACTAACACAGCCGCCTACACACCCTTTACGCCCAGTGATTCCGGATAACGCTCGAGGCACTCGTATTACCGCTGCTGCTGGCACGAGTTTAGCAACCTCTTATTCATAGGGTAACGTCAATAAACTTCCTCCCCTATAAAAGGTCTTTACATCCCGAAGGACTTCATCGACCACGCGGCGTCGCTCCGTCAGGCTTTCGCCCATTGCGGAAGATTCTCGACTGCGGCCACCCGTAGGTGTATGGACCGTATCTCAGTTCCATCGGTGGGGAACAGGCTCTCACCCCCCCTAAGCGTCGTAGCCTTGGTAGGCCATTACCCTACCAACTAGCTGATACTGAGCAGGCTCTTCATAGAGCGGCTTGCGCCTTTACCGAACCCTGATTTTTAGGCTCTTGATTTATTTCAAGAGTAATGATATAATGTTACTTAGATGAAAGCTATAAACTTCAGTTCTGTGCGTCAACGAGATTACTCGCACGCTTCGCCTCCTCCACCCGCCACCAATAGTACCTCCGTACTTGTCGCATTCGTTCCCTTTGCACTGATACTCCTAGGAGCTATCGGCTGGGGTCTCTACGACTTGGTGCTCTGGATATTCGGAAGATGAAGTCATCTTGCACGACACCGTGACCTAATTGGTTGCGGTGTTCTTTTCTTTATATCACCCAAAAATCAGTGCTCGGACTATCGGGAATTACCCCGTCTTTCGACGAGCTATGCCCGACTCCACGGTAGATTCCTGCTTATTACTACCTCGTCTGCCGGTTGCCTTGCGGCCCCCGTGACTTGCATGCCTTATCCACGCCGCCAGCGTTCATCCTGAGCTAGGATCAAACTCTTATTTAAGATTTTGAACGGAACAAAACAGAAAATGGTATTTTCGATTTTGTTATTAGCTCTTGGAATCATTTTATTTCTAGACTTTCAACCTTGTCTCGGCGTAAAACTGAAACAAGATTGTTACTTGCACTTACTTTTTGTGTTCTCAATTATTTCAATTTTCAAGGAACGCACTTCACAGCCATTCGCCTTGAGCGAATGAAATAATGAAGCGTCGGTACATTATACATACGGCTAAAACACTGTCAAATGGGCTTTTGAAACCTCCCCATGCAAAGAAAAGCCGCCTTACATAACGTAAGACGGCTCTGGGGTTGAAGCGAGACATCTACAACATGCCCGCCGGTATATGGAGCGTTTTAATGCCACGTTGAGTGTCACTATACTCGCAGCCGAACTCCTCTGGGGAAGGCCAAAAGAAGGTTACACCGCTCTTTTCGTGTTTAATCCAAAATGCGACAACCACCTTGGGTTCCCGTTCATCCCACCGAACGTAGAAGTTTTGCCTGTCCATACGGACATCTTGGGTTATCTCTTCCCGCCCACGGCATACGACCGAGACGGTAAGAGATTTCGCAAGTTCTTGAACATCACGCGCGATTTTTGAAAATCGCGGACTGCTGAAAAGTTTGATTTCCGCCACCGGCTCGTGCGAGACCATTGGGGTATCCATAATTCCTCCATTGTAAAGAACTATCCCCTGTTCAATTTATTTCTGCTACCTGACAGAAACAAAACCAGCTCTCCGGGGTGGAGAGCTGGCTAGTTTTTAAAATCTTTTTTCTTGATTTCAGGCACTAGCAAGTTCTCCACCTTTTGTAAGGAGGAGGTTGAGGAGCAAGGCGAGGTTCAATTTGCCAGCAAACGATGACATGGCTACAGGTTAATGTTGAGACGCTTATTTGTCAAGCTTCTTTTTCTGCTGCCACTTCTCTACTGTAACCAACAATGGACTTCCTAAGAATATTGACGAGTAGGTACCGGCGACGATACCGATAAGGAGTGCCAAAGTGAAGTTGTGCGTCGCCGAGCCACCGACAAAGTAGAGAACAATGAGCGACAAGACGACCGTCAGCGATGTGTTGATAGAACGAGTGAACGTCTGGCTGATGCTGCTCCCCACAATGTTCTCGAACGGTTCTCGTTTCTGAAGTCTCAGATTCTCGCGGACTCGGTCAAAAACAACAATCGTGTCGTGCACTGAAAATCCAAGGATAACGAGAAGCGCCGTCACGAAGAGCGTGTCAATCTCAATGATCGGATTGAAATGTCCAAGCACAGCAAATACCCCAGTCGGAATGATAACGTCATGAGCGAGCGCCAAAACCGCTATGAGCCCGTACTTCCAAGACGATACCGGCTCCGAGACTTTCCTGAAGGCGAACGCAATGAAAAGGATTATCATCACGAGCACGAGAACGATAGAGATTAAGGACTTGCGCGCCGACTCCTTGCCGAGAAGAGGACCGATAGAATCAAAACGCTCTTCGGTGAATTGCGCATCGGCAGCGGAAAGAGCGGCAAGAATATTTTGACGCTCAACTTCAGAGACGCTCCTCATGCGGATAACATAGCCGTTATCCCCGATGGGACGCACCGACGGCTCCGACTGCAGAGTATCCGACACGGCCAGCCTGACGCTATCCAACTCCGGGCGCGGGTCGGTATAGGTGATTTCCAAAAGCGAGCCGCCTTTGAAATCGATACCGAGGTTTAGGCCATACACAAACATCGCCACAACAGACAATACCGCCAGGACTCCTGAGATGATGTAGAATATTTTTCTGTGCTGAACGATAAACATGGTTATGAATTAGTCGCACCGCTCCCGAATAAGAATTTCATCGCGCCTTCATGGTGCTTGTGGCTGACGGCAAATAAAAGCGTTCGTGTCACGGTAATCGCGGTGAACATGCTCACCAGAACACCGATGGCAAAAATCAGCGCGAACCCTTTGATGATGGAAGTGCTTGAGAACCAGAAGAGGATGACTGCCGTGATAATGGAGGAGAGGTTTGAATCGCGGATAGAAAGCCATGCGCGCGAGAATCCTTCGCGGATGACCGCGTCCACGCTCTGCCCTCCCTTTCGAAATTCTTCTTTCATTCTTTCAAATATCAAGATATTCGCGTCCACTGCCATACCTATCGAGAGGATGAAGCCAGCGATGCCTGCCGCAGTGAGCGTCACCGGAATCAGTTTAAAGAGAGTAAGCATCAAAGCGGCATATACAGCAAGTGCAAGAACCGCTAAAAGCCCGGGGACCCGATACCACAGCACGAGAAAGAGAGCGATAACGACAAAAGACCAGAGGCCGGCCTGGACTCCCCCCTTCAAAGCGTCTTCGCCAAGAGATGCCCC
>DATDXL010000018.1:0-5863 GCA_036517235.1 Minisyncoccota bacterium
ATCCCGATTTTCTGGAGAGAATCGTTCTACAGAGAAAGAAAAAGCAAGGTATCGCTTGTGAGAGATAGCCTGAAAGCGATCTTCGCGATGTTTCGGATTAGGAGAAATCTCCGAAAGGAGGCATCACCGTATACACATGGAAAAGCAATCGTTTAGACTCCTCCGCGAGAGTGAGAGTTCGTGGTGGTATCGCGGTAGGGCTCTCATTATCAGACGCGCAATAGAGCATTACCTGACATTTCGTGGAGGTGATGTCCTAGATGTGGGTGCGGGCTTCGGTGGTCTGTTCGACACATTACAACATTTCGGAAAAGTCACCGGCGTCGAGCCCGATGCTACGGCCAGAGAGGTATGCGGTATCAAGAGTTATAAGAAAGTCGTAGCCACCATTCCCGATGCCACCGACCACAAGTATTCGCTGATAGGCATGTTCGATGTGTTGGAACATACCAGCGATGATCGCGATGTTCTTCTCAAACTACACACCTTACTCGTTCCAAACGGAGTCCTAGCGATCACCGTCCCAGCCTACCAATGGCTTTGGAGTGACCACGATCTAGCTCATCATCATTTTAGACGATACACGAGGACATCCCTCGGAAATGCCCTTTCAGAAACTGGCTACCGCATAGAGTACCTAGGATATTGGAACACAATATTTTTCATACCGGCCTGCATCATACGCCTGCTCGGTTTGACCGGAAAAAGCGCGCTGGGTCTCCCGAGATTCCTGGATAAAATCCTCTTCTTTCTCATTGCCATCGAATCACTGTTGATACCTCGCTTACAGCTTCCATTTGGGCTATCGGTGATCGTTATAGCAAAACCTGACCACGGGGATGCATCGTGATCATCGATCCAAAGGCTTCTAGAGCTTATACACCATCACTGACGGATAGACATCATCCACAAATACTCTCTCAAAACGAGAGTCCTGTTCAAGGATCTTGAAAAACGGAGAGGTGCTTGCTGAATTCGAACCGTTCATGGTGTTGAGAAAAACGTACGAAGCATGAAAATCATTCTTTAGGGAATCGTATATCCCTCTACTAGTATCCCCGCTAGCGCATGTCTTTTGACAGACTTCCTCCCCCTTTACAATGGAGAAATAAAGTTTGTATAAGTCTTTGCTGTACTGATAGGTATACATATTCGCGAAACCCATGATGTACTGATTGTGAGGATTAAAGAAGACAAGTCGGGGAAAATCTGAAAAAGACTGGGTGAATACGATGCCTATTCCTTTAGAATCGGCATAGATGAAATCGGCAGCGCGTTTGTATTGATCGCTTGGGTCTACCTTACTCTCCATATACATGGCTATCCCTAGCCATGTTGCAATAAAGAAAACCATTGTCATGGATACAAGTACCACTGTAATCCTTTTCTTGTTCTCGTATACTACTTGACCGATCTTCCGTGCCTCGATCCAAAAAGAACCGCCTGAAGGGGGAGGTTGAGAATCAGTGAGAAAAAGTCCCCCGCTATCAGTCCAGTAGGAATATATCCTATAGATCACAATCACGACTAAAAGCGACCAAAAGGGGAAAAAATACTCGACGCCGCGTTCTATCAACATGAGGAGCGGAAAGAAAAATACGGTTAGCATGAGGAGAAAGAGTTCTGATGATGAAACCGTTTTATCAAATGAGCGCGTCAGGTGATATCGGACGAGATAGAAAAGCATGGCCACAAGAAACCCAAGAAACCAGGGGAGGTCTATGATCTGCATGACATGGGGAGACGACTCTGCTCCCTCAATGGTCACATGCGATACCAATACACTGATAATAGCCAGGGAATTCACAAATAGAGCGTTGTAGAGATAATTGAGAATATCAGGATGAAACAATATTCCAACTACCCAACCGAAAAGGATCGACGCGAGTGGATATAGAAAAGCAAGGTCTTTTATCTTGAAACGTCTGACGAACACATCGCTCAATGCGAAAAAAACAGGAGGGATAAAAACTAACACGGACATCGAATAAAAAAGGGGGGTAATGACTCCTAATAGAAAAATAAGTACGTACCGACGCCTCAACGAAAAATAGAATGAGAGCAACATAAATAACGAGGAAAGCAAGTGGGGTCGTATCAAGAGAAGCCTCGAATCAAACGAGTTCACAAGGGCAGAAAGAATGAATACTGTCCCGATACCGCACACTACGGCTCTTAGACGCGAAGCGTCTAAGGTCACCCTTGCTAAACCAAATGCAATAAAATACAGGACGCTAAAAAATATCCCTGCCAACACACTATTCATTATCCGAACCCGCCACAGTACTGCTTCAGTATCGTTTACGTCCACCCCGCTCAGAAAACCAGCCGTTACGAGGTGATACCCGTAATACATATCCACGGGGTGCGAAGCAAATGTAGTGTATACCGGGTAGGAAAAAGCCGTACCTTCATAGTAGGCACGCGAGTGAGCGGTGTGATAGAAGACATCATCCGCGAACATCCTGCCATCCCCCGCAAGATACGCGAGACTGAATAATGAGAAAAAAAGAAAAAAGATCGCAATCGGAACTGCAACCATCAGAAGAACCTCCTTCTTGTTCATCGTTAGAGACATAGAACGAATAGCCTACACACCTTTATTCGACTTTTCCCGAAAAAAACGTAAGTATGTTCCAGTATAGCATGTGAGTCCTCTCTGCCCTTTTCAGAACAAAAGGAGATTAATTCAGACTCGAGTATAATCCACCCTGCAATCCCCTCCCTGCGTTACAACGAAAGCACAAAATCACCGGAGTGATTCCAAGCTATTGAACCATTACGAGACCTTGACTAAATAGCTAATAAATGGTAGCTTTTCGACGGATTTGGACTTTGAAAGAGCTTCATAGCCCGTCAAAGCTACATTTCTGAAACACTAAAACCTCAACTGAAAGGAATAACATGACCCTGATACTCATAACCTTGCTTGCCTTAGTACCAGCAAGTTTGGTTCTACTTATCGTCCTCGGCTACACCGTCGGGAAATTGAAAAAGCAAGCTTCGTTCGTCCAGCAAGAGACAATCGAGTTCATCGTCGCAGGAACCACGGAAGAAGCAAAACACGAAGACGACAAGGATGACTCCAAGAAAAAGGAGGAGCCTGAAAGTCGGCCGGGTGGAACCCTAGTGGGTACACTCGTCAACACCAAAGGGTACCGTTACTACGACTACTCCGAACCCATCCCCTACGATATCACCGTCGGCGTTCCCAAGATGAAAAAAGGGAAAGCTCCTGATGATCTCGAAAAACTGGATACTGCCATCAAAGCACTGGAACTAAAGCTGGAAGGTAAACTTGAAGAAAATGAGGACAGGGACGCATTGACTCAAGAATACGAAACCCTCGTTGAACAATTGAGCCGGCGAACGTTCGAGCAGGAATACGTTCCTGTTATCAAGACCGTGGACGTCCACCACGCTATCGTCCCCAAGGAGATGCTTGAAAGAATCCTGAAGGGTCACATCGCGAGACGAGTGGAGAAAGCCAAAAAAGCCAGTAAAGTGATTTATCCCGCCGACCCTGCAGAGCTAGCACTCGCCAAAGCTGAGAGGCAGCAGGCGTATGTCAAGGGGCTTCTGACTGATGATAAGCACATTGAACTGGTGAAGGCTGAAAAACAGCAGGCGTATGTCGAGGGGCTTCTGACCGATGAGATAAACCTTGACTCCTTCCGAGCCTGGTGGAAACTCATTAATGACACCCTGTCATCCGAGAAGACCAAGGGGGAAATCTGGGATGACGTGAGGTCAAAGATCAAACGCTGGCTGCAGCAGAGGTGGGGGTTCTTCTGGGTCTCCATCGTTCACCCAGCCCGGCGCATCCATGAGTTCCTCATTGTGCACAGTTGGCTCCCAGATAAGAAAGACAGCCAAGGTGGACAACCGGACAAGGGCCCGAATCGGCTGAAAAACCTAATTAGGGTGAAAACGAAGCCTACGAAATTCCTTCTGCGCCAGCCACCACGGCCAGTGCTGATCGAAGGCATCGAGTTTGCAGATCGGTTTCAGGGGGACGTCATCCTCTATGCAACCTTCCGCGTGGTCATGCCCTACCCGGCCGTCTTCGTCTGGAAAGAGAAATTCTACGAAGCGATCGAGTCTGCGCTTAGTTCTGCGTTCATCGACTTCGCGCGCCAGGTGAAGTGGGTTGACTTCGTCAAAAAGGTCAAGAAGGGGCCAGGGTCAGGACTGCACCTCAAATTCCTCAGCGGCATCAACATCCGCACCACCACACGCATCGAAGATAAGAAAAGAACGTCGGTGAAGCTTGGTGGCAAAGGAATCGTCGAGACCGTAGGCATCGAGCTCTTTGACGTCTGGATCCATGACTATGAAGGACACGAGGGCGAAATCGATGAAAAAACCGTCGCGGGTGCTCTACGAGCTCAAGAGCTCGCGCGCCTCCAAGGAGAAGCAAAAATCATGGAGCAAACGAAAGCTGGGGAGGCGTTATTAGCCTTTGCGAGAAGGCAAAAACAAGCGATCGACCTTGTCGGTGACGCTGAAGCTGCCGTACTAATCAAGAAGGCAGCAGCTGGCAAGGAACTCGCTGTTGCGGAACAGCACGTCAAAGCACTTACCGCATTGACGGGCAAGGATTCCAAGGTCCAGACCTACGTAGAAGGTGGTGGTAGTGCAGGTCTCATGCTTCCACCAAACTCCTGAAACTAGAAATGGACGATCTAGAGCAATCACAACCAAACCAGTCACGCGCGCGTGACTGGTTTTTATGTTTGACAAAGTACTTATACTGTAGTAGAATGCCGAAAGACTTTCTGTAATTCAAACCTATCAACAATACAGAGAAATTATGAAAACGTTCTTCGTCAAAATCAAAAAACTGTTTACCGACCCGACCGCGACCGTTTGGAACACGTTCGGCAAGGCCGCTACGCCGCCCACGCCAACCCCACCACCAACGACACGTTCTACAACTCCTCCATTAACGGGAAGCGCACGGAATGCGATCAGGAGGATCTTAAAGCTCATTATCCCCTTGGTCATTCTCGGAGCCCTTCTCAAATATATGGGTTACGACGAAACAGTCGGAAACGCGCTGTTCTGGATCGGCTTCACCTTCCTCAACCTCATCGCGGGGCTCATTGTGTGGGCAAAGACGGGAAAGTGGAAAAAGGCCCTCGGATGGTTCCTGTCAATCGAAGCCGCCATACTCTTACTACCGTGGGTGTGGGCTCAACTCGTGTACGCAGTCCACCACATCCCCTGGGCAACCGTGAAAACCTACACGCTCTACGGCCTGGGCGCTCTCGTCCTCGTGGCAGTTTTCTTTTTCCTTCTCAAGAAAGGAAAAGGACCGGACATAGGCGACCTCGGGCCCAAGGTTGGGAAGTTACTGATGGTCGCGCTCATCCTGGGTGCGTTAGTCGCTGGACCTCTCGTCTGGGGTGGTGTCATGACACACCGCAACATCTGGAACGACATCCGCGGTTCCTCCATAGCCATGTGCGCCATCCTCCTACTGCTACTCCCGGCTATTGGCTTCGCCTTCATGGGTAAAGGAGCCAAGATCGCGTCAGCAATCGTTGCGTTCATGATCTACGGGATCATCTGGTCGGTAATATACCAGAACGTGAGCGCGGAGGAGCTAATACGGAGGCAGAATGCTCCGCCACCAACAGCAACCCAAAAGCGCTGGACGCTGGCGCATATAGGAGTTGACCCCTATACCAAACAGCCACGGCCCCAAGACGGCTACTCCTACTACCCGGCACGTTTAACGCAGTGGAATGACCACGTCTGGGCAATGGAAATGGCGTTTGTGGAAAACGGCCTCCCCGTTGAAGGGTTCATGTACTGGGACAAACAGGAGAACCCATCTTGTGGGTACTGGTACCGAAGG
>DATDXL010000019.1:0-8419 GCA_036517235.1 Minisyncoccota bacterium
GAACTGTGCTACACTACGCTCTCAAGTATCGTTAACTACCTACTGCGTGTTGCAACGAACAAGAATCAATAAAGCCATCAGAGCGGAGTCACTCCGTGTCATTGGCGAAAATGGAGAGAATTTCGGAGTATTGAGTCTCACGGATGCCCTCGCGAAGGCAGAAGAGCTTGGGCTAGACCTCATTGAAATATCCCCTACCGCTGTGCCGCCCGTTGCAAAAATCATGGAATATGGTAAATTCCAGTACGCTGAAAACAAGAAACGAAAGGAAGCAAAAGCCAAGACCAGGAACGTTGAAACGAAGGCGATCCAGATAACCATAGGCACGGGTGACCACGATTTGGACCTTAAGGCGAAAAAAGCGGTAGAGTGGCTCACTGAGGGACACAGGATAAAAGTAGATCTGTTCCTTCGCGGCAGGGCCAAGTACATGGATCAGAAATTCTTGAAGGAGCGTCTGGAGAGAATACTGAAGCTGATCAGCAGCGACTTCAAAGTAGTAGAGGAAGCGAAAAAGAGTCCTAAAGGTTTGAGCCTAGTCATCGAGAAAGCATAGTTACAGGTAGCAGGGTTGGAGACCCCAGCACCAAATTTAAGAGCATTAACCTCTGCAGTTACATAGCGTTGTACGACATAAAGTGAAGTATTGGGTAGTTATGACTGACTGTGGTGAAATTGATACGGGGTCATTATTTTCTACCACTCGCTTTGCTCGTGAAGAAAATATATGAAAACAAATAAATCATTTATGAAACGCCTCCGGATTACCAAAAACGGTAAGATTATGGCGCGTGGCCAGGGACAAAATCATTTCAACGCCAAAGAGCGAGGCCGCCGACAGCTCGCGAAGAAGAGGACGACCAACTTCGTCATTTCGAACAAAGCGGCGAGCCGATTCCTCGTACGATAGTAAAAGGTTAGAATGTTCGTAAAGTTTATAAAGCAAGGCAGCGTATCTGGAAACTTTACAACTTGAAAGACTTTACAAACTTTATAAACTAGATTCCATGACACGAGTAAAAAAAGGAGTGAACGCGCTAAAAACCCGTCGCAATGTCCTCAAAAGGGTCAAGGGCTATCGCCATGGACGCTCCAAGAAAGAGCGCCAGGCCTATGAAGCTATCGTCCATGCGGGAAGCTACGCTTTCGCCCACCGAAGGGATAAAAAGGGCGTCATGCGCCGGCTCTGGAACGTGCGCATCAATGCGGCACTCGAATCTCACAACCTTTCTTACAGCAAATTCATCGGGGCACTAAAGAAAAACAGCATCGCCGTAGACAGGAAAATCCTTGCGACGCTCGCTGAAACACGACCCGAGTCGTTCAAGCGGGTAGTAGAAAAAGCAAAGTAAAACGCGCCGCCTCGTCCGAAAGGACAGGTGGCGCTTCGTTTGTAAATCCTCACTGATTGACTTGCTCAAGCTCTGCGAGGCGCTTAGTGGCTCTGTTGCGAACCATTGAATCAACGTCACTCTGCGCCAGAGAACGCAGTATGGCAAGGTCAGAAAGATGATCTGCGACCTTGACTCTCACGTCCCAATGTTCAAACGTTGCAGCTACCTGCAAATGAGCCTCATCTAGCCTCCCTGCTGCATAACAACGCGTTTCAGCATACTGGCCCTCAAGAGCAATTTTGAGTAGATAGTCTTGGCTCGTCTTGTCTAAGTGACAGGCTGCTTCGCTAGCTCTCGAACCATCCGGCATAAGTGCGATTTCGAGAAGCAACTCCTCTCGCCTCTCTTTTGCGTTGAGACTGATGAGTCTAATGGCTTCACTCTTCAGACTCGCTGAGCACTCAGTTTCGTCTCTCAGAAGCGACATAGCCAGCTCAACATCCCCAACAGCTTTGAGGGCAGTTATGCGGGTGTAACACCCCGCTTCTTTATCCAACGCGACAAAGCGTGCGGGACGCTCAACAATGAAAGCTGTCCTGGCCAAAAGGCTCCCGATTTGTCTGGCAACCAAATCATTTGGTTGGAGGATTCGGAGAACGTGTGATTCTTCACCGCCCAATGTACGCACCCAATTTGCCAACGTTCGTGCGATTTCAAAGGTCTTACCGCCGCCTTTGAGGAATTCCATCTCTGTTTTGCTCATCTGTTTTCCTTTTTGCAGTGGATTACCTCTTATTCGCTAGCAAGCGAGAGGAAAGAAAGATCTTACTTTTTCTTTCCCGAGCGACGCGAACAAAGGACTGAGTGCCCTTTATCCGCACTCGCGAACCTAAGGCCTATCCGGGTTTCGATTTGGAAAGGACATACCAGCACAATACTGGCAATCCAGAGGTGATATTAGAGCAATGCTAGAGCTCTGTCAATGTTATTTACGAACGTGCATACACTAAACAAATGCGGCCGCACTTGTTTAGTGTATGCAGCAAAGAGGTAGAAAAAATCCTGCTGCGATTGATACGATCATTGACCAACCACAACAAAGCTATTGAGTAAAAGACGGTATGCCAAATTATGGTAGGACTTTTTAAAACTCGATTTCGTGCGTACTCCCGAGCTCGGGGAAGACCGCGTCCACCCCGAGCTCGTCTCGTATGCGCTGGGCAAGAAAGAGCGAGGACTTCGGCTCCCCCATCGCGACGAATACTTCCTTGAGCGTCTCTGCGGAACCGGCGACAAATTCAACGAGATGGTCCGAATCTTTGTGCGACGAATATCCCGACACCATCATGATGCGGGCATTGACCGGAACCGTTTCTCCCGCAATAACGACTTCTTTACTTCCCTCGGCAAGAGCGCGCCCCAAAGTGCCAGCGGCCTGGTAGCCGACCAAAAGTACGGTGTTTTGCGCGTTCGGGAGATAGCTTTTCTCGTGTCCTATAACTCTGCCACCTTCCGACATCCCGCCGCCCGCGATGATGATCTTGGGATTTGGCACCAGATCGATGTGAGCGGATTCTCTTGAGGATGCGGTAAACCGGAGCTTAGGAAAATTAAAAATATCGTCCCCCGACGCAATCTCTTGCTGCACCGACGGTTTGAACGTGTGCTTCATACGGCGGTAGACACTCGTCACCTTTATCGCAAGCGGTGAATCAAGGAAGACGGGCATTGAAGGCACTTCTTTATCTTCCACCATATTATTGAGCTCATAGAGTATCATCTGGCTCCGTTCAAGCGAGAATGCGGGGATAATCAGTACTCCTTTCTTGCGCTCCACGTCGAGCACGGCCTCGCGTAAAATCTCACGACGCTGCTCCCGTCCCTCGTGGTTCCTATCCCCATAGACGCTCTCTATCACGAGATATGAAACGCTCTCGAGAGGTTCAGTATCTTTCACCAAAAGCGAGGGGGTATTACCGAGGTCTCCGGAAAAGACAACCCTCTTTCCGTTGCGCTCGAATTCGAAGAAACAGGACCCCAGGATATGCCCCGCGTCTTTTGCGGTAACGGTAACACCCCCTTCAAGTGTAAGAGGCGTGTGGTACGGCAACTCATGCCAGAGCGAAAATGCCGCGGCTACGTCAGAACTCTCGTAGAGCGGTGCCGCTCCCCTGTCCGACGCCTCACGCCGCATAATATTCAGTGCATCGTCGAACATAAGTTGAGCGATGGCGCGTGTTTCAGGTGTCGAGTAGATAGGTCCCTTGAACCCCTCTTTCACAAGTTTCGGAATCCTTCCTATGTGGTCCGTGTGCGCATGAGTGATAAAAAGCAAATCTATTGATGCGGGGCCGTAAGGAAACGGCTTACGATTTTCATCCATCGTATACCGTGACCCTTGTACAAGACCACAATCAACGAGAACGCGGAGAGGCTTTGCTTCACCCCCGATTTCAAAAAGAAAATTCGCGCCTGTAGCATTCCCTACGCCGCCCGCAAACAAAATAGAAGAAGTGGTTTTCATCCCGTTAGTGAAAAATGGCATCGCTTAAAAGAGCGCTCCATTGATTCCAAGTATAGTTAGTGATCGATTCATCTTGAATATGTTCTTTTTACGAAATCATAGTTCAATGCCATTTTCTACATACGGGATTCATACAGTCCCCAGTATTTTAACTCGTTGGCACATATACAACCACACTACCACCGCTGCCCCACACACATCAAGAATAATATCTTTGAGCGTATCAAGAGAATATCCCAAAGGGGTGTTGTTGGGTATATGGAATGCGTATTCAAATATCTCCCATGCTATGCCGACAATGAGCACCATTGCGAAAGTGTACCCTATAACCGCCGTCAGCGAGAATGAAGGCATATGATCGCGCACACGCCCAAAAAACCAAAAGAAAAAGGCACCTAACGCGAGGCCTCCTAGAAAATGCACTGGGGAATCGAACCACCACCAGATACCAAAAAGCGAATAGCGATACGCGGCTTCGTTCATGAGCCAGAGCAGTATTGAGAGCAACAGGGATAGTATAAGTAGTCGGCGTGACATCGAGAACGTGAAATAAAAATATACCCGATCTAAAAACAAAAACCCACGACGTCCATGGACTTTTTATATTCTCTGCTCTTCCTGCAGAGAATGTGGGAAAGGGGTCGGGGTGAGAAGCGAACACCTGGAGCTTCGCAAGACTCATTGAGCTCGAGTCTTCGAGAGCCAATGAGTGGACAGTTCCTGTAAGGAAACGGGAGTTTCCCCGTGGAGGAGAGCAGTCCGAGGTTTGTTCCGAGGACATTGAGAACCGAGAGGTTTTCAAAATGAAATTCCACGAGCTAACACTCGTGGAGTCTCATTCAGGGTTACTTAGAAGTATGCACCCTAAGCTTTGCTTAGGTGGGTGCCCATGAGCCGAAACGATTAGATTCCCCGGAGGGATTCACACGAGCCGGCGAATTCGGGCTCCCTAAAATTTGTCATAGAGTCAATACTTCAAATAACCCTGCACCAAGTATAACGCTCTAGAGGCAAGTGGCAATACACAGAAACAAAGTGGAGCATAAAGAAAGACGTCCGCCAAGGGGTATAACCCTCCAAACCCCCTTTTGTATACCTACAAACTGTCTCCCACCGTAAAGCGAGAGACAGTTTGGACAGGTCAGAGTACCTGGAGCCAAGCGATTTTTTATTTTTTGCTTCTGTGTGTATCCACGTTGGGATACAGCAAGTTGAAGCTATTAAAATTGTTCTTGGTCAGATACCGCAGGACCGTACCACAATCATAGAATGTCAAAAGTAAAAGTAAACGGGAGAAAAAAGATGTTTTTTACAGAAAATAGCCCTGAAAGGGTGATTTTGCGTACAGCTTAGGAACAGCTTTTCAACAGAAGACGCAAAAGTAATTACTCTAGTGTACCGTCAAGGTTAACGTCATAGAGAATACTCTCCTGGAAGAGCTTGTAGTCGATGAGCTCGTCTCTCTTGAACCAGTGCGCGATTTCTGCTTCTGCCTCCTTCTCTGAACCTGACGCGTGCACAAGGTTTCTCACGGCGCGGTTATCGGGGTCAGACATCTGGTACGAATCAAGAACGTAATCGCCGCGTATTGAGCCAACATCGGAAGTCAGAGGTTCGGTTCCGCCAACAAGCTTGCGCGCAATCTTTACCGCATGGGCACCTTGCCACACCATCGCCACAACGGGACCTGAAGCAAGATACTTCTTTAAATTTGCGAGAATCTTCGCAGTAATTTCAAGCGGGTCCTCCGAAGGTGGAGTTAAACCTTTGGATTTATATCCTTCGATAGTCTTCTCTCCTGTTACGCGTCGCCACTCCGGGTCAAGGGTATAGTGCTGTTCTACAAGCTCTGGCGTCGGCACCAGCATCTTTACTGCCGCAAGCTTAAGGCCGACTTGCTCGAAACGTTTTATAATCTCTCCCACGAGCGAGCGCTGTACACCGTCGGGTTTGACGATGACTAGGGTTCGTTCGAATTTTGGATGTGTTTTATTCATCCCGTTAAAAATCAATTAGTTGATAGTCTTTTTTTAAAGAAAGCAGTAAATGAAATCGGTTCTTTGCCTATATTCCCGAAATACTACGGTCGTCTCTCGACGACCTATTTCTAACGGGAACAAGTTTAAGCCCTATCTTACCGTCAAAGCGACAGAAACGCAACTCTTTTTGCCACTCTTTTTGCTATATTGCCTCTTTGAGCTTTTCCCCGCCGTACAATTCCGCTTCGATTTTTATAAGTGTCGCCTCGGGATTCTGTTTATATTCTTCATAGAGCTCAGGACGCGTTCTCACTATTTCCGAAAAGTTCCCTGAAAAATGTTTCCCTTCAGTCCACTCTGCTGCGGCATTATGATTGGAAAGACCTCGTCTTTTTGCCCATCGCTTCATAAGGTCGATTTGCATAAGATTGTGCAATCGCATCTGTTCAGGAGTTCTTTCTATTTCTTCTTTTGTGGCTCCTCAAGACTCATTATGTCTAAACATTACACCTTTCTCGCGCAACAAACTAGTAACAGTACCTGCCAGCCCTATCCTTAGATTTTTAACCCTATTCTCAACCCAGATACTTGTCGTTCTCCGGCTTCTCGGGTACCCTTGTTGCCAAATTCAATATAGTGATCCCCTAAAGCAGAAGGCGGGATCGTAACAGAAGCATCGTCAAAAAACTCCTGCTGTAACGCCATATCAGACATCTCAGCAAGACGTTTCTGTGCTTCTTCTGGAGTAAGGCCGGCGCTACCAGACTCAGTAAACGCTTTAGCACGCTCAGCGTTCTTCTCGTAAGAATCGCCTTCAACTTCAGGCGCTTCAACTGAAACTTCAGGAGAAAGGGCCTGCTCTGTTTCCGTACGCTCTCTACGTTCTGATTCTGGCATAAGCTATCTTAATTTGCTGCCGAAGCAGGTGGCGGGGGCGGCGCAACGAGGGCTGGTACGGTGGGCTTTGCGTAGCGCTTTAAAACTTCGGCTTCGATTTCCTCACGTGGCCGGCCAAATTTGAGATAGGAGAGCTCTTTGAGCTTGTCTGTCTGGGCCGGATTACCTGCAGGCGGAGGAAGAGTCTCAATGTTAAAGGGTTTAACAGGCCTGCCATTTACTAAAAACTTGAGGTACGCATGGCGATTATCCAGATTGATGATGTCACGTGCAGAAAAGACCGGCGCGAACTGCTTCTCCAGAAATTCCCCGTCTTCGGCGCCCACACGGAAACTTGCCATAGAACCGACGTTGCCGAATACCGCATCTTTGATGCGCTCATCGAGCTGTTTGATGAACTGATGGGCAATATTGAGAGAAAGGCGATACTTCCTAGCTTCAGAGAGAATGACCGAGATGGAGTCGGTCGTCACATTTTGGAATTCGTCGATGTAGAGGTAAAAAGGCGCAGGATTTTGCGAGAGTGCATCGACGCGAGAGAGGGCTGCCATGAGAATCTTACCTACGATGATAAGCCCCAGGAGATGCGAGTTGATATCCCCAAGACGTCCTTTGGAAAGATTAACGAGAAGGATCTTTCTGGAGTCCATGATCTCTCGGAAATTAAACGTGGATTTTTCCTGCGCGATGATGGGACGCATGATGTCGTTTGAAAGGAACCCGTCGAATTTAGAGGTGATGTAGGGAACGATGTTCTGGAGCGCTGCTTCGCCTCCGGCCTTTTCCGCCACTTCGCGCCAAAATTGCACGATGATGGGATTCTTGCACTTCGCGAGCTTCGCCGCCCTGAACGCTTTGTCGGAGAGCGTACGAGAGAGATCCACAAGCGTCGTCCCCGACTCGGGATCCTCGAGCACGAGAAGTGCGGCATGCCTGAAATATTGCTCGAACATAGGTCCTCCTACGGTCTTCATATCAAAGAGCTTGTTGAAGATGGAGAGCATCTCGTTGACCACGAATGTCTTCTGTTCGGGATAACGCTGGTCAAATTCAAGCATGTTAAGACCCATGGGGCGGGCCACTGCTCCAGGGTCAAAATACACCACATCCTCGTAGCGGTTCGGCGGCACAAGAGCGAGGAGGTCCTGCACATCGGAACCATGCGGGTCGATAAAACAAACCCCTTCGCCGTTTTGGATGTCCTGCGCGACCATATTCTTCAAAAGCGTAGTCTTTCCGGTACCAGTCTGTCCGATACAATAGAAGTGACGCAGACGGTCTTCAGGCATCATGTAGATCCCTGTTTCTCTTCCACCATCTCGATTCAATCCAAGCAACAATCCTGATGCAGGCAGTCCAATGGGAGCGGCGGCAGTTCCTGCTTTGGCGACTTTGAGCTCCGGTGTCGCGCGAATGACGGTCGAGGGCAGATGGAACATGCTCGTCAGCTCGCGCAAGGAGACCGGGAGAACTCCTCTCTCTTGAGAGAGTCGGAACGAAAAGTTTCGGAGAAACTCATCAAGTCTTCCACCGTGCAGACGCTCAAAACGAATGCTGTTGCCGTGGGGGTTATCGAATTGGTTGAATGCCGATTCCATATCAGAGAGGATCTCTTGCGCTTCACCCTCGCTCCGAGAGCTCGCAATAAGTCGGATAGTGACATCGGCGATCGGACTCTCGCTCTT
>DATDXL010000020.1:0-19276 GCA_036517235.1 Minisyncoccota bacterium
AAAGAAATTGGTCGCGCGCAAATCCGAGAAGCAAGGAACATTTTTCTTTGGTGTCCGCCGAGTCCGCGAGGCGGTGGCGGGGCGTCCTCATTCGTGGGGGTTCTCCGCAAAATGGGTTCTGACTTTTTCAAACAAACACCAAAAAATCTTGGAATGGAATAGAATATAGGCGTACAGGTTTTTGGGATGGTTTCTCAAGAACCTGTATTATTCCCGCTATCGCTGCCATAATACAGATATGAAGACCAGAAGAAAAATTGGAAGTGTACAGAAAAAGATACTCCTTCTTTTGCTTGCCGGGTTTGCGCTTGGGTTAACCTATTCTCCTCGACGTCAATTTCGCATTATTAATGAAGCTTCCGATGAGTGGAAGAAGATAAATCAACAGAGTCTTCGAAAAGCAATAACAATGTTATATCACTCAAAAATCGTAAAGACTCGAGTACATGGCAATGGAACCACAGCAATACTTCTCTCCCAAAAGGGGAAGAGGCTTGCTGGTACATATAATCTCGAACAGATGAGACTGCCCAGTCCGAAACGGTGGGATGGCAAATGGAGGATGGTGCTATCCGACATTCCGGAGAAGAAAAAGAACATTCGCGAAGAATTTCGTTATCATCTGAAACGCTTAGGTTTTCAGGAATTTCAGAAGTCTGTCTATGTATATCCATTTGAGTGCAGAAACGAGTTAGATGTTATAGTCGAATGGTATCGCATTAAGCCATTGGTACGGTATGCGGTTATTGAGTACATAGATAACGATATGCAACTGCGGCGTGAATTTAGCCTAGGATCGTAAGTTCTAGTATCTTAAGGAAATGTACTGTAGCCGCTATCGCGGCTACAGTACAGGCAGAGGACGCCTTAGAGAGTGGAAATGCAGATTGTGCTAAAGTAGTATAATAGAGTATAGGATATGCAATTTATTAAGGAATTTAACGAGATTGATAAAAACGACGCGAGTGTGGCGGGTGGCAAAGGCGCGTCGCTAGGCGAGATGACACAGGCGGGGATTCCGGTGCCGCCGGGCTTTGCTGTAACCGCACAGACATTCGACCAATTTTTGAAAGAGACGGATTTAGATGTCGAAATTGATTCAATTCTCCATAAGGTTGATCATCGAGAGATTCATACCGTCGAGAAGGCTTCCGAAGAGATACAAGGACTTATTCTTGAGGCGAAAATGCCTGATGATATCGCCAGAGAGACACAAACCGCATTTAAGAAACTAAATGCGCAGTTTGTTGCGGTACGTTCATCAGCCACAGCGGAGGATTCATCGGCTGCTGCATGGGCAGGACAACTTGATAGTTATCTCAACACGACAGAACGTACCTTGCTGGAGAAGGTACAACATTGCTGGGCGTCCCTTTTTACGCCGCGTGCGATTTTCTACCGATTCGAGAAAGAATTGAGCAAGAGCAAGATATCCGTTGCTGTTGTTGTGCAGAAAATGGTTGAAAGCGAAGTTTCAGGTATCGCATTTTCCGTCCATCCGGTGACCGAAGACAGGAACCAGTTGATCATTGAGGCAGGGCTTGGGCTTGGCGAGGCGATTGTCTCTGGTCAAATAACCCCAGACAGCTATGTGGTGCATAAAAGCGACAAACGGATTCTGGATAAGAATGTAGTAACGCAGGAGAGAGGGCTCTTCAAGAAAAAAGGCGAGCAGGGTGGCAATGAGTGGCGTGATATTCCCACTACTGAAGGAGAAAGACAGGTGCTTTCTGACGAAGAGATACTCGAACTCTCAGGGATTGTTGTAACTATTGAAAATCACTACGGGTTTCCCTGCGACATCGAGTGGGCGCGGGAGAAAGGGAAGTTTTATATTGTGCAGTCACGTCCAATCACCACGCTCAAGTGATTTATGGCAAAAGACCATAAAAAGCTGGTAAAAGAAGAATGGAAGTATTATGGGCGTTGGGTACAGCCAACGCTCTCTGGCACATTTTGGTCTCATTGCCATGAAGCAGCGAGCCTCTCCAAGATATTCCCCGATCATACATTTACCCCTCTGCTTTTCCTTGATGGGCATACGCTGACATATATGGAGGATGAACGCTGGATGGAGACATTTATCTCTCATGTAGCAGGATCGAAACAGCGCACAGAAGGATTATACGACCAGGTTGAATCAATAGCGGCTGTATGCGAGCGTGAACATCTCTCACTTCTTGAGAAAAGAAGTCTGCCTGTGGATGGATATCTATCGGAGCTATTTTGCACTTACCGTGAAATGGCGGGGGTGTGGTGGTTTCTTATCGTGCTTTCAGCGGCACTGGAGCGCTACGTTCTCTCAAAAAGTCTTGCCAGAGACGAGGAAGAAATGTCACATTTCGTAGCTAGATATCACCGACCGACATGGCTTGAAGAACAAACACGCGAGGTGAAAGCACTTGCTGAGTATGTCCGTAAACACTTTCCAACCATCACTCCCGAGAGAATCACTCTTGAATTGATCCAATCGAATCCCGAAATCATAAAGAAAGTGAACGAGCACGTCAAAGAATATGAGTGGTTCGGTACCCATCACTGGGGAGGGGAAGGTTATACCGTTTTGAAATGCATTGAAGATATCCGTCAGGTATATGCACGGACAGGAGCCTCTTCTCCTAAAGAAAAGAAGGGATCGGTTCCTGGTAACCATGAATCCATTTGGAAGCTCATCGCTCTTTTTTCCTATGGACGCACGCATTGCGCTGAGGTGACCGCGAAAGTGGTTTATCATTCTCGCGCAATACTCATTGAACAGGCTGAGTGGTGGGGTATCAGCTATGATGCTCTCTGCTACTTATCCGCGCATGAGATAGAGGCATCGCTCGGCAAGCATTCCATTACGCTCCCCAAGGATCTTGACGAGCGTCGCGCAGGATACGGATGTCTTATAAAAGACGGCGAGGAAGAGATCATCACTGGCAAGATGCTTAAGGGGGCTATCGATATAGTCGTTGAAGCCCCGGCGGAGAAGACTAATGAGCTTCGTGGTTCTATCGCAAGTAAAGGAGACGTAGTAAAAGGAATCGCGCGCGTCATTATTTCCCCGAAAGATTTCAGTAGATTTTTTACTGGGGAGATTCTTGTTGCGCCGGAGACAACGCCTGATTTCGTACCTCTTATGAAATTAGCTAGTGCTATCGTGACCGACGTTGGTGGCATCACCTCCCATGCCGCCATAGTTTCGCGCGAATTAGGCAAGCCCTGCATCACAGGCACAAAGATCGGTACACAAGTTATTAAAGATGGAGATATACTAGAGGTAGACGCTAATAGAGGAATAGTAAAAATCATTAATAAATAACCACTACGCATTTTATGAATAAACATGAATCAGGAGCTTCACCTGAGAGTCAGGAGAAAATGGCGAAGATAGTGCTCCATTTTTTCCGGCATGGAGAACAATTAAAAGATCCCGATAAAACAGACACTGAATACGATCTCTCCCCAGTTGGTAGGGAGCAGGCTAGAAAAAAAGCGGAAACTGTAGGAGATTCTCCTAATCTTGGTCAGACTATGGCCTTTGGTAGTCCACGCAAACGCTCGCAACAGACTGCCGCGTTTGCGATGGCTAGCGAGGCGCTAGATACCATTGACGGCACTGAATCGCTTGAAGAGCTTAAGAAAAAACTTCAAAAAGATGTTGCGGAAGGTCAAAACTACGGTTCTAAAGTGATGGTTGATCCGCGTCTTAATTTCTTCATGGATAAAGAAACCCCATTCGGAAAAGCTGCATATGACGCATTTGCTACCAGGAAAGAGTATTTAAGGTTCCTTGCAGAGGATAGTGATAAACTCGCAAGAGAAGTCAAGGATGAAAGAGGTTCAACCTATTCTCGACAGGCTGGAGGGATCGCAGAAATAGTGCAAAAATATATCGGAGTACTACCGCGCTGGGAAGAGCTTGTAGAAAGCGGGAAATATAATGATTCCAAACTGGAGAGATTCATGGGGTCTCATGGTGGAGTGACCGAGTCTTTCCTTTTGAAGGTAATAGAAAAAACGAAAGGCGTTGCCGAGCGCGACAAACTGGTAGCGCTCATGCCGAATGGTTTTGATTTCACCGAAGGGTTTGATGTTGCTGTTACCGACCAGGGAGGTGGGCAAGAACCGATAATCCATCTTACGTACAAGAAGATGAACGAAAAAGAACCGGAAAAGACTTTTGAGTTCGATGAAGATCTAACATCAGGTATGGTAGATCAGATTATCGCAGAGAAGGTTGTTGCTGATATAACCTATTCTCCCAAAAATGGATGGAATTGGGATGACACTCATCTTGATTTGGACTACAATCGTCAGTTCTTTTCATCATCGTCAAGTGTTTTTGGTGAAATCTGCAAGTCACTCAAGAAGAAGTATCCGAATGGTCCTCTAAATTAAAGAGGTACCATGAATCTTTCAGATTTCAAAAAGCACAAAGATTGGGTGAAAGTCTGGTCTGGTCGGTGGAGTCTCCACTTCGACTCCCATATCGGCAACGACTGGTCAAAGAATCTTACGATTGCGGGAAAGCCTGTGTTTCCGCACGTTATCTATTTCTATACCAACGGCATTACCGATTGTTGGGTCAGCCAGTTGGAAAAAGATGATCTTGGTGAGCGTTTCAATTCATTGGTACGCGATAACCCAGCGTATCTTGAAGAATTACCAAAAACATTCAGGTCGCTTGCCGATACCGTCACTGCATTTTTGAATTCACACGACCCCAAAAAGATAACACCTTCAGAATTTAGAGAGTATTGGAATCTCATCAGCAAATACTACCTTCCACATTTGAGCGTTAAATACATCGTTGATTACCTTTCGCCGGAGATTTTGGAAAAACATCTCCCTGCATTGGAGGGAGCTCGGCTCTACGCCGAGCCGATATTCAGGAACACCGAGAATTTTCTTGAAGCATTTGTGGAGCGTATAGGAAAAGCTGCCGGATATACCAAAGAGATGATACTTGCCACTTTGGCAGGCGAACTGGATTCGCATTTGGAAGGTAAGCCGCTACCGGAAAAAAGTGAGCTGCAAAATCGCTACAACCGATCGGCTCTTTTGGTAAAGGAAGGAGGGCAGGAGCTTGTAGGAGGGGACGAGGTCGGTGCTATCGAAGCCATCGTTCATCCGAGACTTGATACCAGTGAAATAAAAGGCCAGATTGCCTACAAAGGAAAAGCAAAAGGGAAAGTTAGAATCGTGGTCAATCCTCGTGAAGTTTCGGTATTTGATAAAGGAGACATTCTCGTAACAGGTATGACACGTCCGGAGTTTCTGCCACTTATGGAAAAAGCGGCAGCGTTTGTTACCGATGCCGGTGGCATTCTCTCGCATGCCGCCATTGTTGCCCGCGAAATGAGAAAACCTTGTGTTATCGGCACTCACGTTGCAACAAAAGTCTTAAAAGACGGCGATGTGGTAGAGGTCGATGCGGACAAGGGCATAGTAAAAATAATGAAATAACTAACTATTCTAGTATTCTATAGAATTCTAGAATAGTTCTCGTATGAAAGCATGGCAGAAGAAAAAAGAATGGGAATTTATCGTCAATAGGACGTACACACCTCTGGCGCTTTCCATAAATTCTTTTGATACTGCGCAGAAGTACCTTGATAAGGTTTTACCTGTTCCAGTCAGAGATATCTATGCCGGGTATAAAGACGACTTGTACTACGGAGCGGGAGATCAGGAGATGATAGCCAAGGTACAGCTAGATCGCTATGCCGAAGAAGGACCGAAGTTTTTGTGGCACATGGCGGAACTTTGTGAGCAGGAAGGTGGAAAACTTACGGCAAAGGCAAAAGCACCCTGTTGATTTCAATGATCTCATGATGTATCGGTCAGCAGAATGGGTCGGATTATTCAAAGATAAAAAGACCGTGCCGGCGGATGTAATTCAAGAACGGCGCGAACGTATAGTTATAGAATTAACTTTAGACGGGGTAGCTGAATATCGTGGCAAAGTAGCTTTGGCTTATCGCGACCTCTACTTTCCGCAGGAAAAAGAGCCAGCTATAAATGTGACGAAATTTAAGGGTACAACGGTTAGTACGGGAAAAGTAAAAGGCAGTGTGCGGGTTATTTTTTCTCCTCGAAACGTTAGTGGTATGAAGAAAGGGGAGATCCTTGTTGCTCCCATGACTTCGCCGGATTACATTGTTGCTATGAGAATGGCTTCTGCAATTGTGACCGATATCGGGGGCCTTATGTCCCATGCCGCCATCATCTCGCGCGAGCTCAAAGTACCCTGCATCGTCGGTACCAAAATCGCAACCAAAGTATTGAAAGACGGCGACCTTGTCGAAGTCGATGCAGATAGTGGTATAGTTAAGATTATAAAAAGAGCAGAAAAATGAGAATAGAGATCATAAAAGATACTGTTTCGACTGAAGAAGCTAAAGAAATGGGCAAGGAATTTTACGATGATATGGTAAAGGGCGCCTGTGATATTGCTAAGGGCATCATCGCGCTTGGCGGAGAATATCACATTGATGCGGCAAAGGTACTCATAGAAGCAGGTTCAAAAGGAGATGAGATATGGGGTTTTAATATTGTGTTCGGCAAGCCAAAGGAAGAGAGAATCGAGTATACCGCTCTGATAAATATCAGGCCGACTAAGGGCAACAAAGATATGTATATTCAGGACGAGAGCGTGCGCAACAAAATCAAGGAAATCGTGAATTCAAAAGTAGTATGAATCCCGTTAGAAATTTACAAAACAAGTACCATGCGAAGCGCCCGCCTGCGCGCAACGCGCGGGCAGGCGAGAGGCGAATAGCTTCATCCCTCTCTACGGCGCAGCGCTTCGCATATAACGGGACGTACCTATCCGGTACACGCACTGCGCTGAATTATTCACTCGTAAATTTCTAACTGGGATGAAAACAGAGAGAACAGCACGGTTTTTGATGGCGAATCTAGGGAGCGAAGTTTCTCGGCTTCTGGACTCCAAAGAGAAAGGGGATAGAGAGATGGCTCAAAAGTGTTTGGCGCGCGCCCAAAGGATCTTTGAACAAATTGAGAATATTCCAGAAATGCAACCGAGGAAAGAGGAACTTTCTTTGCTGCGTGAAATCGTCGATGATGTGGTTCAAGAATCTCCTCGGTATGAAGTATCTAAAAGTAACTTGAAATCCTATTTTTTTCCGTTTGCTTCGCGAGTCGTGTAAAAGAAAAATCCGTCCGCGCTAGGCAGACGGGTTTTGTGAATTGAACTTACCTGTGGCTAGCAGGCGGGGCAGGGGATTCGGCTGAAGAATTGAAGGACATCCTTATCCAGTCCAACCTGGATGATTTCGCACTCACCCATAGGATTGTACAGCAAGCTGCGCCGCGCGTGCTCGTTGGTCCCGGCGAGGAAGTAAGCGAGGATGGGGCAGAACCATCCGTGGCCGGCGATGAGTATGTTTATTCGCTCGCCAGCAGTCTCCCAGGAATCAATATCTTCGAATCCCTTCGCCAGTCGCGATAGGGCAATTGCGGCGTATTCATCCATTGCCCGACCGAGCTCCTTGTATTTGAGGATATCGGCGAGGCCGACATTCCCGAGGATCTCGTAGCCGGTATCGATTGCACCACTCTGATGTGTTTCGACACCACTTTCGATGACCAACTCGTGAATCTTATCGAACCCTGGGGTTCTTGGGTCGAGTTCGACGAGCGTGTCCCAGACGCGAGGAAGCGGTGAGCGATATACCATATCGAACCTCATCTCGCTCATGAGCGGTTTCATCGCGGCGCACTGCCTCTTTCCTTTCTCCGAGATTCGCCGGTCGGAATCGTGACCGCTATTCGCCGCAACGGCATTCGCATGGCGGAGAAACGAGACAATTGTGCTGGGACGCTTCAATGCGCGGCTTCCGTCGTAGAGACATTCGAGTGCAGTAATAATCGGGGGTTTCATGATTGGGTACAGTTGTTCGGAATATGAAAGCCGGAGTCTCGCGACCACTACAAGCTCTCAAGGTACGTTGTTTACTACCTATCATTATAGCACAATCTATACCCATATGTCAATAATAGGGCTATTTCATTGACTATAGGCCCGAAAACCATAAGAATTAACACTTATGAAGTGGTTTGCGTTCACTCGAGGCACTATACATCCGCATCGCGTTGATGCGCCGCTTCGTGCTGTCCGTGAGTTGGCCTCTAAGCTCAACCTCTCATCGGTTGACGAGACGCTCTATATAAACCGAGGAGAAAAGCTTTGGTGGGCATGGGACAACGAGCAAATCGTGCGTCTAAGCAAAGAGATCATCAAGCTGGGAGCCGATCCACTACGGCTTCAGAAACATTTTCATGTAATGGAGCAGTATGCAGTGCAGGCGTTTAAGGCTGCCGACAAGATTCATACCACTGACCTTTCCAAGCTTTCTGATGCGGACGTCATTGAACGGTATGAGTATCTCTATAACGAGAGCAAGTATGCGTACGCGCTCATGAATACGGACGTGGATGCGATAGATATTTATCCCGTGGAGCATCTACATATCCTGATCAAGAAATCGTTGCCGAAAGAGTTTTTGCCAGAGAAGGTAGGTGCCATTTCTTTTGATCTTTCTACCCCGGCCCATATTTCGTATATTGCGGAGGAAGAGATAGAGCTGCTGAGGGTTGCACTGGGAAAGTCTGAAGGGAATAAATCTGCATGGGTAAAAGTACAGATGGAAGAGATCACAGAAAACTATTGGTGGACGAGTTTAGGGTGGGAATCGATGAAGGTAAAATCAAATGATGATTTTAAGCATGAGCTTGGGGATGTTGAGAATCGATATCCAGACCCTAAAAAACGGATACGGGAATTGCAGGAGATGACGGAGAAGATTCTCGCGAAACGAAAGGAATTGACCTCGCTTTATAAGCTTGGAGCGGAGATAGAAGCACTTTTGGAACTGTTCGACAAATATGCGCGGTATCATGACATGCGAAAGGAAATGCAGATGAAAACGACGTATGGGTTCTTTCTATTGATGTGCGAAGTTGCGAGACGAAAAAAGATTTTTCCCGACGATTTGGAGTGGCTTCTGCATGAAGAAGTATTTGAGCTGCTTCGGGGGGAACCATTGAACAAAAAGCTTGTCGAGGAACGAAAGAAAATTACTGCTATTTTAGTGAAAGGCTCGGATATTTCCTGTTTCTCCGGCTCCGAAGCGGAAGCGTTGTATAAAAAAGAAATACAAACAGCGGCAAGTGATATTAGAGAACTAAAAGGTATGAGCGCTTCGCGTGGAAAAGTGCAAGGCATAGCGCGCATCTGCAATGGTGCCAAAGATGCGGCAGAGAAAATAAAGATCGGCGATATATTGATAACCGGTATGACATTGCCCGACTACGTGCCTTCTATGAAAAAAGCCGCTGCCATCGTGACCGATGAAGGCGGGATCACCTCGCACGCGGCGATTGTTTCGCGCGAATTGGGAAAACCTTGCGTCATTGGCACAAAAATTGCTACGCAGGTATTTAAAGACGGCGATCTGCTTGAAGTGGATGCGGATAATGGCATAGTGCGAAAACTATGAAAAAAGAAGAAGCGTCTTTTTACCTAAAAAACAACGAGTTGGATATCGCGCGCGCCACCGCTGCGTTACTTATGTGCGATCTAGTCTATGGTTCGTACGTTGATTCTGATGTAGTTCATGGAGTTACGTTTAGCCCTGGTTTTTGCTATTTCTTCGATGAACAGCCTAGTCATTTCTATCAGATATTCGCGAAGCAGATAATCGTCGATGTAGGAAAACAGATCTATCTCGATTATATGAAAGATCCTTCCAGTATCAATAAAAAGATCGAGGCGCATGTTGTTTGGGAAAGAGCAATGGATCACATGTGGAATGAGTACGATAGAGGACAACCCCATTCAAAAGAAAGCACAGGAAGCGCATTCCTGGCTATGATCGAAGTGGCGAAGCGATGGTGGTACTATGCTGCGATCGGCGAAGATAAGGGAGCGGTCATACTTGCAGAGATTATTCCTAAATTCTCCAAGCGACACTCGCTCTCTACAGGAGAAGCCGATGCCTTGTTCAACACGCTTTCTCACCCGACAGCGCCGACTATCTTTAATCTTGAACGGGTAGATTTTTTAGATATCTGTCTCTCTTTACTTCACAACGAAAATGTAGAGCCTAAAACAAAGACGTATATTGAAAAGTATTTTTGGTTTAAGACCAACTTCTATGAAGCCAAACCCCTTACCCACAAAAGTATTGTAGATGACGCATTGCACCAAATCGAGCAAAAAGGAGAAGTAGGCATTACGAACGAACGTCAGGATATCACAGACAGTTTTAAGAAACTCCAATCAGAAAAAGAAGCGTTAGAAAAAACGGTTTCGCTTTCCAGTGAGGATAGGAAAGACCTATTCTTTGCGCAGAAAGTGATTGAGTGGATAGATATCCGCAAGTTCGGAATGATGAAAAGCTTTTATTACCTTCTGATGATGCTCAGAAATATTTCCCAACAGAGCAACATCGAATATCCCGAACTCTCACTCTATACCATAGATGAATTGCGAGAACTGATAAAATTGGGAAAGCAGATTGCTCCAGATGAATTGTCTGATAGAGTCAAAGGCACATTCATTACTTGGGAGAAGGGTGGTGTGAAAAGCCTTGTGTATGGCAAAGAGGCGAAAGAATTATTCGGACTTGCCACCAATCACGATCACCAGGGAGACATACAAGGGCAGCTTGCAAGCCGTGGCAAAGGAGGAAAATTCAGTGGTATCGTCAGAATTGTACACAACCCTGCAAAAGACATTTTCAATAAAGGAGAAATTCTAGTTACCTCAATGACCCGCGTAGAGTTTGTGCCGCTGATGAGAATCGCTAAGGCAATTATTACGGACGAAGGGGGGATTGCTTGCCATGCCGCTATCGTGTCACGAGAATTGGGGCTTCCGTGCATCATCGGCACAAAAATCGGAACAGGGGTTCTAAAAGATGGAGATTTGGTCGAAGTGGATGCGGATAAGGGGATTGTTCGTAAAATAACCCAATAGCCATGCTTGATGTAAAAAAACTCAAAGAGCTCATTGTTTCTAAATCGTGGACGGCAGCGTCCACACCAGCACAGCTCGGCACGTGCTACCCCTGGGTCTATGGGTTTTTGCGTATGCGGAAGTATTTCCCTGTTCATCCTACGGCGATGTGGCTTCTCATCAGGGAAGAAATGGGTTTTCAGGGATACTATGCTGATGAGAATCATCGGATACTCAAACAGCTTTTTGATAAACCTAAGCAGACTAAGAAGGCCATATCGGAATGGCGACTATTGCGGGACAGGTTTCTAAAAGGAGCTGAAGAGGTCACAAGAGACTTTCAAGGACTTTCCAATCAAGAGCTTGCAGAAGCCTTTAAAGCATTTCTGGATAATTTCATTGAAACCTGGGCTGCTCCGCTTGCCGTTGATAATATGGAGACATACACCGAGCACGATTTATTGCCGCGTTTTTCCAAAGTGCTTGGGGAAAACGAGAGGAAGAATGCCCATGAATATTTTGCCGCGTTATGCCAGCCGTCACTCCAATCATTTGTCGCAAAAGAGCATCTTTCGCTCATCACCCTTGCTCTGCTGTATAAGCGAGGGGATTCAGAAAAATTCGCTGACGCACTCTCAACGCATCAGCGGAATTTCTATTGGGTGCAGAATAGTTACAAAGAGATAAAGGTGCTCACAGAGGATTATTTCAGGAAGCGCGCGGTAGAGGAAGCTCAAAAGACAGATGCAGAGCTTGAAGCGGAAGCCAAGAAGATGCGGGAGTCGTCGGCTTTTGTTGAATCGAAACGAGACGAATACTTGAAGAAGCTGACACTTCCCAAAGAACTAGCCGATGAGGTAACCCTGGTCCCATTTCTTGGTTCTTGGCTCGATGAGCGCAAAGAACAAAATCTGCACGGCAACCATTACCTCGTACTATTTTTAAGAGAAGTAGGGAGACGCTTCAACTTTGACCTGAAAGAGGTGTATTACTATACGCCTGGCGAGATAGAGCGCTTGGTAATGAAGGGCACCAGGGTTACGTCAGGGGAGATTTCCAAGCGAAGAAGGTGTCTGGTGTATGTGGTTACCGGGGAGGAAGAGGAAGAGACGATCTACTCGGGAGATGTCGCGGAGGAGGTCCTCAGGCTTTTTGAGGCAAAGACCGATATGACCAAACAGCATACTGAAATAAAAGGTATCGTGGCTTCTCAGGGTACCGGTGGTGTCCTTACCGGCAAAGTGCGTGTGATCGTCGATTTGGATGGAGCTGATTTTGATAGAGGCGACATCTTGGTTTCAACGATGACACGTCCCGAATTTGTTTCCCTTATGAAGCTTTCCTCTTGTATTATCACTGACGAAGGGGGGATTGCTTGCCATGCCGCTATCGTGTCACGAGAATTGGGGCTTCCGTGCATCATCGGCACAAAAATCGGAACAGGGGTTCTAAAAGATGGAGATTTGGTCGAAGTGGATGCGGATAAGGGGGTGGTAAAGACTTTGAAACACATCTGATAGGCAGAAGCTATTCTAGTATTCTCAAGAATACTAGAATAGCTTTTCAGGGTGTCGAGATTACATACTATGAGCAAAAGAAATAAAAAGGTTATGGTATTTGGGACGTTCGATGGTCTCCACGAAGGCCATCGCTATTTTCTAAGCGAAGCGCGTAAATTAGGGGATTACCTTGTTGTCGTGGTGGCGCACGATAGGGCGGTACGGGAGCTTAAAAATCGCGAGCCGAAACAAAAGATGGAAGAGCGCGTGGCGGCTTTGACTAACGCCGCGCTTGCCGATGAAGTTGTCATTGGTGATGAAGTCCAAGGGAGTTGGGAAGTGCTGACTATTCACCAACCGGATGTGGTTGCGATCGGGCACGACCAACATACGCTTAAGAAAATACTTGAAGGCAAGGGATTTTCCATTGTTCAGATCGATATCCACTCAAGAACATGAGTAGCGCCCTAGAGAAAATAGAACATTTTATTGAACAGCATGGTTTGAAGCCAGCCTTGAGGCGCGACATTTCGCTCTTGGGATCGAGCGCAATCATGCATGCATACACCGATGGTCTGCAGGAATTTGCAGGGTTTAATTATGGAGCAGTTGGCGCATATTCTCATGTTGTGTCAGGGACCAGCTATTGTTCCATGATCAATCAATCGTTGGTTGCGGAGCGCACTGAATCGTTTGTGAAGAAGCATCAAAAATCACTAGACGGATATTTCGACCGCGCGGAAAAGATGTACCGGCAATGCGAAGATGAATTTACCCGTTTGCGTGCATTAGAAGCTACCATTGACGGCAAGACGGTTATTTCTCTGGCAAAGGTGTACGAAAGACTGCTTGTAGCTCTCGGTTTCTTTAATTGTTTTTACCGATACACAACAGAACATAGAGGCCGTGGGATTCTTAGAGAGGAGCTCGTTGAGCGGATTGGGAAAGGAAGAAATGAACTCGGATCACTGTATCCTAAAATTGAAACCGAAATGCGGCGTTGTGCGACTGCGTACAAAGGAGAAATCTCGGGCGATCTTCTCTTGTATATGACCATTGATGAACTGGAATCCTTTGTTGAAGGAAAGGGTGAGGGTTCACATGTGACTAGAGAGGAGCTTGTCGAGAGGTCTAGAGGCTATTTCCACACGAAAGAGTTCGGCACGTCAGAGCGTGTTGTATCGGATCCGGACGCGATAGAAGCTATTCGAAGCAAATATTTTTCGCTTACCCACTTCCGTTCTACCGCACGCAAGAATGAGCTCCCTGTGTACAAGAAGATATTCACGCGGGATTTTATGCTCGCGACTGTAGAGATCTGGGTACGGCCGGAAACGATCAACCCTAAAATCTGGACTAGTGAGAAACAACCTTTCTTTCCCTACATTATTTGTGAGCGCAAAGAGGGAAGGGTCAATGCTTTTTATGACCCGCGTGGTATCGCGTGGATGAAAAGGCTTTTAATAGGGCAGATTAAGAGAGATGATGGGTTTTTAACATACATCTCAACAGAATATAAGAGAGTGTATCTAGCGCTCAAAGAGACTTTTGATAAACAACATGACTTATCGCAGAAGGAACTCTCGGACTTCTTATCGGCGGCAGAAGCGGCTTGGACGTGGTTTGAAGCACTCTGGTGGGTATGGGAACTAACGCCAGAAGAGCAGAAAGGGGTCAGTATTTCCCATGAGATATTCACTCTGCGCGAAAATACCCAAGAGATTGTTCCAGAAATCGAACGCGTAACACGCAATACGTTGAGTAGACTCTACCCTGATCTTGGTTGCTTGATCGAAGTACTTACGGTCACGGAGATATCAAGCGAGACAATCCCCCCAAAAGCAGTTCTTGAGGAGCGCTACAGAGGATATTTCTTTGTTGAAAACAAGTTAATTGTAAGGAAGGACAGAATATTTATTGAAGAAACGTATCAAATGACTTTTGAGCGTCCATTAATTGATAGTATGGATATTGTACGAGGCCAGTGCGGGTTCAAAGGTTTAGTGAGAGGAAAAGTAAAGATTCTGTACGGGCCTAAGCAGATAGGAAAAGTGGAAGAGGGAGATATCATCATCTCGCCGATGACAATGCCCGATGTATTGCCTGCCATGAAAAAAGCAGCTGCATTTGTCACTGATGAGGGTGGCATCATGTGCCATGCAGCGATCATTGCCCGTGAAATGAAAAAGCCTTGCATCATCGGCACTCGTTACGCTACTGAAGTCTTTAAAGATGGCGATGAAGTTGAAGTTGACGCGGAGAAGGGAATTGTTACCCTAATTAAACGCACATGATAAGACCCATAAGCCCTTATAAAGGGATTGTTGATAAAGACATTGAAGATATTATTCTTTACCGCGAGGGTGGAAGACTTTGTTATTTTCTTTACCATTATATTATCGTTGAACAAGTTGTAAGGAAGCATCCACTGTACCAACATAGTGTCGGCTTGTTTGCGGTTTCTAAGGATTATTTTGCAAAATGGTTCCTTTTTGCACCTAATGGGCAGAAACTTGAAGAATACTTCAGTGCGTACCTTGATCGCTACACCAATGACCTTAGGGAACTTGAAGGTATGGAGAACTACCTGTTGAAACTCGCCGCATCACTCCACAACGTATTACCCGTAAACCCATCCTCATTATCAAACGACGAGCTGAAGAAAGACTTCAGTGCATTTTGTCATTTATATCGAGACATAATGATTATTGCTGGAAACCTGCGTGTGATAGATCGGGCAGTTGTCGCAGGGTTGCGGAAGTCGTTTGGGGATAAGGGCGGTCAAGATGAGCTGATCGCAATCGCGGGAACACCAAGTAAAATTCCATTCAATACTGCCGAAGAAGTGGCGCTACTCAAACTTGCGGCTGATGTAAGGAAAGGCAACATTGATCCACTATTACCAGAGTTTCATTCGCGGATTACAGAAATCGTGGAGAATTATGCGTGGAGTCAAATGGGATATATGGATGAGGCGGCGCACACAGGAGAAGATTATGAAAAGCGCGTAACACAATTACTTGTTGAAAATCCGGAACAAGCCCTTTTTAAGATCGACGCACGTCTTAAGGACAATGCTAAGCAGCGCGAAGACCTTTCCAAAGATCTTGATGCTCGTGGAAAAGCGCTTGTAAGAATCGCATCGTGGGCAGCATATCTGAAAGATCTTTACAAGGCATGTGTTAATAAAGCTGAATATTTTGCTGAGCCGTTATTTCAAGAAATCGTCCAACGTACGGGGATAAGAAAAGATATTTTCCTGAATTTGTTGCCGGACGAGACTTTGGCATTACTTGACGGGGTCCGTCCAGACATGTCTTTTGTTAATGAACGTACAAAGCAAAATGTACTCGTAGGTCTTCCGGGGAAACTCACGCTACTTACTGAAGGAGAGGCGCAGGAATTTGTTGAGCGATATCTCACTCACCGTGATTCTCAAAAAACCGAGTTCAAGGGGAGAGTTGCTTCTCGGGGGAAAGTTATCGGTACGGCGAAAGTGGTTCTGGGAGAAGATGATTTTCAGAAATTGGAAAAAGGGGAGATACTAGTTGTGAGTAACACAAGTCCTGATTTTACCCCGATTATGCACAAGGCTGGTGCTATTGTTGCAGAAGAAGGAGGTTTGACTGCACACGTATCCATCGTTTCGCGCGAGTTCGGTATCCCGTGCGTCGTTGGAATCGCAAATGCAACCGAGGTATTTAAAGACGGGGACTCGGTAGAAGTGGATGCAAATAAGGGGATCGTAAAAATCCTCAAGAGGGTATGACATCGGAAGAGATAAAAAAGAAAGTGTTACAGTACAAGTGGGAGCACTGGGCAGACCGTTCTTTTGGCGCGTTCATACTCTCGCTCTTTAGAGATGCTAACAGCAGAGCGTCCATGAGAAAGATCGGAGTCGATGTGGAGTGGCACGCGCATCTGTTCCAAAAAGGGGCATGGTACAAAAGTCAGGAGGTGTGGGATATCATCGCTGACGATATCCAAAAGAATTTTCTCGATAAAGACGGGAACCTCTTTGAGGTGGTTTCGCGATGCGAGAAGATATTACCCGAAGGAAAAGCGCGTTTCGAGGAGATAACAGGTTCTTCTATGACTCCACAAGAGAAAATCTCGGGAGTGCATGAAGTCTTGGCGCCGCTTCTAAGCTATGTATGGCTGACGCATGGATTTGAGCATGTCTATCTCAAAAAATTGAAAGCGGAGGTGCCTCGACATATGGAAGGCGATGTCGATAAGAATATCGGTGACCTGAGCTTCCCTGTAAAAAAGAACGCTCACAATTTTTTTGAGGAGGCCTTGCGGGGCACGATGCCGTTAGACGAGGTGCAGCGCAGATTCGCGTGGATTAAAGCTCGTGATGGATTTTCAGACGGTTTTACGTTACGTGAGTTGGCTGATGAACGCGAACGACTGCGTAATGCGGGAGAAAAGGAAGAGTATGTGCGACCCACTGTACCAGGAGCGCTTAAAGAGCTCTCTTTGGTCGCGCAAGAGCTTGTGTATTTTCGGACGATGCGAACCGACATTCTCTACGAACTGCTGTATTTCGCTCGTCCGATATTAGAGGAAGTCGCCGCTTTCTACAAACTGCAATTCAAGGAACTCCGTGATTACTGCATCCAGGACCTTATCTCGGGAAAACTCGAATACTACGAGTACAGCAAAGTGAGTTCGGTCGCGTACCAAGAGCATTTCGCGATCATTCACGGCGATGTCTTTGAAGACAATCTTTCGTTTTCGAATAAAGAAGTGAAGGGGGTTATCGCCTTCAAAGGAAAAGTCTCTGGAGTAGCAAAGATTGTCATGAACGCCCACGACATAGACAAAGTAGAAGAGGGTGACATCCTATTCGCGCCGACGACTGCGCCAAGCTACATCATCGGCATGCAGAAAGCCGCGGCGTTCGTTACAGACGAAGGCGGCATCACCTCGCACGCTTCGATAGTCGCCCGTGAAATGAAAAAACCCTGTGTCATTGGGACTAAACTTGGTACACGAACTTTCAAAGATGGCGATATGGTAGAGGTAGACGCTGAAAATGGTATAGTAAAAATACTTTAATCAAACGTATGAATATGAAATATATCAACGGCCTCACCAAGCGGAAACTTCCCCAATGGACCGGGAAGGAATGGTACCACCAGCGTTTCGATGGCTCGCCTTATTTTATGCACATGATCGGTGAGTCAGAGATCCTCTGGCATGACGATCGTAAACAGGGAGGAGATTTTACCGTTCACTATTGTTTTTACGACAACGGAAAAGCAGATTGGTACATAGAAATGGATGATATAAAAAAGGTCTACACTGCCGTGATAAAGAACGGTGCTGGAAATCTTGCGTATAGCAGGAGACTCATGGCTCTCTGGGATAGTGACGAGGCGGCTTTCTATGCGCTATGCCGAGAAATCGGCGTTGCGAACCTGTCGACATTAAGCGAGAAGGAGCTTGTCGCTCTCCACGACAAGTTTGTTGATGTAGTGCTTGCTCGCGACAGCTCAAGTTCACTTATAGACGGTTTTGCGCTCGGTACGGACGAGCTCATCGCAGAGAAGATTAAAATCTTGTATGAAAAGTCGACCCTCAAGGATTCACTCCGTTTCAATGAATTATTTTCTATACTGACTGCGCCCGTGCATCTCTCTTTTATCAATGAAGCTGAAGTTTCGCTCTTGAAGATTGCACTCGAAGTGAGAAAAAATCCAGAGAAAAGGGGAGCGCTTGTGAAGAAGCATCAGAAAGATTTCTTCTGGATTCACAATAACTACGTCGATGCCTATGTGCTGGATATTTTATATTTCAACCAAGAATTAGATAAACTGCTATCCCTTTCGACTGACGTAGTGAAGCTTATGAACGATATTGAACAGACGCCCATGGTGCATAAAGCGAAAAAGAAAGAGTATGAATCGCTCGTGGCCCAAGATAAGGAGCTTTCATTCTTACTGAGAGTCTCCGAAGATTTTACGAAATGGCAGGATGATAGAAAGAAAGCGACCCTCTGGACCATGCACTACGGCTCACTCTTACTTTCAGAAATCAGTAAGCGGACTGGACTTTCGCTTGAGCTTCTTAAATATATGAGCCCGCGAGAAGTCAGCACGATCTTTCAAGATAAACCGAATGAACTTCAGTTGCAGAAAAGAAAAAAGAACGGAGTCTTTTATTGGGACAAAGAAGGGCATGAGGTGTTAGTCGGGAAAGACGCCGATGAGGTGAGGGACGCGATACTCAAGGTGAAAGACTTCTCTGACATCGACGATTTCCGAGGGCTTACGGCATGTTTAGGTAAAGCAGTCGGTACGGTGCGAGTAGTAAAAAGCGCCAAAGAGATTGGAAAAGTGGGAGAGGGGGAGATACTCGTGGCCGTCATGACGCGGCCGGACTACATACCGGCGATGAAAAAAGCCGCCGCCATCGTAACCGATGAGGGCTGTGTGACCTCTCATGCCGCGATCGTTGCTCGGGAACTGGGAAAACCCTGTATTATTGGTACCAAGATAGCTACCAAAGTCCTTAAAGATGGGGATAAGGTAGAAGTCAACGCAAACCACGGGTGGGTGAAGATTTTGAAGAAATGAAGTGGTATAGTGGAGGTATTATTCCTATAACCTATTTTCATGCCTAATACCATACGACACTACTCGCAGGTTAATGATTTTACTAAGAAAGATTTTGAGGAGGTGTTAAGACGCGCCAAGATTTTTGACGTAAATGGAAAAGATTTTACTAATGTTGCTCCTGGTAAAGTACTCGGACTCGGATTTTTCCAGGAGAGTACACGCACTGCTTCTGGCGCAGAATC
>DATDXL010000021.1:0-4662 GCA_036517235.1 Minisyncoccota bacterium
TCGCCAAACCATTGTATACTAAGGTTACCTTCAATGCAGCAGAGGGGTTGTTGTCTGAAGTCCAACGTATGTTGTGGTCAATGATTTTAAAATTAAACGCGAAAAGGTAGTCTCTTCCTCTACCCTATACGTTATGCCCTAACCCCTTCACCCTATGCCACTGCTCGATTTCTTAAAAAAGAAAAAAGAAGATACCGTGTTACCTTCCATTCTGCCGGGAGAGGTGTACGAGGCTGCCAATTTAGAGCTTCGGGATATTATCGCCCCAAGCGCCCTAAAGATCAGCCCCAAGCAACTGAATCTCGGTGAAAAGATCGCCAGATCCTTTTTTGTGATCTCGTATCCCCGCTATTTGACCGACAACTGGTTCTCACCGGTAGTGAACCTCGATAAAGTGTTCGACGTGGCCATCCATGTTCACCCTGTCGATACCTCTGCGATACTCCGAACGTTCCAGAAGAAGGTGGCGGAAGTGCAAAGCCAGATTTCCATGAGAGAAGACAAGGGGCTCGTACGCGATCCCAAACTCGACACCGCCTACCAAGACCTCGAAAACCTGCGCGACCAACTCCAACAAGCACAGGAAAGGCTCTTCGAAGTAGGCCTCTACATTACCATTTATGGCGATGACGAAACCGAGCTCGATAAACTGCAGACTGAGATAAAGACCTTGATGGACGCGCGTCTTGTCTACATCAAACCCTCCCTCTTCCAGCAAGAGCAGGGGTTTCGGAGCACGCTGCCCATGGGATACGACGAGCTCATGGTGCACAGCAAACTCAACACCTCGCCCCTTTCGAGTATTTTCCCATTCGTTTCTTTTGATCTTACCTCCGACAAAGGGATACTCTACGGCATCAACCGCCACAACTCATCTCTGGTCCTTTTCGATCGCTTTTCGCTAGAAAACTATAACTCCATCACCTTCGCGAAGTCAGGTTCCGGAAAAAGCGTCCACGGCGACGAAGTCGTGCTTGTGAAAGAGGATTCCTGTATCGCGCTCCAGCCGATACGGCGCGTGGTAGACGATCTTATCCGGCGTGAGGGAATTACCTATCGGGACGAAGAGCTTGAAGGTGTATACCAGCCCAATCTCCAAGTATTCAGCTTCGACAAAGAAATGAAGGGGGGTTGGAGCAAAGTATCCGTCGCTGCCCGCAAGGTCGCGCCCGATACGCTATACACATTCACGACAAAAAGCGGACGCGCCGTCACCACAACCGCAGACCACAACATGGTGGTACTCAAGAACGGTGACCTTGAAGTTGCTAAAAGTGATAGTGTAAAAATCGGCGACAGTGTGCCTCTGCCGAGAAAAATTGCTGGAGCAAAACACGAAACAAGATTCCTAAACACCTTCTCGCTACTAAAAACCGAGAGACGTTTGTATATCGTCGGGGGAAGGCAGTTTATAGACACGCATTACGAGACGCTTAAAAAAACCTCGGTGGATAGGCAGTACGACCGCTACCTGTATAACTATCGCCAAGGACGGCGTGTTCCAATACGGTATTTCTCAAAGATTTTTAAGGTGCTCCACATTGAACCAAACGAATCCTTATTGAAGGTATTGTCGATTTCATCGTCTACTGGCGACAAAACCTTACCGGCACTGCTTCCCATCACTCAGGCATTCATGGCAACGCTCGGTTATATAGCCGCTGAAGGAAGCATCAGCGAGCAGGTGGTGACCATTTCCAATACCGACCGAGAGGTCATCAATAATATTTGCGCCTCGCTGAATACACTTGGCGTGCCACATTTTGAAACACATAGTGCAGTGGTTGTTGCTTTTCAGCCCTTTATCGCGTTGCTCAAAAAAATCGGCGCGGGTGGGAAATCGGCGACAAAACGAGTTGCGCCGTTTATATTCAACTGCTCAAACGAAGCTGTCGGCACCTACCTCCGTGCTTATTTCGAGGGCGACGGGGGGATTGACGGTGCGCAGGTAACGGCTGTTTCCAAATCAAGACAACTCATCTCCGACATTGCATACCTTTTTCTTTTCCTCCGCATTATAGCGCGAATACATCCGCGACAAAAAATGCTCGCGCGCACAAAACGACGCCGAACGTACTGGCAAATAGCCGTATCCGGACAGGAAAACCTTAGCTCGTTCGCGGACTATGTGGGATTCATCTCAAAAAAGAAAAGGGATGGGTTGCAAGAACTTTTAGGAAAATGCCCGAACACAAATGTGGATGTTGTGCCGGGAACGCAAAACCTCATCGCCCAGTTCGGGGAACTTGTCGGACCGATTGCTCTCAACATATCTTCGTTTTCGCCCCTCTCAAGAGGTGTGTATCAGCCCTCGCCGAAACAACTTCTTGCGTTTGTGGCACAGGCAAGAGAACAAATGAAAGAATTCCGTGAGCTGCGTGGAGTACTTGAGATCCTCTCTGGATTGCCTGTTATAAACACCACGATCAAGCTCGCCGCGGAAAGTAAGGACGTGAACCGCGCGCTATGGAAATCGCTCGGATCAAGTTGGGCTGTCGCGAAAAGCGGACGCTTTGAGGCGCGAAGCAAAACCGCCCTTACTGTGTTAGAAGCGATGGGTTCTGCGCCGTCAGTCCCGCTTGCTGAACTAAAACAAACCATCCGCCGCGGATGCGCAACCCTTGATATTGACATGGTGCGTCTCAACCCATCACTCGGACCGGCGCTAAGAAACAGCAACGCAAACACATCGTATACAATGCTCCAGAAAGCCGCGCAATTCATTTGGGAGCAGTACACGACATTTGAGAATAGGTTGCCACAGGCAGAATCAGTTTTGTCAAAACTGGAACAGCTTGCGCGATCAGACCTTTTCTGGGACCCCATCGTAACTGTTGAAGTCAAAAAGAATCAAAAAGAAAAGTATGTATATGACCTAACTGTTGACAATGAGGTGTTTTTGGCTGGCAGAGGGGGTATGTTTGTGCATAACTCATACAGCACAAAATTGGAAATACTCCGAACGCTCATGTTCGACACGGACGTCATTGTGATAGACCCAGAACGGGAGTACGAGCACCTTGCGGAAGTAACGGGAGGAAGGTACTTTAACATTTCTCTCAACTCCGAGCACCACATCAATCCGTTCGACCTCCCCATCCCCCACGAGGATGAGTCGAGTGCTGATGTGCTACGCTCAAACATCATCAATCTTGTCGGGCTCTTCCGCATCATGCTAGGAGGTCTCACCCCCGAAGAAGATGCCTTGGTAGACCGCGCGATAACCGAAACTTACGCCCTGAAAGATATCACCCCAGATTCGGACTTCTCAAAAGCCGAGGCGCCCTTGATGTCTGATTTCGAGCTGGTGCTCTCGGGCATGGAGGGAAGCCAGAGCTTGGTGCAAAAACTATCAAAGTACACGAGGGGAACGTGGTCGGGGTTCATCAACAGGACCTCTAATGTCTCCGTGGAGAACAAATTCATCGTCTTCTCTATACGCGACATGGAAGACGAGCTCAAACCGGTCGCGATGTACATCGTCATGCACTACATCTGGAATGCCATACGGCGAAACCTCAAGAAGCGCCTCCTGGTGATAGACGAGGCGTGGTGGATGATGAAATCCGACGATACAGCCTCGTTCCTTCTGTCCCTCGCCAAGCGAGGCCGCAAGTACTACCTGGGCCTCGCGACCATCACCCAAGACGTGGATGATTTCTTGAAGTCTCCGTACGGGCTGCCCATCCTCACCAACTCGTCGATCCAGATGCTCCTCAAACAATCTCCGACGGCGATAGACCGCATCCAGCAAGTGTTCAACCTCACCGATGAGGAAAAATACCTTCTGTTGGAATCCGATGTGGGGGAGGGGATTTTCTTCCTGGGGCTCAAGCACGTGGCGATAAAGATTATCGCCTCCTACACCGAGGACCAGATCATCACCTCCGATCCGTCACAGCTACTTGCCATCAAGAAAGCCAAGCAGGACCTCGCGATGCAGGGAGGCGGAGGAACGGTGAATTAATGAGATGCTATCAACCTTGTTGGAAATTGCCCTGTGGTAAAAACGCCTTGTAAACAACATGCACCCTTTACCAAAAATAATCTCGACAGCAACAACACTTCGTACACAGATGCGAAGCGTTCCCTGCTTCTAACACGATGGAGGAGCAGAAGAGCAAAAGTTTCATAACCAAAAGCGGTATAAGTATCTTTGAGTGGTGTCTTGCCGTTGGAGCAGTCTTAGTGGTTGATGTCATCCAATTTCTAATTGAATTGCTCGATCTCACTATTGTCGGTGCCATCGTTCCTCTCGTGGTAAACCGATTTATTGATGTCGTAGTCGGACTCGCGTTGGGCTTTTACTACAAACTACGGGGTATTGATCTAGATACTAAGAGAATCCTGACCTTTATGGGAGCCGTCCTGGGAGAATTCATGCCTGTGGCTGATGCGCTACCTCTATGGACTGCCGATGTGATACTAATGATGTCCATGGATATCGGGGAACGCCAGCTAGAAACATTCAGTCCTGAAGCCGCAGAAGCTTTACATAAGACTGCCCAGGCTGCTGATGTAGCAAATAAAGCAAAAACCTTATTACCCCCTGGTGCAAAACCGAGTAGCGCCGTACCACCCAGGATCGGTGCGAGTGGAAGGCCCATGGCAACGCCGGGTGCTGTGCCGCCGGTGATGCGACAACAAGCAGGACCAGGAGCA
>DATDXL010000022.1:0-15431 GCA_036517235.1 Minisyncoccota bacterium
GATGAAGCTGAAGAGCTATTGAGAAAGGGTATAGCGCATAGGGGATAGGGTATAGAAAAAATACACTACGATGTATCGTAGGATAGCAGGTCTATTTTATGATAATTCTCCCCATACACGTATTCACAGCTATAGGAGAGAATACGTGTATTGGAATAAGAGAAAAGAAAATGGCAAGGTTGAACCTTGCCATGCTTGCATAAGAGAAAGTTAGACTGCTGGTACAAGTTTTGTCTTTAAAGCTTTAAGTTGTTGCTTCCATTGGGAAAGAAGTTGTTCGCGCACCCCTTTCTCAATCACCACGAACACGTCTTCCTGCGGCGTTGGTTTGAACTCAGAAATGAGCCCTTGAAATAGCTGGTTTCCGCCAGTGAATTCCTCAAAGAACGAAGTGAGCGATTGAATGTTATGTCCCATTCTTTTCAAAGAGACACAAAGCAATCCTTTTCGTACCTCATTGAGGAAGGACGGATGATCTTTGCACAAAGACCTTCCGTGTGCAATGAGAATTGGAAACAGAGGATCCAGACATACCCCTCTCCACCGTTCAGATTGGTGGTCTCCAATATTATGATGGATGTAGCGTACCTGTGGGGCAAACGTTACCTCGGTCCTGTCTCCAGACAGTTCACATGCGACCACAAGATCCAATACCAGTTGTTTTTTGCCCTCGAGAGCAACCACGCATGACCGATTGAAACTGTTCCGATAGTAAACAAGAGTGCCAGGTATTCCTATTGGGCAAAGAGCGAATCCGTGTTGTTGAACCGCGTCAAAGAAGGTGTTTTTTACCAGATACCTGAAGGCGTTACTTACTAGCCTATCCATCCCCCTTGTTTTTTGCCAGGAGCCGTTTTGATAGTATTTGTCTTGTTCGAAAGTCAGACCGGAGTATTCAGAGGCCCATTTTTCGAGCAGACCGATGTTGAAGTGGATGATATTCATATTACCTTTGGAGTTCAGTGATGTTTTCTGCGGTAATTTAAGCATTAGAACGCTAAGAATGCAACGTAGCTGACTGCCCGATGGTATACTAGCCGAATGAAAAGCGTGGCGTTCGATACTGCTTATAAGAGCTTCAACTCGAAGCAAAAAGAAGCGGTGGATACGATTGAAGGTCCCGTGATGGTTATCGCGGGGCCTGGTACGGGAAAGACCACCGTGCTGACCTTGCGTATCGCGCAAATCCTCCGTAAGACCGATATACCGCCGGATGCCATTCTTGCGTTAACGTTCACTGAATCAGGCGTTCGGTCTATGCGTAAGAAGCTCGTCGAGATTATCGGCCCAGAGGCCTATCGGGTCGCCATACACACCTTTCATGGTTTGGCGAACGAGATCATCAAGACGTATCCCGATAAGTTTCCCCGCATCATCGGTTCGGAGCATATAGAGGATCTCGAGCATATACAGCTCGTTGACGAGCTTCTTGCAAAGGGGCATTTCAAAGTGCTTCGTCCTAAAGGTGATCCGATCTACTACGTCAGAAAGATTATTGATACCATACAGAATCTCAAAAAAGACGCCATCACCCCTGATAGCTTGCATAGACTCGTTACAGAGGAAGAAAAAAACATAGCCTCTGCTCCCGATGTCAGGCATGCTTCCGGGAAATATGCCGGAGAGATAAAAGGATCGTATCGCGAGCGCTTAGGCGCGGTGGCAAAGAATAAAGAGCTTGTCCGGGCGTATCGTTTGTATGAAAAAGCGCTTGCTGAAAAACGTCTCTATGATTATGAAGACATGATCATAGAAGTGGTACAGCGCCTTAAGGAAGACCGCGATCTGCGTCTGCGCCTTCAGGAAGAGTATCACTATATCTTAGCCGATGAGCATCAGGATGCGAATAAATCTCAAAACGCTTTTTTGGAATCGCTTGCTTCATTTCACGAGGAGCCGAATCTTTTCGTCGTGGGGGATGAAAAGCAGGCGATTTTCCGTTTCCAAGGCGCTTCCCTCGAGAATTTTCTCTATTTCAAGAGCCGTTTTCCGGGGACGCGCCTGATCGTGCTTACCGAGAACTATCGGTCGCATCAGACCATTCTTGATGCCGCACACTCATTGATTATCCACAACGAGGTAGCGGATGAGTCATTGCGGGCAGAGTTGCGCGCCGCTTCGGGACAGGTACCGCAGAGAGTGACCGTTGTTCATGCCCCCGACCGTCTTTCGGAGATTTCCTTTGTCGCTGATGCCATAAAGGGTCTGTTGAAAGACGGAAGGGTCGCTTTGCAAGAAATAGCGCTCTTGGTGAGGGACAACGTCCATGCAGGTCCTATCGAGCAGGAATTGGAGAGTCGAGGGATCCCCATTGCTCGATTTGCCGACACTAACGCACTTGACCACCCGTACCTGGAAGCGCTTCTTGCTTTCATCCGCGCAGCAGTTCATCCCACAGACGATGCATTAGTGGCGAAGGCGATTTTCGGTGCGTTTCTGCATATCGATCCTGTAGCGATCGCGCGCACGTTCTCTTTTCGCAGTCGTGGTACGAGCATTCTCGATGCTCTGAAAACTGCGAAAGAGACGGAGCCGTTCACGGAACTGCTTACACGTTGCGCGCGCATCGCGCATAGCGAGCCGCTCGTTGAAGCTTTTGAAACGATCGTCGGGCAGACCCAGTTTCTGGACTTTGTCGTTACACACCCTTATTCCTCAGAGCTCTTGCCGCGCTACGCGGGGCTTTTGCAGACGATAATTCGACACGCTGAACGGGATAAGAAAGCCACGCTCGCAGATTTCATAGAAAGGCTAGATACCGCCGGGAAACACGGACACGCTATAGCTGTTTCTTATACGCCACAAACAGGTGTGCAGCTGTTGACGGCGCATGGGTCGAAAGGACTCGAATTTGACTACGTGTATATTTTGCATGCGAACGATAACTTCTGGGGAGGACGGCGCGCACATCAGGCATTCAAGCTCCCTGTGATAGGGACGTTGCCAAACGATTCGATCGATGACGAGAGGAGGCTTTTCTATGTGGCGATGACTCGTGCAAGAAAATCAGTCACCATCTCTTTCTACGAGCAGGGAGAAGACGGTAAGGAAAAATCACCATCCCGGTTCATTTCGGAGATCGCCGTCGCTCATATCGAGCAGCGAGAGGTTCCCCAAATCTCTCCGGTTTCCCGCGTTCTGTATGCCGGAAAAAAGAAAAGAGAGGCAGGTATGGAAAAGAAGTACCTCAACGGGCTCTTCTTAGAGAGGGGTTTTTCTGTCACGCACCTCAATAATTTCCTTGAATGTCCGTGGAGGTATTTCTATGTCGATCTGCTACGCATACCTCGCCGACAGGACAATGCGGCGCTCTACGGGACGGCGATGCATGATGCTCTCAAACATTATTTCGATGCGTACGCCCGTGAAGAGGAGATCACTATCAACCGTGCGGCGGCGCTCTTTGAGAATTATGTATATAGGACGCACATGTCCGATTATGACCTGAAACGATATGTGCAGGAAGGGAAGAAAGAGATAAAGGCCTACCTCTCGCACACTAAATTCTCTCGGTCGATTCTAAATGAGTATAAGATTGTCGGTGTACCGTTTACAGTTGCCGATAGTACGATAACGCTGACGGGAAAACTTGATAAAGTCGAGAGACTTCCGGAGGGGGGCATTAATGTCGTTGATTATAAGACCGGTAACCCCAGGAGTCGCAATGAAATAATGGGAAGAACCGCGAGTTCAAACGGGGATTACTACCGCCAACTCGTCTTTTACAAGCTTCTTCTCAGTCTTTATAAAGAGGGTGAGTGGAAGATGAAGACGGGAACGATTGAGTTCATCAAACCCGATGGCAAAGGAAAATTTCACCGAGAAGCCTTTGAGATAGAAGATTCTGAAATCGCGGACCTCAAGTCTGTTATAGCAAGAGTTGCTGGAGAGATCCTCTCGCTTTCGTTCTGGGATAAGTCGTGCAACGACAAAGAGTGCGAGTGGTGCCATCTCAGAAAGATTTCAGCATAAACGACTAGCCTAGGAGGCACCTCCCTGGAGGATGATATCCAGGATTTTTTGCATGAGCGTGAGAGGAAACGCGCCTGAAACAGAAACGCGCCGTTTATCAGTAGAAAAGACGACAGTCTCTGGAGGAAGCGTGATTGTGAGATTCTGGATACTTGCGATGACCTGATCGCTTATAGGCGTGTTTGAGACGATCACAGAAAAGGGTGTCCCTCGCCCTCCTGCTTTTACCGCTTCAGCGTATTCCTGCTGTACCTTTTCAGCATATCTCCCGCTAGCGAGGCATGCACTGAATGCTGTCTCATCTAATCCGATATCTTTGGCGATTTTGGGGAGTTGCGCGCTATCGAGCCCGTTGTTGGAAGGCGTAATCTTGAAGATACCATTGACGTAATCCCAAAAGGCCTGTTTTCCCCCGAGTTCTGTAGCGCACTCACTCGCCTCTGCTTCCTTTGGTGCTTTAGGGTGGAGCTGTTCTAGGGGGAAATGCCGGTAGACCCAGAGGACCTTCCCTTCTTTTCCATAAATGTCAGCGATTTGTTGCATGGTCGCATGGAACGTCTTACAGAATGGGCACTCAAGGTCTGTATAGACTACGACAGAAAGAGGTGCCGCCGGATTTCCGAGGACATGCTCACTCGCGCTGATCGGCTGGATTTCTATCACACCGCTCGATGTCTGGTCTGGAGGTAAGGTTGCCGTTCCTCCAGTTTGTGGATTCGAGATACTTCCTCCACGAGAGAAGAAAACCGCTCCTGCGATAAGGGCGCCTGCAAAGACGATGGCCACGGGTACTGAGAAGGAATTCTTTGATGTTTCAGATTCTTGCATTATTTTGACTAATTATGGGCGAAGTAATGAGGGAATTGTATACAAATTGTTTTCGTTTGGCAACGACCGAGCGTTGAGCGACATTGTTTTCTTGGGAGTGGAGCGAATTAGAAAACAAGAAGTACCCATGTGGTGCGAGGAAGTACTGAGCCCACCAGGGCGAACGTAAGAAGCTATCGTTGCGTAGCGGCATATTTGTAGTGTATATTCTTAGGGATGTTTACATACGCCTTTCTTAGTGTCCTTGCGGTAAGTGCGCTCTCTCTTGTCGGAGCGTTTACGCTCACGCTCAAGGAGAAAGTACTGAAATCTCTTATTTTCGTGCTTGTCAGCATGTCCGCGGGTGCGCTCTTCGGTGACGCCTTCATCCACCTGATTCCGGAGGCTTTTTCAGGCGCTCTCAGTCCTGACAGAGCGTCACTCTATCTTTTGATAGGCATCCTCTTCTTCTTCATGTTGGAGAAATTCCTTCACTGGCGCCATAGCCACGGCATTGATGAGGAATCGGGAGAGACAGGGAGCACCCATGACCATTCCAAGAAAAACGTCGGTATCATGGTGCTTGTGGGCGACGCAATACACAACCTTATCGATGGGGTCATCATCGGCGCGAGCTTTCTCGTGAGCGTGGAAGTCGGCGTAGCGACGACCCTCGCGGTAGCCTTGCATGAGATACCTCAAGAGATAGGGGATTTCGGCCTTCTTATCCATTCCGGTCTATCTCGGGGGAAAGCGCTTCTTTTCAACTTTCTTTCCGGACTCGCCTCCCTCTTGGGGTTGGCGCTCGCGTTCTCCCTTCAGGGCGGAGTGGAGGGGTTCATCCCTAGCGCGCTCGCATTCGCCGCGGGCGGTTTCGTCTATATCGCCGGTTCCGACCTTGTTCCTGAGATCCAAAAGACAAAAGAGCTTAAGAAGTCGCTTATTCAGGTGCTTTCTATGGTCGTCGGAATTCTCGCTATGATGCTTTTATTGTATTTTGAATAATCTCGTGGACATTCTTCCATCGGCGTTATTGGGTTTGGTGCAGGGATTAACGGAATTCATTCCGGTATCTTCTTCGGGACACCTCATCCTTACGCGTGAACTTTTCGGTATCGGTGAGAGTTCCCACGCGCTTGCGTTCGACGCTGTGTTGCAGCTCTCTACAGCGCTCGCGGTGGGCTGGTACTTCAGGACTGAACTACTCGCCTTGGGTAAGGCCCTGTGGAACAAGCTTTCAGGGAAGCCAGTTGAATCTCACCAACAGACGCTTTTTCTTGCGCTCGCATTGGGTACGATACCCGCGGTGCTTGCGGGACTTTTTCTAGAAGAAACGATGAACACGGTGTTTCGATCAAGCCGGCTTATTGCCTGGACCCTCATCGCGGGGGCGCTCTTGATGTTTATTGCGGATCGTGTAGGCAAACAGGGGAGTGAAATAAATTTACGCCAAGGTTTCTTGGTAGGTCTTTTTCAAATGCTCGCCTTGGTTCCCGGTATATCCCGTTCTGGCGCTACTATTTCCGGAGGTTTGTTTCTCGGGCTTACCCGAGAGACAGCGACTCGATTCAGTTTTCTCTTAGGTTTCCCGATACTTCTTGGTTCAGGATTAAAGAAGCTCTATGAACTTTGGAGCGCGAACACGCTTGTCGCCGACGGTGCCGGATTGCTTGTCGGGTCAGTCGTCGCGTTTCTCTCGGGTCTCGCGGCCATCCATTTCCTTGTCTCCTACCTCAAACGCCGCGATATGACCGTATTCGTGGTATACCGCCTTCTTCTCGCCGCACTGATATTGTTTTTGTTATAAGAAAAAGCGATGCCCTTTGGCATCGCTTTGGGTGTTTTTCCGCATAAAGCGGTTACGGCTGGTAGTGCGGAGATATGTTGATACGAAACTTTGTTCTGTCTGAAAACAAAGGATCGCTGGGCCATCGTTGATAAAAAGGTGTCGAACTTTGTACAACCCTGTCAGGGTAGAAGGATTGTATGAGAACACCAAAATCTTGCGCGGATACCTCGACTTTCGAACAGTTCTGGCAGATTGCCTCAACCACGCTTTCCCCGATTAATTTGAGTAACTCTTTTTCAGTCATCGTTTTCATGAGCCCTTTTCCTCCTTTCTTGTCTGGTATTGATACTTCACAGAAATATACACAATGCAACCTATCGTATCGTTGTTATTACCGGTTCGTCAGAATTTATATCTTACCCTTCTCAGTGAGTTTATCGCGGCCAGTACGTTATAGACTCTGTTACTGCTTTACTATACTATTTTATGCTTGTCCATATACACTAAACAAGTGCGGCCGCATATAATTAGTGTATGGTTGGACTTGAGGAAAAAGTACGGAAAAGGATACGCCGAAAGGATCTGCGGAGAGCGATCCTTGGAGCGATAGGGGTCGCGGGGATGTTGAGCCTTGCGGTTGTTGCACCGAATGTCATTGGTGCGTTGGGGAAGTTAGGAATCATTTCTCCAGGCAAGCGGCAGAGGGAGATAGTGAATAGAGCGCGAGACCGTCTTGTTGACAGCGGTTTTTTAAAGCGAGATGAGTTCGGTTACCTTCGCCTCACAGTAAAAGGTAAATATGAACTAGAAAAATTAGAGCAGGAGGGCGCACAGCTGAAGAAACCCAAGCGATGGGATGGCAAATGGCGTGTTCTTATTTTTGATATCCCCGAACAAAAGAGGACTGTACGCAACAAGGTTCGCCTGACACTAGTAGCTGCTGGGTTTCAGAAGCTACAGCAGAGCGTGTGGGTATACCCCTATCCCTGCGAAGATTTTATAGCTCTTCTTAAAACAGACCTTTTTATCAATAAGAATCTAGTCTACATCGTAACCGACGAGATAGAAGGAGATTTATTTTTGCAAAGACGTTTCGGATTGGTTGGGAAATAAAGCCTCCTGTTCTCTTTGTGCTCCTACACTAAACAAGTGCGGCCGCATTTGATTAGTGTATTAGTATAGAGATACAATCAATGACCTTTGCCCTAACACAACAGTCGAAGTCTGACTTTATTGAACATGTCAGCATGGATTTAGTTTTTGCACTTAAAAAAGAGCGCCGGTTTTTCCTTGAGGTATTGACTCCCATGCGGACGTATCAAGCGGGATTTCTTTGATCATTTGCCCGTCGCGATATTTTAGGTAGCTGTGTTTGAGCGCGTACTCATATATCTCTCTGGTGATGCGGACGTCCTCGATGCAGTAATCGATGACTTTCTGGTATTCACCCTCTTTCCACCAGATTCCTGCCTGCAGGCCGTCCGCGATCTTCTTTCGTCCCAACGTGGCTTCCGCGAGAGTGTCCAGCTTGATTCTGCGTCCCAGGGAATTCCGCACTTCCTTTAAGAGGTCAAGACTTTTAATCTTTGTAAGGTCTCCGCGGTAATATTTGTTGAGCAGGGGGATGTCGAAGTGGTCGGAATTGAACCCAATGAGCAAATCAGTTTTCTCAAGTATCGGCCAGAGACCTTCAAGCTCTTCTTCTCGGTAGCTACTGTAGGAATTGGTTTCCGAATCGTGTATGCAGACGCAGGCTAGTGTAAGCGACGCAGGGTCGTTAGAACCTGTGTCGCTGAAGAAATTGCTCGTTTCAATATCAAAGACGACTTTTCTCATTATGTCTTCTTGGAAGGGGTTAGTTAGTAAGAGGTAGATGGTGAGTGACTAAGAAATCTTTTATGGTCACGTCTCCCATACCAAAGCCGACTGTAGGCACTGGATCTACGCCGAACATCTCGAGCAAGTTGTCATAACGACCGCCACCGAAGAGCGAACGGCGATTTTCGGGGTTGGTATCAAAGACCTCGAAGACCATCCCTGTGTAGTAGTCGAAGCCGCGAATGATGTTTGAATCAAACTCAGTATTGGTAATCCCTTTGTTTTTAAGTTGCCGTCGGATTTCGGCTATATCTGGGCTTTCTTTTATTTGGAAAACACCATCTAGTTTTTTTAGTTCTGTTAGTCGTTCTTCTTCGGACATCTTACCTTTCTGGTCAATGAGTCGGGCGATCATTTTATGATTATCTGTCGGTATCCTTCTATGAATCAGTTCACTTATAAGGGAATCTTTACTGCCGATCTTTATTACAAAGTCCGTTTCCTTGGCACCGAATGTAGTCATAATCTTGTAAGCCAGTTCTATGATTTCTACTTCTTCTTCTATTCTACTCTTTACATCGCTCCAGTCAGGATATCCCATGAGATCGCAATTGAGCTGCCAGTGCTCGCGCCGGCGTCCGCGTTGTGAACGTTCATACCGAAAGACGTTGGGGATGGAATACCAACGCAGAGGGAATTTGAGCGCTTTACGTTTGGCGGCAATCATGCGAGCTAGGGTAGGAGTCATTTCGGGGCGGAGCGCGACTTCGCGGTCGCCTTTATCCTTGAAGATATACATCTGCTCGTTTACTATCTCATCGCTACCCTTGCTCCGATATAAGTCGGCATATTCAAGAAGGGAAGCACTGTATTCCTGATAACCACATTGTTCAGATACCTTTCGCCAAACCGAAAAGATATGGTTTTGCACCGCCATGTCTTCGGGGTAGAAGTCCCGGACGCCTTTGTAGGGTTCAGTTGAAAGCTTTTTATTCTTATCGGACATGAGGCAATTGTAGCGAAAAAAGGGGGGTATTGCCAACACACTTGATTTTTAAAAGTGTTTTTTATCCCCACCCTAGCTGTGGGGGGGGGAGCCATTTGTTGCTATACTTAATCTATGAAAACCCTTGCCCATCAAGCGCTTGATGCCGGGAAAATCATTGTGTTAGGTCTCGCCCTCTCCATCGGCTTTAGCTACCTCTTCGCCTGGACCGGTCCTACGGCACCACCCCCAGAAGGAAATGTGCCAGCGCCTATCAATGTTGGTAGCGTACAGCAGGAGAAAAGCGGTCTTCTGGTACTGCAAAATCTTCGCGTAACGACAGGAACACCGCAAGCGGGACAAGTACTTACCGCTGTTGATAATAATGGCACAGTCATATGGAGGAATCCTCCTTCTACTCGCTCCTATACCGAAGTGTTCCATAGTTCAGGAAGTTGGGTAGCACCAACCGGATTGACTGGCGATGTTCTCGTCAGGCTGTGGGGTGCGGGGGCTGGAGGGAACTCATCATGTATCGGGGGATCAGGCGGGGCAGGTGGATACGGTGAACTTTATTTTACTCCGGCAGTAGGTACCGCACATACGTTCACTGTCGGTCAGGGAGGAAGAGGTAAGCAAGGATATGGTAATAATACTGGGAACCCAAATCCACCCACCGGGACTGATGTCGCGGAAGCTGGAGGTAACACCGTCTTTGACAGCGTTTACATTGCCTATGGCGGCAATCCGCCTTCAGTAGGCGGGAGTGCTGGCACAGGCGGGAGTGTTTCAGCGAACCTGACAAATACTCACACGGGGGCGAATGGGACAGCAGGGAGCAACCAATATGGTGGTACCCCTTGGGGATATGTGGGTGCCGTAACAAGGGATCCCGCGCTCTATATTCCCGGTGGTGGTGGTGCTTCAGGTTCTGATGACGGCAATGAAGAATGTGATGGTTCGAACGGAATAAGCGGAGGTATTGGCGAGGTATCCATTACGTATTACAAACTTGTTTATTAAATACCGTAAGTGAAGTGAAGAAGACTGTAGAGTTAACCATATGGGGTGACATTCCTGCTAGAGTGGGGTGACAAAGCTAAATCTCGATTCATATAACAAAACATGTTTGATCTGAAATCTTTTCTAAAGAACCGATACTTTCTGCTTTGTGTTTATTGATTAAAAAGTGTCACCCCATAAGGTTAACTAAACAAAGACTTGCGTTTCCTGTAGAGTAGGGTAGAATCTTTTTATCGTAGTGTTTTCTCAATGTAGTGCCGTGACGTTGTTGTGTGGCGCGAGTTTGGGAAGGGTCTGCCTGTGCGTTTTGCACGCAGACAGGTCGCGCTACACGTTAGAAGCATTTACCCGATCACCTTTTTTGCCCACCCTCGTTTTTCCACAGGGAAAGGAGAGAAGAGTATCTCCAACTTGTTGTTGAAAGGCGGTAGTTCAGAAAGGTGTGCGGGAAGTCAATTCATGGCAAAGAAGTTGTATGTAGGGAATTTGTCGTGGTCAACCAATGACGATAGTCTCCGTAAGGCCTTTTCACAGGCTGGCACGGTAACCGATGTCGTGGTTATGTCCGACAAAATGACCGGTAAATCGCGCGGATTCGGTTTTGTCACCATAGAAGATGGTGACGCTGAGAAGGCGATTCTGATGTGGAATGACAAGGAACTCGACGGACGACGCATTCGTGTCAACGAAGCGCGACCGCTCACGGAGCGTCCTGCACGCCGGGAATATTAAACAGTTACCCACGACTCCTTCCAAAACGTAGGAGTCGTGGGTGTAACTGGTAATCCTGTGTTGCTGGAACTAGGTTCCCTGACAAAAAGAAAACACCCCATACCTCTGCTTGGGGTGTTTTCTTTTTGTCAGGGAACTCCGCATGTAGACCATGGATCAAACGTGAGGTAACGGTCCGTGTGTGGGATAGGGTACGACTTAAATGCTACTGGCATCTAAGTCGTACCCACTGTGGTTGTTTTTAATTTTTTGTATTGACTGAAGTCTGCCCATGTTGCAGGTTGTTGAGTTTGTAATACTTCCTTATGTTTAGGAGTAATACTAGATGTAGCAAAGGTCGATTCCCTTTAATCAATCAAGGCCTCGCCAGCGAGAAATTCCTTCATTCGCTGGCGGGGCACCCAGTAAGGGTGTATCGTAAAGGTATGGAACGCATCACCTTGTTTAAGAGAGCAAACACGGCGGCGAGCGATGAAGAGCTTCTCAGGATTTCTTTGGCGGAGGATCCAGAGCGCTTTTCGGAGCTTATCAGCCGTTACCGCACTCCTTTTCTGCGAAAAGCCCAGTCGATACTCAGGAACGAAGAGGACGCGGAGGATGCCGTGCAGGAGACCTTTGTGAAGATATACATAAAGGGGAATCAGTTTAGGCCAGTCGCTGGGGCCACTTTTAAATCATGGGGTTACAAAGTGCTCATCAATACCTGCCTTTCTATGTACCGAAAACTCTCACGCAACCGCCAGGTAGATCTGGAGGAGCTGATAGAGATTATGCCTGACGTGGCACATGCAGAACAGCTTGAGTCGCGTTTTTCTTACGACGCCTTTCTCTCGGTGCTCTCCCGGCTTCCTGACAGTTTTTCCTCTTTGCTTAGGAAGCTTGTATTGTCCGGCAAGTCGCCTAAGCAGATTGCGCTTGAGGAGGGTTTGAGTGAGAACGCGATACGAACAAGATTTCACAGAGCACGCAAGGCGTTTGAGAAAATCCGTGCTGATGTCAGTTAATAATATATAATGATCATCATGTTGCCACAGCAAGATATGTCGGAGAGCATTATGCGTAGGGTATACGTTGTGTACTTTTTTCGACGGCTGATGTACCCGGTCATTGCCGAGATGGTCATTATCGCCGGCGCCATTGCCGTTTCGACGATATCCGTCTCTTTTGGAGATGTTATCGCCAATGCCCAGCAGGTATCATCGATGTCAGCATTTTTGAATTATATCGTTGGAGCAGTACTGCATACCGAAATAGGTATGCAGCTTTCGCTTCTCGTAGGCGCTGGCGTTTCTGTTTTTTTCATCTGGAAAATTTCCCGTACGATCAGTACGGTTCGGGGGACGTTGGGTGAAGCAAGGTTCGCTCAGCAATAGGGAGAATAAAATCCGCTCGTCCATATCTTCGCAGCAGAGCTGGTGGAATATTCTGCGGTAAGAATAAATTTCAATATAAACCCCCGCATCCGGCTACTCCCGGTGCGGGGTGGTGGGCATTGGTGCGAATGTGTATCGGGTTGTTCCTCTAGCAGAGTTGCAATGTTCGACCGGAAGGTCGCGATTCCATTGTCGTACTGGACGTTGAATCGAGAAGAACATCTCCTTGTCCCTTACCCTTCGACGCATGGCACGGAGCTAGGATAAGTATACACGTACACCATCGTTCAAACAGAACCCCTGGGGAGGGGGAAAAGATTTGAGAAACGTATATCGGAGTCGTTCCTAGTCATTATTCCAGAGGTCGCTCCACCACTCAAACGTCAAGAATAGGAGCACCGCTGCCGGAATATAAATTGGGGCGAGGATGAGAAAAAGTATTTTTTTCCACACAGGAGGGGGGCTAGAAGTTGATGTTGCGTATCACAGATGCTTGAATTGTATCGAGGAGGTCGCTGTCTTCGCGGATGAATCCATACACCCGAACCGTATCTCCAAGGAGCCAACGGGTGAACGTGACGCTCTGCCGCGCATAGTTCAATATGTTCGCGCCTTCCGTGAGCACAACCATATAGTCTTTTCCGTTGATGGTAAGCGTGAAGGTCGTGGGAGAACCTGAAGGCACGCTTTTTAATGTCCCTTGGTAGTTTTGCGGAACAAAGATAGTGGGGTCTACATAGAGCACTATCTTTTTAGCGAGCATCTTTTTGGCCGAGCTGTCGTAGACGCCATCGATGGAAGAGACGGTATCGCCCGCTTTGAGGAGAGAGGGGAGAACAGGTCTTCGATTCCGGAGGACCGTCGTAGTAGCGTTCAGAAACACATCAACCGTTTCGTAATTGGCTTGGAGGAGGGAGAACTGCGTTGACGGTATCTTTATCTCTCTCACCGTACCAGAGAGCGTTCCTTGTGCGGCATAATCGGACCAGTCGATCACCTTTTTTGCGTTGATCGAAAGGGTCGAGCCGTTCTCGATGATTCCTTCAACATAGAGGTAATCACCCTCCTTTATTTCAGAGACGACCATCGTGCCCCCAAAACGTTTCCGTATGTCAGTACTAGCACCTGTTTTTAGGGTCCATCGCAGAAATGAGTCATCATCCCACTCGGTGCGCGTAAAGAAAGTGGTGTTGATGCGCTGCATCACTTTGAGTCCTTGGATGGTCACTTTGCCGTCTTTGGTTATGTGCACTTCAGGGATAGTAGGGTCATCAGGTATAGAAATCTGCGCCTTAGTGGGTGAGGGTGAAAGGAAAGCAAGCAAGAAAAGGGTTGTTACGCCAATGAGCGCTTTCTTCGTAGGTGTATGCATAAATGCCATGTAAGCACAAAGAGAGAGCATTTTCAAGCTCTTCAGAGTAAGAGTAACGGACACTGGCCCATTGCGTGTTTATTGACAAAAATACAATATAATGCTATCCATATTTTAGCTGTACGTGCTGGGTAGCAACCAGTAAAACAATCAAAATCCGGAACGATATATGTATGCCTTAGACCTTGCAAACACTGTCAACAGCGTGAACCATGTACTACTTTACGGCGCGATTCGGCTTGTTGGTGACGACGACCGAAAAGGCGGCTACTGCTGCGTTGCTGATCACGAGGGACGGATACACGCAGTCTTTCTTGTTGGTCAACTTCCTGACAGGGAGAAACGGGAGAAGTATTTCTACCTCTGTCAGGAGAAAGCGGCAAGACTTGCGCAACACTCTGACCATATTAGCAGTTGGCAGAGTCGCAATCCGCAAGATGGCCGATGGGGCGGAGCTGTCAAAGGACGGGAGTTCATCCTCTCGTTCTCCGGTCTTCCTGAGCTCTGGGATGAAGCCAGCATGCTTGTAGCGGCGCGTAGCTTTTACCCCCGTCTCATTTCTGAGGAAGGTTCCACGGAGATTGAGAAATTGAGTGGAAATCCTCACGTTCAGAAACTGTTGGCCACGGTCAAAACTGAGTCATCGTGTTCAGATCCAGCTTCCTAACCCAAAAAAGAACGAAAGGCAAGGATATGGAAAAGAACGAAGTTGTTGGTTGGGAAACATTGGCGCTGCTCATTGCAGGTGTCGCTCAAGGAAGGAAAGTTGAGACCAACGAAAGACCGAAATGCTTTTGCGCTCGGTCTTTTTCTTTTTCCGCATCCAATACTTACATGCCCAAGGATTGGAGTATGACGAGAGATAGGGAAGTGATGCTTATGGCAAGCAAGAGAAAGCGAGGGTATAGAGAAAAAGACGGATACCACCACTGCGGTCGCCGCTCATAAAAAGGAATAGGGGTCTCCCAAGAACAAGTGAGCCAGTGGTAGCGGCTGACACCACAAACAGCGTGAGAAAAAGAATCGGTACAAGAATACTGTTTGGTTCTCCAACGAACTCTGGTGCTTTGTTGATAATTCATACCACAAGCGTGATATAGGCAACAGTACCTAGTCCATCTATCGCCGCCCATTTTGTAAGTTCTCTGTGTTCCATACAATTAGTATAACGCAAAAAATGATCCTACTGTTACGGCTTTTCTAACACTCTGAAGTCTGTTACTATTGTTTCGTTCTCTTGCTCATAAGAGAATTATTCCGGAGTAGCTCAATGGTAGAGCAGCTCCCTGTCAAAAGGCAGCTTTTCTCCGAAAGGTGAATTGAAAAATCTTGGGATAACGGTGGAACCCCTCTGGGGCAATACCGTGGGAACCCCGGCATGAGGTCGGGGGCGCCGTAGAGACTAGATACCGAGATGCCTAACACCCGAGGAGGGTCATGGCAATGATATAGTCCACCCCTTTTGGTAACAGAAGGACACGTGTAAGGAGTTGGTTGCAGGTTCGAGTCCTGCCTCCGGAGTTATTAGTAGAAACCGCTGATGAGGCGGTTTTTGCTTTT
>DATDXL010000023.1:0-20485 GCA_036517235.1 Minisyncoccota bacterium
TACGCAGTCTGGCTTCTTATGCCTCTGCTCATCCCCGTCTCATTTATCTTCGGATTATCAAGGCTCTTTTGAATGGTATGACCTACTTTGATCTTGAACGGGAAGCAAAACGCTACTATCCGGCCATCGCGCTAGATAACCTTCTTCCGCGAACTGTTCGAGCGTGGTCAATCAAGATTTTGAGTGTGCTTGCTCTCCTCACCTTTGCGGGGAGCATCCCTGGGTTTGTTCCAGGTCTCACGCAGCGCATCGCTGAATTTATTCCGCAGATAACCGTTTTCGTACAACTGGCGCAAGGGGGTCTTTTTCTCTGTCTGACGTTCCTGATGCCTGTGTTCGCACTGCATGCGTTCCACAACTCTTTTTACTTTCGAGGGTATGGGAAGACATTATCCGAGAAAGCTTCTGATGACAGCACGAGGCTTACGTATGAAGTGGCGGTATTCTGTTACGGCGCCAATACCGCTGACATGACGAGGAGCTTCATCGGGTTTTCGTATGGCAACATGATCTTGTTGCGCTCTGGGCTTGAGCCTGCCGAGATCGCTAAGCTTGCACAAGAGACAGTCCCGTTTCCCGCAGAGAGACTGGTGCTCGAACCGTCCGAAGAAAGGGGGGTCATACATACGTTCGACATCGCGTTGGCGCTGTTCCGTCAGGATGCCCGCTTCTCGGATTTTTTGTTCAAGCACGGCATTCAGGAGAAGAATTTCTCTGACGCGGCGCATTGGATGCTTCGTGATATCGCACGCTACAAGAAGCATTTGCGTTGGTGGTCGCGCGACGCCTTGGGCCGCATCGAGGGCATCGGGAAAGATTGGGCGTACGGAACAGCCTTCCGTCTCCGCCAATATGCCGACGAGATCACCTCCCACGACTTGCCACAGTTTTCTTCATTTCCTAAATATATTCAGGAGGATATAGAACGACTTGAGGCTTCTCTTTCCCGAAATCGTCAGGCGAATTCGATTATCGTGGGCGAGGATGGGGGAAGCAAGCGCCAGGTCTTGCAGGGTTTCTGCTCGCTGGTGCAGGAGGGAAAAGTGTTCCCGTCGCTCGAGCACAAGAAAGTGTACGTATTCAATCCGGAGCGTCTCATTTCGGCAGCGCGAGAAAAAACGAAATTCGAGTTCGAATTCATCAAACTTTTGGATGAGTCTGCTACTGCGGGAAACGTCATCATGGTCATAGAAGACCTTCCCGGATTTATTGAAAGTGCCTCGCGCATCGGGTCAAACGCAGTGTCTCTCCTCTCGCCCTATCTGGACAGCCCGGTCATCCAGTTCATCTGTTTCTCAAGTCCGACGCCGTTCCATCAGGCGATTGAGCCTGATGAGACACTCATCACTAAATTCGAGGTGATGATACTCAAAGAGGGGGAGGCGTTGGATATCATACAAACCCTGCAGGATGAGGCATCAAGCGTGGAATCGCAGTATGGCATCATGATTTCACAACCGACGCTCTCGGTTATCGCCGAGAGCGCTGACCGCTATGTCACTGAAGGAGTGATGCCCGACAAAGCAATTGACCTTCTGCACGAGCTTGCCGCGAAGTTTGGTCAGCAGGGGAAGAAATATCTCGTACGCGCCGATGTGTTGGAGTTCGTGAAGGCAAAGACCGGTATACCGACTGGCACGGTTTCCAGTGCGGAGCAGGATAAGCTCGTTCGTCTCGAAGAATACCTGCATCAGCGCGTCATCGGTCAAGATGAAGCGGTCAAAGCCATAGCTAACGCGATGCGCCGCGCACGCGCTGGCGTGACCAACCCTAATCGCCCCATCGGGTCGTTTCTTTTTATGGGTCCGACTGGTGTTGGAAAGACGGAAACGACCAAAGCGCTTGCGCAAACGTTCTTTGGCGACGATAACAGGATCCTGCGATTGGACATGTCGGAATATAAAGCAGAGGACGCCCTTCCCAAGCTTATCGGCTCGTTCGGGTCAAATACGCCCGGAGTGCTCACCTCGATGCTTCGAGAGAAGCCCTACGGAGTGCTCCTTCTCGATGAGTTCGAAAAGACGACCAAAGACGTGATGGACCTGTTTCTCCAGGTGCTTGATGAGGGAATGTTTAGTGATATGCGCGGTAAGAAAGTGAACGCGCGCAATATGATTATTATCGCGACGTCGAACGCCGGGAGCGATCTGATATGGGATTATGTGAAGCGCGGAGAGAATCTTGCGGAGAAGAAAAATGAGGTGATCGAGACTATCGTTAAAGAGGGGATTTTTAAACCCGAACTCCTCAACCGTTTTGACGGTGTTATCCTCTTCGAGCCGATAGACAGCGCGCGGCTTCGCGAAATCGCAAAGTTGATGCTCGAGAGATTCCGCGGTCGCATCCGCACCAGAGGCATCGATTTAGAGATTACCGAGGACCTTGTGAATTTTCTGATGCAGTTCGGGTCTGATCCTAAGTTCGGCGCCCGCCCCATGAATCGTGCCATTCAGGATACGGTGGAGCAGAAGATTGCCGACAAGATAATCCAGGGCGCGATAAAGCCGGGGGAGAAGATCGTGCTGACGGCAGAAGACCTAGTGTAATGCTATGGAAAACCCTGAAATACTGCCACATTCGCACAGAGCAGACCCTGAAGAAGTGGAGCGACAGGCGAACTGCCAAGAGCTGGACAGTATTATTTTGTTTGAGAGATTACAAAACCCTGAAATTCGTAGACAGATGATTGATATGATAGAAAAGTCTGAGCATCAGCAAGTTCGGGGAGAGAGAAGAGTTGATAGGGACCCCCATGGAAAACCCAGACGCACACCGGATAGAAAAATCATCTGGAAAGACTATGAGCCAAAGTCACGGGAAGAGATAGAAGCGACGATTGATAAGAATCTTGCGTCGGTTGAAAATGCAACAGTTGTTTTCATGAATGACGTACCCCTTCCGCATGTTCATCGTTTCCCCGATAACACGAGAGTTGAAGTGGTGCCACTTTGCTGGAAAGTGTCTACCGAACAAGGGCAAGCAACAACAAAACAGATGGCAATTGCGGAGGCTCATGAGAAAGGCCACATTGTTCGTCCATTTAGAATAGATGATTTTGCTTCAGTAGACGCTGTCTTTCTCAAGGCCTTTGATCAAAAAGTAGTGACATACACAAGAGAGGATTATGAAAACCTGCTGAAACTATATCCACCCAAAGAAGATCAAAAAACACCTTCTTTTTCGGAACAAAAAGAGATGTTTTTCAAGTATCTTTTTCGTGCAAGCGAGCTTGCTGAGCGCATGTCGCAATTGAAGAATTATTTTGGTATAACCGGAAACGAGGAATTTACCAAGGACCATTTAGATTATGCTCGAGAGCACTACATCAAAGATACGGGGATGGATAATCTTATGACTAAATTCTTTCAGGCAATTACTCTCGAAAAAGAGGAGGATTTCCTTGAACTCATAAACTCGGCTGGGATTTAACGCAGTATTCTCGTGTTTCGTAACACGCACGCTGTCGGTATATGAGTGGGTGAAGTGTATTCATATATGGGTACATCCACTCTTAAGGTGCAATCTTTGATGTTTGAGATAATTGCGTTTCTCTAGCGTTTTGATTTGTATTTCTTGGGCCACGGGAACAGGAGGAAGTACAGAGGATATTTTCTCTTAAGGTTTGCGAATGAGTGATTTAATTCATGTAAGGTCTTGCGTTTTTTGAGTTCCGCTTCAAGTCCTCTGACGGCTTGTTCATAACCTGGTAGTTCGTCACGGAGCCAGCGCTTGACTCGGTGGATGGTCTCTTGACCCACACCGAGCGATTCTTCAATCTCTCGGAAACTGTCTCCACGCAAGAGCATTCGCGCGATGAGAATGCGGCGTCCGAGCATGACACGCTCGCTCGGGGTGAGGAGATCGCGCAGGAAGAGCTTCACCTTGTCGCGCCCCCTAAGTGATCCCAAAGCGGTATAGAGGGTATCAAGTGTCTTAATGTATTCTTTTTGGGCAAGTAAATGAGGCTTTACTTTCATACTTCTATTCTAATATAATAATTACCAGTGTATCAATATATGGGTACAGTTGGGGCACACGTGAGCGTAGAGAATGGTTTATACATTCAGATATTGACAATAATGTTGTTAGGGGGTAGTATGCTTTTTACAACATGAATCAGAAATTCTTTAGCTTCTATTTTTTCTTTTGGGACTCTCGTTGAGAGCCGATTTCTGTTGTTACCTCACTAACACTAGAAACGGGCTCTCAACAGGGCCCGTTTTGATTTGTTCCCTCTGCGCCCTGTGTGGGGATGGCAGAGAAGGTTCTTTGGACACAAACAAACACGGAGGAAATACCATGAATGGAAACGGAAACTCGGAAGAGCGTATGTCTGACTGGAATATCAAGAGTATCACCCCGATGCCCAAACGGAGCGATTTGAAGTCGGAAATCCCGCTACCGTTGGAGGTATTCAATCGAGTCGTTAAACCTGCTCGAAAAGGAGTCTGTGACATCCTGGCTGGGGAAGACGACCGGCTCATTGCGAATGTTGGACCATGCTCGATCAGTAGCGTTCTCGAGGCACTCGAGTACGCACACCTCCTCAAGGGGCTGATTCCGAAAGTGCCCAAGCTGTTGGTTATCATGCGGGCATGTCTGGATAAACCCAGGACAGGTGTAGGTTGGCCGGGATTCTTTTTGGACCCCGACCTCGACGGTTCGAAGAATGCCCATCACGGTCGACAGAGGGGGCGCAAGCTCCTTGTTGATATTGTGAGTATGGGAGTTCCTGTGGGTCTGGAGCTCCTCGACGCGAATGCCTGTCAGGTTGTGGATGAATGCGCTGCCTATTGGTGGATCGGCGCCCGCACGGTCACCTCGCAGCGTTTGCGAGAGATCGCCAGTGGACTCTCGACGGCTGTGGGGTTTAAGAATCCCACCGACGGCAATATCGCAGATGCCGTTGAAGCGTGCGATGTGGCGCGCCATGAAGCAGCCTTTATCGCGATGAACCATGCGGATATCGAGTGCTTGTATCGCACCAGAGGCAATACTTTTGTGCACGTCATCATGCGCGGTTCGGTCAAGGGTCCGAATTTTGACCCTGAATCTGTTGCGCAAGTGGTGCACATGCTTGCCAAGCGGGGTCTTCCGACACGCATACTGGTGGATTCGTCACATGCAAATTCGGTTGATCCATCCAATCCAGGCTCTGGAAAGGATTACCGCAGACAGAAGGATGTTATTGAAGATGTCGTCGATCGAGTGATCGCTGGTGAAAGGCATCTCGCGGGATTCTTCTACGAGAGCTATCTCGAGGGGGGTAACCAGAAGATCCCTCTGGATCTCTCGGAATTGAAACCGCGGGTATCCATTACTGATGGATGCGATGACTGGAAGACGACGGAGCAAACGTTGTTTCACATCAACGACAAACTCTCTTGCTTCAAGCCTTCTCCAGAAAGGTGATTCAAAACCGGTGCAGCGATGCGCCGGTTTTTTCTTTGCAAAGAAAAAACCGGCGGAGGTGTGCCCGTCGGTTTCGTTGATTCCTTCACGATATAAAAACATCTCCGCTTATTCGTGCTATCTCCGAGAGCGCATGGCAGATGTCGCCTGATGACGGCTGATAGTGCTCTGCAAGCACCACCGTTCTCGGCTCGCCTCTGCGAGGAGGTTTTCCGCTTTTGAATGAATGTCCTTCACAAAGGAGTCCGGTGAAAAGTAGTGCGCCGATCGCGCTGTCTCTAAGCTTCTCGACCTCAATCCAGGTAACCCTTTTTACCCGCATAAGCTCGGTCTTCTCACGTATTGCCCGGATGCGCCCGTTGTTCGGTTGCATCACGATTAAGATGGTCATCTTTCGACCGAGGAGCTTTTTCGTGTGCCGGCCCATGAAAATACCATAGACGAAGGCTCCTTCGGAGTCGCCATCTACAGCATGAGAGGCAAGTTCAAGAGCAAGCGCCATCTTGCCCCGTTTGAGGAGTTTCATCCCCGCGAGCCAATTGAGATGAGCTGTAGGAGTCTGGTTTCTTTTCATTCTGTCCTTCATTTAATGCTCAAACGATAAATTGTCAATGCGAACGTTTGTGTTACAGTACAGCCCATGAATCCCGTTAGAAATTTACAAAACACCTACCACACGAAGCGCCCGCCTGCGCGCAACGCGCGGGCAGGCGAGAGGCGAATAGCCTCATCCTTCTCTACGGCGCAGCGCTTCGCTACAAACGGGACGTACCTATCCGGTACACGCACTGCGCGAGATTATTTACTCGTAAATTTCTAACGGGATGAACTTAGGATTTTGGGAAAAGTTGAAGAATCCGATCATGCTATTAGCACCCATGGCGGATGTCACTGATGTTGCGTTTCGGAAGATCATCGCGAAATATGGCAAGCCCGATGTTTTTTTCACCGAGTTTACCTCCGCAGATGGCTTGTGCTCGTCTGGGAAGGATAAGCTTCTCATTAATTTCAAATATTCAAAAGAAGAACATCCTATCGTCGCGCAGGTGTTTGGTGCAAGACCTGAAAAGATATTTGAAGCGGCAAGACTGGTGAAGAAACTAGGGTTCGACGGACTGGATATCAATATGGGATGCCCCGATCGTTCTATCGTAAAGCAGGGCGCCGGCGGTGCGCTCATAAAAACGCCCGCACTTGCACGCAAAGTCATTCAAGCGGCTATTGAGGGGGCGGGAGGACTGCCGGTATCGGTGAAAACTCGTCTGGGATTCTCAAAGGATGTTCTGGAAGAATGGCTACCTGAACTCTTGAAGGAAGAATTGGCGGCAGTCTGCATTCACGCGCGGACAGTCAAAGAGCTTTCAAACGTTCCTGCGCGGTGGGAGAGGGTAGCCAAGGCCGTAAAAATTCGAGACAAGATGAAATCAGAAATGTTTATCATCGGCAATGGTGACGTCCTAGATCTTGCGGACGCTCGTCAAAAAGCGAAAGAGACGGGAGCGGACGGCATCATGCTTGGGCGTGCGATATTTGGGAATCCGTGGTTTTTTGCAGAGCGAAAAAAGGCGGTTACCATAGAAGAGAAATGTGCGGTTCTTATCGAGCACAGCAAATTGTTCGAGAAGTATTTCAAGAATATCAAGAATTTCGCCGTTATGAGAAAGCACTTCAAAGCCTATATCTCGGGTTTTGATGGAGCTAAGGAGCTACGCACCAAGCTCATGGAGTGCGAGGATGCTTCCGAAGTGAAAAAGGTTTTAGAGAGTTATTTAAACGTCTCAAAATAGAGGTTTTTCCCGCTAAGGCAGGGGCGCTTGACCAGTACCTTTATATATGATACAATTATAATTGGCATGAAAATAACATCCTAGAGCAGAGGGTTTGGAACCCGGGGACAAGCGCCCCTTATCCCGCCCTATAAACCGCCGTAAACCAAGCGCGAAAGGCCAGATGAAACCGTTCTTCTTATGTAATCGTCGGGACTAGAGTAATGTTCCACTTCTAAACGGAATATTGCTCCAATCCCTGCAAACACACTGGCGGGAGAAATCCGCCAACGGCACGAGTGCTATTGTATGTGAGCTCGTGCCGTTTTGATTTTCTATAATCTTTTCCACATATTTTCTTTTGTTTCAAGACGATAGATTCTAAAATTCCTTCAGGCGAGTACAATCACGCCTTAGGAAGGAAGAATAAGATTATGAATATTCTGATTCCCACTTTTCTCAGAGGGGAGGTGAAGGTAGCGGGTTAAAGACCCGTATCTAGCGACGGATAATCGCACCATCTGTCGTTCAAGGAGGATTGCGAACGGTTTTTTTCGGGGCGGCACAGTTCCTTCGTGCCGCCCTTTCCATTTTCCGTCAGTGCGACTTACTTTCTCAAAACAGGGGTTCTGGGGTATACCCCGTGAGATATACCACCCAAAGTGACAGCATCCAAGTTATTTTACATATGAGGTAATTAGGGATCTTCACTAGATGTAGCTCCTAGTTATCTCATGGGGTATACTTTTGCTATGAATAAACCGAGCGAAACAGCGCTGTATCGCAAATACCGACCGCAAAGCTTTTCCGAAGTTTTAGGTCAGGACCATATCTCAAAAGTACTCGAGGGTTCTATCAAGCTGGGACGTATTTCACACGCCTACCTTTTCTCTGGTTCGCGCGGGACAGGTAAGACATCAGTAGCACGTATCTTTGCAAAAGAGATAGGCACAAAGCCGGAAGATATCTATGAGATAGACGCAGCGTCGAATACCGGAGTGGACGATGTGCGGGCGCTCAACGAGTCCGTCAATGTTTTGCCGTTCTTGTCGAAATATAAAGTTTACATTGTCGATGAGGTGCACATGCTCTCGAAGTCCGCATTCAACGCGCTCTTAAAGACTTTGGAGGAGCCGCCGGCGCATGTCATTTTCATCCTTGCGACGACTGAATTCGAGAAGTTGCCGGAGACAATAGTTTCGCGGTGTCAGTCGTTCTCGTTCAAACGGCCAAGCCAGGAAATCCTCGCCAAAGTCATCGCCGGCGCGGCGAAAAAAGAAAGTTTTTCGCTTGAAGCATCGAGCGCGGATTTGATAGCGCTCCTTGCCGATGGGAGTTTTCGCGACGCGCTCGGCATTTTGCAAAAAGTAACCTCCTCGTCCCGCGATAAAAAGATCTCCGTTGAAGAAGTCGAGCTAGTGACAGGCGCGCCTAAGGCATCCATTGTCAACGATCTCATTGTTGGTATCGAGAAGCAGGATTTAGAAAAAGCGCTTTCGGTCATTCGCAAAGTCGCCGAGCAGGGAATCGACATGAAAGTCTTCGCAAAACTCTTGCTGCGCAAATTGCGGTTCGTACTTCTGCTTCGTTTCGCACCACGCCTCAAAGAAACTATAGAGTCTGAACTTTCTACAGAAGATTTTTCTTTTATTTCCGAACGCGCTCTCGCAAAAGATTCACGTATCAACGAAGAAACATTACTGCAATTTCTTGAGGCCTATGAAGGTATGCGCGACTCTTTCGTTCCCGAGCTCCCGCTTGAGCTTGCGCTGATTCAAATCCTCCAAACGTAGCGGAACAAAAAACAGGTACGTTCCGCGGAACGTGACTGTTGGTTCATTCACCACATACACGTATTCTCAGCGACCGCTGAGAATACGTGTATGGGGTGAAGAAAAAAGCCGACCATGCCCTAGGCGCTTGCGGTCGCAAAGTTGCGCGGCGGCTAAATACCTTCGGCGCGGATTATAGTGATCACTGTTTGAAGCACTATCACCATGTCGTGGAGCACAATGCGCCAACCTGGATTGTTTCGGCAGAACTCTGCGTACTCCATGTCGACTGTCTCCTGCGAGAGCCCGTACTTTTTGGATTTATGAGTCTGGAATCTTCCGGTAAGTCCCGCACGCAGGAGTGTTTTTGCTCGGATGCCCCCCGTGAGCCCGCGTTCGTATTCTTCGGGATTTGTCGGGCGGGGGCCCACCAGAGACATCTTCCCCGTCAGAACGAGGAAGAGCTGGGGAAACTCATCGAGGTATACCTGGCGCAGGATGAGTCCGGTAAAGGTCATATTGCGCCAATCCTGCTCGAGTTCTTTCGTGTGTATCGTTCCGTTACTGCGTGCGTGCGCAAGCGAAGAATTTTTAAACGTCCTGAACTTGTAGAAGGTAAAGGGTTTTCCTTGCGAGATGCGGGTTTCTGTATAGAGTAGAGGTCCCCGAGAGGCGGGAGAAACGGTGCGCTCAAGCGCGAACAATATGAGAATGGCGAGAATAAGAGGCGAAAGGACGACAATGACGATGATGCTCGCAATAATATCAAACGCCCTTTTAAGGGGCGGGACAGGGATTAGTTCTAGTTGTTTGTTCATTTCCTGAATGCCTATCAAGATATCAGAAATTTCTCTTGTTTCCTAGCGTTTACTTTAGAGATTTTTCGCTGTAATCTGAATACCATTGCGGGGTCGTCTAACGGTAGGACATGTGCCTTTGGAGCACAGTATGAAGGTCCGATTCCTTCCCCCGCAGCCAGCTCGTGCTAGGTTATCGCGCTCGAGACGCATCGAAAACCTACGAGAACTATTCTGACATCGCATACCGGCTGAGCGCCGTATCCAGAACGAAAAGCCGCCTTCACAGGCGGTTTTTCGTTGGAGTTGTTTTGTTTACACGTCGCTATTTTAGTTCTAATGTTTGCCGTTAGAGCACTCCTGTTGAGTGTTTCTTTTGTACTTCGTCAACCAGCAACTACTGTATAGATTATGAGCAAAAATACCTTGTTCGATAAGGTGTGGAACCGCCACACGGTTCGGGTTTTGCCCAACGGTCAAACCCAACTTTTCATCGGACTCCACCTCATCCACGAGGTTACGAGTCCGCAGGCATTTCCCATGTTACGAACGCGTGGCCTAAAAGTTCGATTCCCGCAACGCACCTTTGCTACCGTGGACCATATCGTGCCCACGTCGATTGAAGGCCGCAAGCGTCCATTCATGGATATGATCGCCGATCAAATGTTGTCGGAAATCGAGAAGAACTGTCGCGAGTCCGGCATCACGTTCTTCGGTCTCGGCGACGAGGGACAAGGAATCGTCCACGTCATCGGCCCGGAACTGGGACTCACCCAGCCCGGCATGACCATCGCCTGCGGAGACAGTCACACGTCTACGCACGGTGCATTCGGTTCGATCGCGTTCGGTATCGGCACCACCCAGGTGGCAAATATTCTGGCCAGCCAGTGTCTCTTGGTCCAAAAGCCGAAAGTTCGGCAGATTAAGGTCAACGGAGAGCTAACACATGGTGTTTATGCCAAGGACATCATCCTGGCGATTATCGGCAAGCTCGGAGTCAAAGGCGGCATCGGCTATGCGTACGAATACGCTGGCCAGGCCATCGAAGCTCTGGACATGGAGGGTCGAATGACCGTTTGCAACATGTCGATTGAAGGCGGCGCCACCTGTGGCTACGTCAACCCCGACATGCGAACTCTGAATTATCTTCGTGGGCGCAAGTATGCCCCGCAAGAAAAAGACTGGGAGAGATTCATGGATTGGTCCAGAGATCAGATCTCGGCACCAAACGCCGAGTTCGACGACATCGTTGAGCTCGATGGCAAGACAATTCCGCCGATGGTCACCTGGGGCATCACCCCTGGCCAAGTCGTCGGAGTCGATCAGAACTTGCCGGAGGACGCCGACCCCGAAGCCCTGGTTTTTATGGACTTCAAGGCCGGTCAGCCGATCATCGGTACGAAAGTGGACGTTGCCTTCATCGGCTCGTGCACCAACGGACGGATCACTGATCTCCGCGAAGCCGCGAGCATCGTGCAGAAGCACGGACTCAAGGTTGCCAAAGGCGTGAAGGCTCTGGTCGTTCCAGGGTCGGAGATGGTTCTGAAGCAGGCTGTCGCTGAAGGTCTCGACGAGATCTTTCGCAATGCAGGCTTCGATTGGCGCGGTGCTGGATGCTCAATGTGTCTGGCCATGAACCCCGACAAGCTGGTGGGGCGTGAGCTCTGCGTCAGTTCGTCAAACCGCAACTTCAAGGGTCGTCAAGGAAGCCCGACTGGTCGGACCCTCTTGATGTCACCCGCTTCCGTGGTCGCTTCGGCTACTGCGGGAGAAGTCACCGACGTTCGGCAACTCATCGCTAGTTGATTCGATGCGCTTTACGTATGAAGAAGTTCAGACGGGTGACATGTCTCTTGAAGATTTCATCAATAAATATCATCTACCCCAAACGACCATAAAAGAGCAAATACAGAGATTGTTCGCAAAGAAGATAACGGGGCGATCATACGGCAGAAGAGGCAGGGAAAATCAGGGGAAGCACCAAAAAGGTGGTAGATCAATTCGTGAGATGTAGAGGAATGCAAGTGGTTGTGAATTTAAACCTGATAGCCTAAGATTCTGTGGGCTTTATGGAGAGTTTCCCATTCCCAGAATATAAGTCGGATTTGATAACATAGACACTATGACCAAAAAAGGTATCGCCGGTGGTGTGGTACACAAAATACCCAAGGATTTACGAAAGGCCATGGCTTCTTCCCCGGCTGCGTGGGCAGTATGGGAAGATATTACGCCGCTTGCACGCAATGAGTGGATTTGCTGGGTCATATCCGGAAAAAAAGCAGAGACCCGTGGTATCCGAATTGAAAAGGCACTCTCGAAGCTAAAAGGAGGAATGCGCAGACCTTGCTGTTGGGCCGGCTGTGTACATCGGTGAATGGAAGCGACCCAGGTTTCTTACGAGCATAGCAAGTGTAGGGATCGAAAGTGTAACTTCGTGCCGTTCGTAATATCGATTATGGTATTCTGGTCATTGTCATGATGAAACCAGTCCACGCGCATTACTACGAGGTAGAGGCGGACACCCATACAGAGTTGGGAGAGAAGCTCGGTATACTTTTCGGCCCGTTGACGGAGCGTACTATCGCCCGTGCGCGAAAGCAGAAAGGGTGGGAAGAGAAAGTGGCCGTATCAAAACCGCTTCTTGTAGAGACGCAAACATATTTTCCGGAGTACGCGGAAGAATTGGAGGCGTATGCCAGAGTGGCCGGTGTGCCGTTTTTAGACATGTGGGTGCTCAGCCTTGAGGGTGAGCTCGATTCTGTGGGATATGAGAAATGTACGACGGTCGTAACGAACGGCGGCAAGCTTATTCTCCACAATGAGGATTGGAAGCATGGGAAAGATTCCATTTGCATACTCAAAAGGAAATTACCTGGTCTGACGACCCTCGAACTACACTACTACAGCGCTCCCTTGGGCGGGACGTCGATCACGGTGAACTCGCGGGGCTCTCTGCAAGCCATTGATACGCTTACCCATCGCGATAAGCGCGTTGGCGTACCCAGGAATGTCATAGCCCGCTGGCTTTCCGAGACCAGTGGAACCGAGGCTGATTTTGAAGAACTTCAGTCACTCCCTCGCTCGTCGGGATACAATCACATTTTTGTCGATAGAAGAGGCACCGTGCGCAACATAGAGAGCTCGGCGACGCAGGTTGAGATATGCAAGCCAGCCCTACCATTCGCGCATACGAACCATTTTCTACTGGAGAGGATGAGGGAGTATGAGGCAAGAATGGAGGACGCCCTCACATTCACGCGGTATCAGTGCGCCTGCGAGCTCATGAAAGAGACGATGACCGTGGCCGAAGCAAAAGCTCTTTGCGACAACACATCGTGTGGGGGGAAGGCGAGTATCGCGAATTACGAGACTATCGGAAAAGTCGTCGTTGATCTTGAGCGCTCCAACGCAAAGATCTGGCTTAAGCGGGAAAGCGACAAAGGGTGGGTGGACTATTCCTTAGATTTCATGGTTGTGTGATTATCTGCATTTTAGCAGAGGGATTGGTACGAGGTTATCGCGCTCTTTTTTATATACACTTTTCATGGTATACTCAGTTCACAATGAATCCCGTTAAAAGCTGCGGAAAGTGGACTTATAACGTGTGTTTAAGAATCATGCAAAACAGTCGAATTAAATATTATAAGATACTAAATTCAAGCAGAGACGGATTGTACGTTTCTTGTCCCGAACCAAGAATCCTATCGGATTCTGCTACGGGACATGTAGTGTCGCAAGTAGCTATTAGTACTAACTTCTCGCCCCGTGGCATTTCGATGTCTGGAGAAATGCATTGGGGCTTCTAACGGGATGAAAAAGATTATCATCGCGGTTATTATCATTGTTGTACTCGGCGGTATCGGCATCTATTACGTTATGAAGAGTCCTTCCGATACGCTGAATGTAACGCAAGATCAAACAGCTACGAGCACTTCAACGACTGGCACGGAACAGAATGTGCGTGGTGGCACTGGAGCGACGGTCATCGGCAAGTCAAGCGGCGGTCGCGATATCATCGCATACACCTATGGTACCGGTACCACGACCAAACTCCTTTTTGTCGGCGGTATCCACGGCGGCTATGAGTGGAACACGGTACTCGTAGCGCAGGCGCTTGCGGACTATCTCAAAGTGACGCCGAGCGTAATCCCCTCGAATATTCAGGTAACCGTTATCCCGGTATTGAATCCTGACGGCTTGGTTAAAGTCGTCGGCACTACGACGGGGAACTTTACATCGGCGAATGTCTCATCCTCGCAAGAGGTGCAGATATCTGGCCGCTTCAACGGCAACACCGTAGACCTCAACCGTAACTTCGACTGTGATTGGCAATCAACCGGCACCTGGCAGAGTACTTCCGTTAGCGGTGGCGATAGTGCGTTCTCGGAGCCGGAAAGCCATGCCATTAAAGCGTATGTGGAGACTCAAAAGCCGACAGCGGTCATCGTTTGGTACAGCGCGGCCGGTGGCGTCTTTGCCTCCAGCTGTCACAACGGTGTTTCATCCAAGACGCGCACAATCATGAACACCTTTGCTAAGGCTTCCGGTTATCCAGCTCATGAGGTCTTCAACTACTACGCTATCACGGGAGATATGACGAACTGGCTCGCGAAAGAGAACATCCCCGCCATCAGCGTCCTTCTTACCACGCATGACAGCGTTGAGTGGGATAAAAATCAGGCAGGTATCAAGGCACTGTTCGATTATTACGCCAAATAATGCCGATCTCTACCTTTAGGTGGATCATTGCGACGATTCTCGTTGCTGGCGCCTTAGGTGTCGGTAGCATCGTTTTTTTCCGCTGGTCCTCTAAGGTGCCGGAGCCGACGACGGAAAAGAATGTCGGACAGGAAGGCAGCGCAAGACGTAGTGTCATCGGAACCTCGGTAGAGGGGCGCATGATAGAGGCGTTCACCTATGGTACCGGTACCACGACCAAACTCCTTTTTGTCGGCGGTATCCACGGCGGCTATGAGTGGAACAGCGTGCTTCTCGCGTACGCGTTCATGGATTATCTTGATGCTAATCCAAATGCCATTCCTACCAATCTGACGCTTACGGTGATACCGTCCGCCAACCCTGACGGTGTGTATAGAATAATCAAGAGAGAAGGGCGTTTTTCCGCAACGGAGGCACCGGTAAAAGAGAAAACCGTATCGGGCCGTGTGAATGCACACGACGTAGACCTCAACCGGAATTTCGACTGCAATTGGAAAGCTACGAGCACCTGGCAGGGGAATATCGTGAGCGCCGGGTCAGCGCCGTTCTCCGAGCCCGAAGCCAAAGCTGTCAGGAGTTTTGTTTTAAATTCTCATCCGGATGCCGTGATTTTCTGGCATAGCCAGGCTGGCGCGGTTTACGCGTCAGAGTGCAAAAACGGCATTCTCCCAAAGACGTTGGACATCATGAATGCGTATGCGGGCGCCGCTACGTATTCTGCCGTTGAGTCATTCGATAGCTACGAGATAACGGGAGATTCCGAAGGTTGGCTCGCGTCTATCGGCATTCCTGCTATCACGGTTGAGCTCCAGACGCACGAGACTATTGAATGGGAGCGCAACCTCGCGGGCATCAAGGCGCTTTTTGCATACTACACGCGCAGGGAAGGGGGACGACCCTAGACCTTTAAGGAAAGTCGAGTCGACCAAAGGCTCTCCTTGAGCGGTGTGTGCTGTTGTATACTACTCAACAGCTATGAACCTGCGCTGCCCTTCATTCTCGGACGGTGGGTTGATCCCCGCCACCTATACTTGCCAAGGAGATGATGTTCGTCCTCCGCTTTTTATCGTTGACCCTCCTGAATCCGTCAAAAGCTTCGCTATTATCGTCTCGGATCCCAACGCTTCGAGCGGGGATTTCGTGCACTGGCTCATCTGGGATATCAGTCCTTCGGTGCGTGACATAGAGGAACGTATGACGCCTCTCGGCGCCATCGAGGGAACGAGCGATTTCGGAGAAGTCGGTTGGGGCGGTCCATGTCCGCCTTCTGGTACGCATCGCTACGAATTCCGTTTGTACGCCTTGGATGCGGTCATTGGGTTGTCTCCCACAAGCACGAAGAGGGAAGTTCGCGCTGCGCTTGAGGGGCACATCATAGGAGAATCACTGCTCGTCGGTTTCTATAGGAAGGGGTAGGGATGCGCGTCCTATGACGCTGATACCGTTTTTACCAATTCGTCAAGATTGATGTTTGTCTTGAGTATATACTCGCGGACTCCTTTCCCAACCGCGTGAGCTACATTGGTGACATCGTCAAGTCCTGTGAGCATGATGACGCGCGCTGTTTTTCCCCACGCGTCAGTACGCACCTTATTGAGCATTTGCCACCCGTTCATTTTTGGCATCATAACATCAAGAAGAATGACCTCCGGATGCCATTCGAGCGCTTTTTTCAGACCCTCCTCTCCGTTAGGGGCATCAGCAACTTCGAAACCGGATGCTCCCAACTTGTCCATGAGCACCATCCGCAGATTGTCATCATCGTCGACCACCAACACTTTTTTCTTATTTTCCATAGTAGTACCTTTCTTGCGTTACTATTACTAATCACTTCAAGGTTAACGTAAAACTACTGCCTTTATTCTCTTCAGAGACAAAATCTATGCTACCCCCCAATGTCTCTATCAATGATTGTACCAGATACAGCCCCAGCCCGGTTCCCTGACTACTGCTCAGACTGCGCACGTTGCTTGCCCTATAGAGTTTTGTAAAGATACGGTCTTTTTCCGCTGCCGGTATCCCATACCCTGTGTCACTGACGGTGATCTGTTTCTGACCTCCGGAGTCGACCAAGGTGATGGTCACCGTTCCTTCATCAGGAGTATATTTTACCGCATTTGAGATTAGATTGTGAATGATGATACGCAAGAGTTTAGGGTCGCTCTGGATATTTTCAAAGAGACCGTTGTAGCGCTCATCAATACGGAGTCTCTTTTTTTCGATTTGCGGGCCGAGCTCAAGCACGATGCTTCGGCACACCTCTTGCACGTTGGTCGGCCCGATATCTACGGTCAATGATCCGATCTCAATACGAGAGACATTGAGCAAGGTGTCCACCAAATCGATCATGTCGCGATTCACATTGCCTAGTCTGGTCATATAATCCCTCTGTTTTTCCGTGAGCTCTCCGATATCACCAGAAAGCAGCATATCCGCGAGCCATTTTATGGCGGCAATGGGTGCGCGAAGCTGATGGGAGGCGAGCGACAAAAATTGGGTTTTTGCCTGGTCGAGGCGTTTCTGGTCGGAGATATCAAAGAGACTCGCTAGTCCTACGCTCTTCTCGTCCATGGGGTGTTTGATATCGAAGACTGAGAGTAGGACCCATTTTTCCTCTCCGCTCTTGGTAACCATCCGTATCTCTTCACGGTTAAGTGCCACACCAGAGTTATAGAATTGCATCAGGCGTGAAGCCCGTTCATCCTCGCCTTCCGCTCGAAAAGAAAAGAGTACCTTGCCCTCGATTTCTTCGGGAACGACTCCGAAGAAACGCAGAGCGGCGTTATTGGGGTTATGTATTTCTCCTTTTGCGTCAAGCGTCAGATAGGGGATAGGAGCGCCCTCATAGAGACGTCTGAATTGATCGCGCGAGAGCGCGAGCCATTTCATTGATTCACCCGCGATCAAAGCCGCCCTGGATTTTGAGGTAAGGAGAAGATAAACGATATACGCGATGAGCGTACCTACAACGATAAATGTTATAGAGAGAAAGAGAAACTGGAAGTTCTCGATAGACATACGATTCCCTAAGAATTGAGTCGGGTCGCTATATATCTTTTCGAGTATTGGGAACGAGAGCAGGAATACGATGAGCCATACGGTTATAACGGCTATAGCGATGCTAACAGGTCGTAGTGTACTGTTTTTTTCTGCCATAGGTGAGAGGTGCTCTCAAAGTATACTACAAAAAATCAGTGTCTCTGAACCAGAGTGCTAATTGGGATAAGAGCGTGGTTATGCCCGTTTATAAAAAAGTGGGAAAGTAAGGAATCAGGTTTAGGTGTTGAGATGGGCAGGTGCTATACTTAGCGCTTACCAGGAAATTTAAAAACTATGATGGGATACACTTATGGGTATGGGAATATAGTGGGAGGGCCAAGCGTACTCTGCCTTCTCACGTGGATCGTGGTCATTGTTGACCTGGTGCTTGTGGGTATTTGGCTCTGGCAACAGATTTCGAAGAAATAATCTTTTTGTCTGCCGCAGTTCCTTCTGCAGAAGGAACTCCCCCGTCGCTCTTTTTTTTGTTACGTTTGCTATACTTAGGCATATACGTTTAAGGATTTTTTATGATAGAGAAAATCATCACTGAGGCTAAGAATGCCGTAGTTGCCGTATAACGGGGAGCAGCGATATCGTTGCGGCTCTGCGTGATTCGGTGACGGATCAGGTGGTGGGGGCTTTTAAGAGCGCGGAAGCAATAACCGGCGGGGCGATCGGCTCTGTGACCCATATCGCACGAGGCGCCGTGAAGGGATTTTCCAGTACGGCGGTAGATATGACCACTGGGGCGGTAGCTGTGGCCGAGAGCGTCATCAATGGAGTCGGTAAAGTGAGTGGCGATGTGCTGGCGGGAACCACCAATGCGGTCAGAGGTGTGATACAAGGAATTTCCGATACAGGGGGTGATGTCGCGAAGATCGCGGTGAGCGTTGTTGATGGTGCCATTTCCGCCGCGAAAGACCTCGGGCTCAGCACCGAAGCGGCGGCACACAGCGCAGTTCTAGGCGTGATACAGGCTGCCGATGAGATCGGCGGCAAGGTCGGGGAGAGCATGAAACAGGCGCTCATCGGCAGCGCGTCCATTCCCAAAGATGTTCTGAAGGCAGCGCTTGGAGAGAAAAAGTAATATACTCTGCTCTAAAACGTCGGATATAGGGCGTAACCCGAATATCTATGAATAAAAAGATCCTCTTTGTGGCAGGTGGCGTCGTCATTCTCGTCGGTGTTTTTTTCATGCTTAACAGCCTTCTCCCCCATCAAAAAGGGGTAGCGGACTATAAAGATGCCGAATATATTGCGGTTTCAGAGCTCTTTGAGCTTATGGAGATTATGCAGGGAATGGTCTTGTCTTCAAAAAGCTAAAGAACTAGAAAAAGCGGTATTTTCCTCCTTTTCGAAGGTATGGTACTATTTCTGCTATCTATAATACTTGATTTCGATGAAATACTTCTTCTTAGCATTAAGTGCGCTCCTCCTTCTTTTAGGAGCCTACCTGTATACCACCAGTTCAGATAAGAGCTACGGAGATGCTTTAGTCGTTATCGCCTCCGAGGATAACGGCCATACGCTCACCTACATCAACCGTCCCCTTAAGCTTTCTTTTTCATATCCGGTTGCCTACAACCTTAGCGAGTTTGAGGTTACTTCAACCCTGCCCAACCATCACGCCATCGTTCTCACGCCTGTGAGTGCCCTACCACTCCCTAAAGACGGGGAAGGACCTCCGACTATCACGATCCAGATATTTCCAAAGAGTACGGATGGACAATCTCTTGAAAGCTGGATAGCCACCACGACAGCTTCGAATTTCCAGCTCTTGGACGGCTCCTTGGTTCCCGTGACGATCTCGGGCGTTCCTGCCGTGCGCTACCACTGGAGCGGGCTCTATGAGGGAAATACCATCGCTTTCATTCATGGTCCAAACACAATCTTGCTTTCAGGCATGTACCTTTCACCAGAGGATCCTATCGTCAGCGACTACGAGTCTCTTGTCTCTTCGCTTCGGTTTTCTCGCTAGTGGGCGCTTTTTCTGAAATAGTGTAAAATACCTCTTCATGAAAACAAAAGCGCCTATAATTGGTTTTGTCGGTCAGGGGTGGATCGGTAGGAATTATGCGAATGATTTCGAGAAGCGAAGATTCAAAACCGTACGCTACGGTCTTGAGGAACAGTATAAAGACAATAAAGAGAAGATACGGGAGTGTGACATTACCTTTATCGCCGTCCCTACACCGACCACTCCGAAGGGTTTTGATGCCTCTATCGTTGAGTCGGCGTTACCTCTTATCGGAAAGGGCAAAATAGCGGTCATTAAATCGACCATCCTTCCGGGGACGACCAAACGTTTCCAGGAAAAATATCCTGATATCGTGCTACTGTATTCGCCTGAATTCTTGAGCGAATCAACCGCGCAGTACGATGTAGAACACCCGTTTTCCAATATCGTCGGTGTCCCCGTGGAGACCAAGAAGCACCGCGCTGCTGCCGAGCTGGTGCTCTCCATCCTTCCTCCTTCGCCGTCAACGTTGATTTCAACCAGTACCGAAGCGGAGATAATCAAGTATTCACATAACGCAAGCGGCTACGTGCAGATCATCCTTTTCAACCTTATTTTTGACTTGGCAAAAGAGCTCAATTGCGACTGGTCCGTGATACAGAGAGCGGTGGAGCTCGATCCGATGATCTGCAACCGTTACGCCAATCCTGTCCACAAGAGCGGACGAGGTGCGGGAGGAGGCTGTTTTATAAAAGATATTGTCGCACTGCGCGAGCTATATGAAAGGCTGATACCGAAAGATCGTAAAGGTGCGGAGGTATTTCATACGCTTGAAGCGAAGAATATCGACCTCCTGCTTGGAAGCGGCAAGGACGAGAAACTCCTCAAGGGCGTTTACGGAGAAGACATCTCCCTCTAGAGGTACGTGCTTGTAAAAGGAGGTTTTGAGCGTATGCTATTTTTATGTCCCCGCTTCGCATCAGTTTGGTAGTATCCGCCCACAATGAAGAGCGTTTCATC
>DATDXL010000024.1:0-9106 GCA_036517235.1 Minisyncoccota bacterium
TTCCGTGTATGGGTGGGCCATACCTCATGGTGATCGGTCTCTTGCGCGACCAGGTTACGTACTTTACAGGATTCGGCTATTTGGCGCTCTACAACCTGATTCTGGCTCTTCCGCTTGTCGTGGTGCTTTGGATCGCGGCTGACAAAGCGATTGTAGATAAGATGCAGGAATGGAAGAAAACGAACATGAAAGGAGTACGATTCTGGGCTGGACTAGCGATGATCATTATAGGCATTCTAATTCTATTCATCTAAAATCATGGACACTAAGGCATTACCACTGGAGACGTTCCTCAAAAAGATAGCTTCCCTCAAAGAAAAAGCGGGAGTCGATTTATCCACTGCCGAAGATTTGAGCGTGGCGGTGATGAACCTTATCAGTCTAGAAGAGCATTTCTTCTTTACTGGTGTGAAAACAAAGAATGACGAATACTTCGACACGTCGCAGGAGATTCGGAGTATACGCAAAGAACTCTTGGCAAAACTCATGCGAAACCACGAGGGAGAAACCTGGTGCATATCCAAACATCTACTCTCTACCACCATGCGGCTCATCGAAGTCGGCAACAAACTCCAGTCCGAATCGAAAAAAGACGAAGCGAAAGAAATGTTCGAGAAAGCCTATAGAGTCTACTCGATCTTCTGGGCTCTCAAACTATCATTAATTAGCGGTCGACAGGTAAGAGACACAGCAGGAGGAAGTTCAACACTGGAGGAATTAGTGAACAAACTTGCCGATTGTTGTGATGAATAAAATCATGAAAGACGAACATAAAGAAAACGAGATGTTAGGAAAAAACAACCCCTATGCGGTACCGATAGCTATTGTTATTGCAGGTGCCATGCTCTCCGGGACGATATATTATAATTTCCAGAATCCTTCAAATAGCGCAGTCGGTATAAAGAATCAAAAAACGGTAGCCGAAGAGAACATTCCTATTTCGGCGTTTGAAGAATCTGTTCTTCCGTCTGCCGGCGTAGCGTTGCCTGTATCGTGGGATGACTTGGGTGCGAAGCTCGTCAGTGTAGGGGTGATCGATGCCGATAGATTCAAGGCACTATATGACGAGAGAGCGGCTTTTACGCAGGAATACCGGACTCTGCTTCTTGGGGAGAATGATGACAAGCTCAAGATTACGGCTGACAACGCTGGTTATCTTCTAAATCTGTTCTGGGCTCTCGGTCTCGCAAGTAAGAATCCCATCTTGGATTCTGGTGAGATGGTGAACAAAGCGTATGGAGGAGCCGGGAACTTTGCTTCAACCGGCGGGTGGACGATGTCTCAAGGCAGTGCCATGGATCACTACAGTCGTCACAAATTCTTTTCCCTTACAGCGGAGCAGCAGGATCTTGTAGACAGAGTCTCTCGGGGGATATATAGGCCGTGCTGCAACAATTCGACGCATTTCCCGGACTGCAACCATGGCATGGCTATGCTGGGACTTTTGGAGCTTATGGCTTCTCAGGATGTGAGTGAGCAGGATATGTGGAAAGCAGCATTGGCAGTCAATTCGTATTGGTTTCCAGAGACCTACCTCACCATGGCTGTGCATATGAAGAACAAGGGTGTTGTATGGAAGGATGTAATACCCCAGGAAATGCTTGGAATCAATTATTCCAGTGCTTCTGGATATCAGAAGATTGCCTCTCAAGTTGTTCAGCCGCAAGGACGGCAAGGTGGAAGCGGGTGTAGCGTCGAAACCGGAGAAGCGGTTGCGCCACAACGACAGCAGAGCGGATGTGGCATATGAAGTTGATTTGATTCGTCACAGAAATCCCGTATGATGGGGCGATGCAAAGAATACTTACCTTTCACATACACGGCATGCACTGCGCATCGTGTGTTGTGCTCACGGAGACCGAGCTTCAAGAGGTTCCTGAAGTTTCCCGCGCCAAAGCGTTTTTAAAGCACAAAACCGTTGAGGTGATGGGAGATTTTGGCGATAAGACTGCCGAGCACGTTGCTCGCAACCTCAGTGAAGTTCTCAAACCGCATGGCTATATGCTTTCACTGGAGCGACAGAGACATACGGTTGCATGGTCGGAATTCAAAATAGCGGTGCCGATCGCAATAGCCTTTGTCGCACTATTCTTTATCCTGCAGAAGCTCGGTATCGTGAATCTCATAACGGCGTCTAATAATGTCACCTATGGGACGGCATTCATCATCGGGCTTATCGCTTCGGTTTCCACGTGTATGGCGGTGGTCGGAGGGCTCGTACTCTCGATGTCGGCGAATTTCGCGAAAGAGGGCGAACGAGTACGACCGCAGGCGTTTTTCCATATCGGCCGTCTCGTTTCGTTCTTTTTTCTCGGCGGTGCCATAGGCGCTCTCGGTGCGACCGTTCAGCTTGGCGCGACTGGCTCACTAGTCCTCAGTCTCCTCGTCGCCCTGATCCTTCTCATTCTCGGCGTCAACCTGCTCGATATTTTCCCGTGGATAAAAAAGCTCCAGCCGACGCTTCCGGCGTTCATCGGCAAACACGTGCAAGGACTCAAGAACGTCAATCACACCCTCACACCGCTTCTTGTTGGTGTTGCCACCTTTTTTCTTCCCTGCGGCTTTACGCAATCGATGCAGATTTATACGCTCACGACAGGGAGTTTTTGGACTGGCGCACTGACCATGTTTTCATTCGCGCTCGGCACACTTCCGGTGCTCGCGCTCCTATCATTCAGCTCGCTCAGCATGCAAAAGAAAGCGTGGTCTGGCATTTTCTTCAAGACGGCCGGACTCGTGGTGCTCTTCTTCGGGATCTTCAATCTCCTCAACGGCCTTTCTGCGGCTGGGATTATTCCTCCCGTCTTTTATTTTTAGAGTACTCGCATGAAAGCAACCATTATCTCGGTTTGTATCGCTCTTGCCCTTATCGCGGGTTCCCTCCTGTTTTCAGGCGGTGGCTCGCCCGATGGTTCCCCGAGTGATTCGGGTACTAGCGTGCTTGTGGATGGCACGCAGGTGATAGAGATTATTGCACGAGGGGGATATTCTCCAAGAATCATACGTGCGAAAGCCGGAATCCCCTTGGTGATCAAGATGAAGACGCAAAGCACTTTCGATTGCTCATCTGCACTCTCAATCCCGAGCATCGGTTATCGGGCGAATTTGCCGTCATCGGGAATAACCGATATCGAAGTCCCGGCACAAGAGACAGGATTCGTTCTGCAAGGTCTCTGTGCTATGGGGATGTATCGTTTCCAAGTCGTTTTTGACTGACTTATGATGATTGCATGAATGGCCACTCCTGATTTATATAAGGCGACCGTTTTTCTTTTTTTCAGCAGGCACACTGCAGAAGTGGGAAGGGGGTTGGGTGAGATTTGATTTTATTCTGCCGTTCGGGTAGAATTCTCCCAGCTCTTTTTTCGGAGAGGTGAACCGACGGCGATATGCCAGTTTAGGCTGGTGTGCCCGAAGAATCCGTTCCAGGATTTCGCTCCTTGGGGCACGTTTATCCGTTGCCACTCCCTCTCCGCATTGGTTTGCCACTGCTCCACCATCTCAACTTGTGGTGGACAAGGCAATTCAGCTGCTTCGAAGAGAGGCAGCTGTTCTTTTTTTATGATACTCTTTGCTTGCATAATGTTGGAGGATAAGAAAAAGAAGATTGAAGATATAGAAAACGCTATGGGGCAGGCTGATTTTTGGTCTGACAAAGAAAAGGCCCAGAAACTTATCAAAGAACACCAAGAGCTCAAACTTGAGCTTGAAGGCGGAGGGAAATATGACCGAGGTGATGCGGTCATAACCATTTTTTCGGGAGCAGGTGGGGATGACGCCGAAGATTTCTCTGGGATACTCGTGCGCATGTACCAGAGGTATTTTGAGCAAAAAGGATGGGGGGTGAAGATATTGCATGAGAACCAGAATGACCACGGCGGATACCGCAACATCACCTTCGAGATAAACGGGAAAGGTTCCTACGGGACGCTTAAAAACGAATCGGGAGTCCACCGACTCGTGCGCATTTCTCCCTTCAATGCGAGCAAGAAGCGGCACACGTCGTTTTCCATGGTTGAGGTCATACCGAAATTCGAGAAAACGAGCGAGCTTGATATCCCTGAAGACGAGCTCGAGGTCGCGTTTGCCCGTTCTTCAGGCCCCGGAGGCCAGAATGTGAATAAGCGCGAGACGGCAGTGCGTATTGTCCACATCCCGACGAAGCTTTCTGTCCATGTCGAATCCGAACGTAGCCAGGCGGCTAACCGTGAAAAGGGCATAGCGCTCCTCAAAGGCAAGCTTTTTAAGATGCGCGAGGAAGAGAGGATAGCAAAGGAGAAAGGCATGTACATTTCAAAGACAACGAGCGTGGAGTGGGGGAATCAGATCCGCTCATACGTCTTGCATCCCTACAAAATGGTGAAAGACCACCGTACCAATGTCGAAACGGCGCAGGTAGACGACGTCTTGAACGGAGATTTAGATAAATTCATTGAGGCCGAAAAAAACCTGTAGCGCAGAGCGTGTACCTGGTAACGCAACTGGGACATACACGTATTCTTAGCTATAGCTAAAAATACGTGTATGTCCCTTGACTCGCCAAGAGCGGCGAGTAGTATTGATTTTGAACAGTTCGAAGTAAAAGAGAAAGGTTTTCGTATGACCTATCGTCAGGTTCTCTCAAAGTGCCGCGCTCTTGTAAAGGGTGGTTGGGAATCATGGATAACTTCTGGTGGGGAGATACGGCTGAGGCCTCCTGGGAGTGTCTGGATTGCTACTCCGCTTCAAGCTATTTGTTGTCATGAAACCGGTGTTTCTGGTAACGATAGTATCGAAGGTGTGGTTCTCACTCTTCGTGTAGGTCCTCTGGTTGCTCAACGTATTGCCGCTGCATCTGAATGTCGTGGTAATGAACTCCGTACGCTCGCGACGCGTCGTACGCGACGTGACCTATTGAAAGCCTTCCGGCTCACGGCCGAATGACCTTACCCATCAAAGTCGTCACTCTCATGTGGCGCCTTTTCTTTTTAAGAGCTAGTGGGGTACAATAGAGGCGTAAGAGCGGGTTTTTCTTTCTCTAGAGCCAGCTTTTGCACATTTCTCTCATAATGATTTACTTTGACAAAGTTTCTAAGGTCTATGCTGATGATTCCATTGCGCTCAATGCGGTTACGTTTACGATAGAACCCAAGGAGTTCCTTTCTATCGTAGGGCATTCCGGCGCGGGTAAGACCACCATACTAAAAATGATACTCGCCGAAGAGAAACCCTCATCGGGCTCGGTGTTTTTCGAGTCGTTCAATGTCCATACCCTGAAGTCCAGATCTATCAATAATTATCGTCGCCGTATCGGCACGGTTTTTCAAGATTTCCGCCTTCTTCCCGACAAGACTGCCTTTGAAAATGTCGCGTTTGCTATGGAAGTGGCAGGAAAAACTGACGAAGAGATAGAATCCGATGTGCCGCACGTTCTAGAGCTGGTGGATTTGGGCCACAAACTGTGGAATTTCCCGCATGAGCTCTCAAGCGGAGAGAATCAACGTGTCGCCATTGCCCGCGCCATCGTCAATCAGCCCGATGTCCTCATAGCCGATGAGCCGACGGGGAATCTCGACCCTCTGAACACCTACGAGATCATCCAGATCTTCAAGAAGATAAATGATCTGGGCACGACGGTTATTCTCACCACGCACAACAAAGGAGTCATCGATTTTCTCAACAAGCGGGTCATTACCTTGGATGCGGGGAAGATCATCCGCGACGACAAGCACGGGAGATACATACTATAATAATGCAAAGTGCAAATATCAAAATGGAAAATGGGAACCCAAAGTCAAACACCATAAATGATGGTAGTTACTTCTCGTTATTTTTAATTTTGATTTTTTAATTTTAAACTAAACATGTTCTGGCTTAATGTAAAACGAGTGCTACGGACGGGATTTGTGAGCTTCTGGCGCAACGGGTTCGTCTCGGTCGCTTCGATTCTCGTCATGACCATCACCCTCTTCGTCATAGGTTCCCTGGTATTCAATAACGCGCTCCTCCAGTCGTCCTTGAAGGAACTTCAGGACAAGGTGGATATCAATGTCTATTTCGTGACATCGGCGCCCATTGACGATATAGTCGCCTTAAAGGCGACGCTTGAGTCATTCCCCGAAGTCGCTGTAGTTGAATATGTCTCGCGCGATGAGGCGCTTGAGCGTTTCAAGGCTCGGCACGAAGACGACCAGTTGATACTCCAGGCGCTTGATGAGGTGGGGGACAACCCACTTGGGGCAGTATTAAATATCAAAACGAAAGAGCCCTCACAGTACGAAAGTATCGCGGAGTACTTGAAGCAGAACCCGACTCTTTCCAAAGAAGGGAAACCTTTGATCGACAAGGTCAATTACTATCAGAACAAAGTTGCCATAGATAAATTGAACCAGATCATAGACGCCTCGCGTGCCTCAAGCCTTGCCCGAACGCTCGTCCTTATACTCGCGTCTCTGGCGGTAGCGTTCAATACCATCCGTCTTGCCATTTATGTGACCCGTGAAGAGATTTCCGTTATGCGTTTGGTGGGCGCCAGCCGTATGTATATCCGAGGGCCGTTCATCGTCGCGGGGTTCATTTATGGGACAGTGTCAGCAGTCATCGCCATCATCGCGTTTTACCCGGTAACCTATTGGTTTGGGCCCTTGTTTTACCCGCTTCCCATTTTTCTTACGAGCGACAGCATCGGGAACCTACATCTCTTTCAATATTACATTGCGAACTTTGCGCAGATCTGCTTTATCGTCGTTGCTTCAGGATTAGTGCTCGGTGCGCTCTCAAGCTTTCTTGCAGTCAGACGATATTTGAAATAGGGAAACTGATTCTTTCACATGTATCCTTTCTCCATATATATATATACCCTTATCCATTGCTATAGCAATGGATAAGGGTATATGATGCTTTTAGGCGAGATTGTGTAGAAAAAGGAGATACTCCGAGTTTTCCACAGAGCCCGTTGAACCTCCTTGCCCAGGTAGGAGGGTTTTGCTACTATGAAATTCTGATGGGTCGTGCCTCTCGGGAGGATGACGACTCAAGTACCCTGGGGACGCAAGTCCAAAACACAGGACACGTATGAAAAACATCCATGGGCGCCCCAATGCGCCCAATAACATTCGCCGCAACAACGCGAACGGCCATCGAACGACTATCGGCAATACGCGCAACCGCCGGCGGAACCAGCTCAACTGCTAAGACGGCAGGCATCGTCAAGGTAGTCAAGGCTCCCCACTCGCACCGTGCGGGTGGGTCTTTTTTTTTGAACTTTTTTCTGCTACCATTCATTCATGCCCAGTAGTGAAACTTCGGCTTGCAGATTACCTCTCATGAGAACTATGGTAAATACAACGGTCGTTTCTTACCAGACCAATAGCGTTGGAACTTTTGCCGTGCGACAGCACGAGCCGAAGTTCTACTAACTGGGTATGCGGACGCGCAACCATAAATATATCTTCGTTATCGGCGGCGTGATGTCAGGCGTCGGCAAAGGCATCGCCACCTCCTCGATTGGCGCTATACTCCAGGCGAAAGGGTTTATGGTCAACTTGATGAAGGTTGACCCTTATCTGAATGTGGACGCAGGAACGATGAATCCGACCGAGCACGGCGAGGTATTCGTACTCAACTCAGGCCTTGAGACCGACCAGGATATGGGCAACTACGAGCGTTTCTTGGGCCGCGATTTGGGAAAAGAGGATTACATGACGAGCGGTATGGTCTATAAGCACGTCATCGATAAAGAGCGCTCGCTTGGCTTTAAAGGTAAGTTCGTAGAGGCGATACCGCACGTCACGGATGAAATTCGCCATCGTATTTTGCATGCTGCCGATGTGGGAAAATCCGATGTTTCCGTTATTGAGATTGGTGGCACGATAGGTGACTATCAGAACATTCTCTTTATTGAAGCGGCACGAGTATTGAGTATTAAGAATCGTGGTGATGTGCTTTTCGTCCTCGTTTCCTATCTTCCCGTTCCTGGTTCTATCGGTGAGATGAAAACGCGTCCGACACAGAATGCGATTCGTCAATTAAACACCTATGGTGTCCAACCTGATATCATCATCGCGCGCGGTCCGATGGCACTGGATCACAAGCGGAAAGAAAAAATCGCGCTCTCATGCAGCGTCCATCCGGAGAATGTTATCTCCGCACCCGATCTTGAGAGTGTGTATGAAGTCCCCATCAATTTTGAGCGTGATAAGCTTGGCGAGCGGATCCTTGAGGGACTTTCACTCAAGTCTCGCGTACGGAAAGACGGTCTTTCCAAGTGGAAGAGTTTTGTGAATCGCATCAAGAATCTTGGGGGCGAGGTGAATATCGCGGTGGTGGGAAAGTATTTTGATACGGGCGATTTCGTGCTCTCTGACGCCTATATTTCAGTCATTGAGGCAATTAAATACTCAGCGTATAAAGTGGGTGTAAAACCCGTATTGCACTGGCTTAATGCAAAAGACTTCGAATCGGGCAAAGCGGGCGTCAAGGAGCTCTCATCCTATGACGGCATTATCGTTCCCGGGGGTTTTGGTGAGACAGGCATTGAAGGAAAACTCAAAGTCATTCAGTATGCTCGCGAAAAGAAAATCCCGTACTTCGGGCTCTGCTACGGCATGCAGCTTGCGGTAGTCGAGTATGCACGGAACGTGCTTGGGTTTACGGGCGCCAATACGACCGAGATAAACCCGAAGACCGAATATCCGGTTATCGACATCATGCCGGACCAGAAGAAGAAGCTTGAAGAAGAGAACTATGGCGCTACGATGCGCCTTGGCGCATACCCATGCACTCTCAATCCCGGAACAATAGCGGCACGCGCCTACTTGTCCGCCAAAGCGTTCGCGTCGGCGGGCGGCGCGGCAACCGTAAGTGAGCGCCATCGCCACCGCTACGAGGTCAACCCGCCGTTCATAAAAAAACTTGAGGAAGGTGGGCTTGTCTTTTCAGGAACCTCGCCTGACGGTGTGCTGATGGAGATAGCGGAACTTCCGCGCAAAGTCCACCCTTTTTTCCTCGGTACGCAGTTTCATCCAGAATTCAAAGCGCGTCCGCTTTCTCCACACCCTCTCTTCACCGAATTTATGAAAGCAGCAGTTGCTGATAAGAGGAAACCAGCGAAGTCATAGCATGTTTG
>DATDXL010000025.1:0-4075 GCA_036517235.1 Minisyncoccota bacterium
CTCTAAACCCGCTCAAAATTCCAAGTGCGAACAAAGTAGCACGGGCAATCCTTTCACCTATCCAGATGAAGGACTTGCAGCCCGCTTACGCTCTCGTAGCCTAAGCGCCGTCCATCAGCTCCATGCTTGATATGGGTTGAACGGGCGTAAAAAAATTCAAGCACTGATACGCGACGCCTCGCGCGTATCTAAGACATGAGGCTAGGGTGCGTATGATTCTGTTCATCTCATACCTACGCCCCTGAAATGAGGCTTCGGCCTTACCAAGATGTTCTACGCTTCGTAGACACATGCACAGTATCTTTCCTTGGACTCGGGTCCGATACCCGACACCTCCACTCGTTAACCAAAGCGCCTCTATTCGAGGCGTTTTGCGTTGGGAGATGAGAATGCGAAGAAAGCACTGTTGAATTTTTCTTTTGCTCCGAGCATTTCTGTGGAATATTTTCCATTTCGCGGGGTTACCTTCAAATATCCGTCGAGAACAACTCGTGCGCGGTCCCGTTTATACGTCCTCAGGAATGGAGCAATCTGTTTCAAAAGTGATAAAGCCTGACGATTGGAAAGCTGATACGTGTAGGCGGGAGAATGATTCGAACGATTCATTCTCTTGTTTGTGATTTTCCCTACCCCGACAATTTGCAAAACATATTCAAGCAAGTGGCGGTCGGTACTGCTGACGGTGACCGCCAGTTGGCGCTGATCATTTCTGTTTCTGCGCGTTAACGTCACTGTTCCCTCTCCATCGATAATACCCGCAAGATACGCTGCTTCTTCTTTTTTCAGTTCCCGGACTTTTTTATAATCGACCATGAATCTATCTTGTGCATTTCACGAATCTAACTCGAGATTTCCCAAGGAAGATATCATGGGCAATAATACTGGCGATATCGCACGACTAAATTCGTAGATTGTTTCTGCGGGAGAGAGACCTTCTTGTTTTTTCTCCTTCCTCTTTCGCTCAAGATGTTCGAGGAGAGAAATCCCTAAAAGCACTATGCCGTATTGATAGCGTGCCTCCAAAAGACGCACATCAACCCTAGTATTGCCTTTGAGCTCGGTGGCGAGATGAGCGTTATCCATGTTGACGTAGAAGTCATATCCAGCCTCTCCTCCATCTCGAACCGAGAGCGCGTCGCCGTCTTCTTTAAAATGATTCGTCCACTTTGAATCACTTCTTCGAAGCGGAATTATCTGCGGAAGATCGAACCCGCCCGGTGCCTTGCTATCCTCTTCATCTTCGTCCCCATGCGGATGTCGACGTTTACCGTTGCCACCTCCACCGGATTTTTCTTCCGGAGCAACGCGGATATAAAAATCATTACGCAGAGATTCATTCCGCGAGTCATCTTCAACAAAGGTATGTATATAGATGGAATCGTCTGCTTTTGATGCGGCCGGTAATGCTGCTGTCAGGGTCGCAACTCCATTCCAAAGGTTGAGGGTGAAGTCTTCAAGTACAATTTCACCCGCTTTAACTACGAATTCCCCCGGTTCCGAGTCGCGATTGAAGTATTCATTCTCTGCGTCCGTCTCAAATTGCACTCTGAAACGTCGGCCTAGCGGACATGTCTTGGGATATCTCTCCGTATACTCTTTTGAGAGTATAAAGAACGAGGGAAACCTCTCCCCCTTGAATTTTGGCTGTGTTTTTGATGGGACCAAGCTAAACGGATTTGTTATGCGAATTCCTTTCAAAAAAAGCTGTGAAAGTGCCGGTGATTTTTTAATAATCTGTTGGATGACTTGTGCCAATGGCTTCGAATCCTGAAGTTTGTTTTCAATCTCCTCCCTGCGACGCTGCTCGCGAAGAGCGCGGAGCCCAGGATGATTTCGTATCAGCTCTTCGAGAGCTTTCTCAATCTCATCGCGAATTGAAACATCGTCACGCAGCCGATCACGGCTGTTCATAAATAGATCCTCTCTAGTGCGACCATCAAATCGTGAGCAATCAACAGTAACTAAGATGCTATCAGCAAGATACGACATACCCACTGCTTTTTTATCAAAAAAGGACTGCGGCAAAAATCCGTGCGCCTGACCATTCACCGTAAATATGACACCTTCGTTGCGGGTGTATTTCTCTCGCCGATCCTTTTTAAACGCAAACAGAAGCATTTTCATTTCCTGCCCGAGTATCTTCATTTCACTTGAGCTGGGGAAACCGGCTTCGAGGTTTTCTTTCTTGTCTTCTTCAAGGCGCACATTGAGACCCGACATCGTCGTTTCAAACGAGTGTCCAGTATATCCTTTACGTCGCTCAAGAAGACGTATTGGGAGTGCAACACCAGGCAGGAGCATGGAGAGACGGTTATATAAATCGAAGAGTATGTTCGTCTTATACCCGCTCAATTGATACTCATAGAGTTTAACGAACGAGCCGTATTCGAAAGATTCACCGTATGCCTCCGGGTATTTACCCGGTGCAATCGGAAGACTCGGCGCCTCAAAAGCAAGTATCTTCCGGCTCGGCGCTAGATACCGAAAACTAGAACTTCGCATCGCACCTGTCGGATCCTCTCGACGGATGACACTAAACCCCCAGAGCTTTTTTGTTTCATCGTCTTGCGTATCTTTTATCTCCGGATCTCGTCGGGAGATGATGAGTTGCAGATTATGGCGAGTGCTGCAGAATTGCAACGCGCCAGTTCCACCCATATTAAACTTTCCCTGAACAAATTGTATGTTGAGCTTGTTCTTCTTGTTGAGTGAAAGAAATGTATCCGGCATGCGAGTCGGGGTCTGTCCTTCCCCAGCATCGATGATGATGTAGCTCGGCGTATTTTTCTGTCCAGTTGCCACAAGCAAGATGTTTTCTGCAAGCTTGGTACGTTGGCCGGCATCAATACTAGAGAGCCTTCCTTCGTATATCTTGAAGAATGTCTCCAGGGCTTTGGTGATGCTCTGCGGTGCTTTAGGACTATCAGGTTGGATACCACGTCGCCAGCACTCCTTCGTGAGAACCGCATCGACGGAGTTTATGAGCTTCTCGACAAGGGCTGTATCCGGGCTACTCTGCTGGTTGCCAATCGTCGAGAAATTATTCGGATTGTTATCGTAGTCGATCCAAGCAGATTTATCGTCCCATAGATGGGCTTTCCTCAAAATAGAAATTGCTTCGGATTCGCTCTCAGCCCGTGCAAGCGTAACGCATAAATCTTTGGCGTCGTTTCTAGCCATACTCTATAACTTAAACTCGCGATGTTTGGTGAAGTGGAATTTCGCCTTCACTTCGCGCACCCGTCGCTCAACCTCGGAGAAAATCTTGTTTATTTCCTCCTCGGTGTATTCATACGCACTCCGGTTGGCGCAATTACCCAGAACTTTTAGCTTCTGGAGTAACGCGTTGGTCCGCTGTGTTGCAAGACGCTTAAAACGTTCACGTTTGTTATCTTTATCCATACGGCGCTATTATATACCCTGCATACCGATTGTCAATGGGTACGAAAGATGGAGTCCCTTTACGCTATACTATTTCTTTCTGTCAAATGAGGAGATCCCCCCACTAGTTCCCGGCATCTCCACAAATACAAAAACGCCTTTGCTGAAGGCGTTTTTGTTTGAGGCGAGTGTCTTGAGCGGTGCGTGCGTCTTATTAGCCGAACACGAGGACCTTGTCCGACCTCTCCACCATTGCGAGCAGGTCCGACATTGTCGAAATAGGGCAGACGGCGCTTTCCTTTTTGCCGCGCACTTTGAGGCAGGAGCCGCACGCGTATATCGCGCCTTTCAATACTTTGAATTCGGCGACTTTTGCCGCGATATCAAAATCGTTGGTATCCGGAATGGTATCCAATTCCGAGCCCTCGCTCATCAGGAAAATTTCCACCTGATGATCTGCTTTGAGCGCGGTAATGCCGAGACGGAACGTATTCCACGCGTGTTCTGGTTTGTTGGATTGCAGGATCATGCCGAGTTTCATAGAGATTCGTCACGCCTCTTCTGTCCCAACAAAATCGATTCTATCCAACGGATATTGGACTTTCGATCGTCACTATAGCAAACAACGACGAGTCGGTGCCCCGCATAAAAACACAGCTCGTAAAATTTCCCCTTTTTCTTACGACCGAGTACC
>DATDXL010000026.1:0-6377 GCA_036517235.1 Minisyncoccota bacterium
CGAGCGGAGCGTCAGCGGCAAGTAATCCAAGTGCGTATCAATATTGACCTCCGTACCCAATTCGAACGGCAATTCCTGCGCGCGGGAAAGTACGGTAATGGATTGCGCCGAGAGCTCGATACCGCCAAGCGGCCCCTCCCCCTTCGTCGCTTCCGGTCGCGTCTTCACCTCACCTTCGATTGCAACTACCCATTGTGCGCGCAGTTCTTTCGCGATATCGAGCGCATCTGCAGATTTCGGAGTAACGACCGTTTGCACGATGCCGCTTCTATCCCGTATATCGAGAAAGATGAGCTTGCCGTGGTCGCGGCGCACATCCACCCATCCGGCGATCGACACGCTCTTCCCTATCTCGTTCGGCAGGTCTTTGTTCAATGTTCTTTGCATAAATATCCACTTGGTTAATCGTTTTCTTCTTTTATCGGTCGGTCGAGGTCAATCATGAAGCCGCGTTCAATCATAGTCTGGGTAGGGCCCTCACGAAGTGTATCCATTAGATCCTCGGGACTTGCAGCTTGAATTCGTTCTTCGCCTACGTTTGAATAAAAAACTACATCAATAGGATAATGTATTTCCAGAGTGTCCAGATATCTTTGATTTTGATGATGGGCGTCTGTTTTTATATTTCGTAAGTTCTTGTACAGTCCCTGCAACGCCCTCTGTTTTGACCTGTCCAAACGGTCGCTGGCACCGTTGAAACCCTTCGTTCCAATGTTAAAGAAAAGTTCTCTAGTGGTTGTCATAGTGCCACGCCTATTTTATTTCTAACATCTTCCATTTTCTTTGATGCCCGTTCCCGCGCCCGCTCGGCTCCCCCTTTCAGGACCTTTTTTATTTCCGCATCCGATATCGAATCGCGCTTCTCACGCATCGGAGCGATGAGCTTCTCGATATCCTCGATGAGCGCTTCTTTCAGGACTTTATATTTTCCTTTGTTGGCCTTATAGAGCTCGGTCAGCTCGTTCCGCTCTTTCACAAGCGCGTGTATCGCGTACACGTTCTCCGGGCTCTCCGCCTTCGAGTCGGTCACGATGCTCATGACCGCTTTTGCTATCTCCTCTTTCGTACCGAACAGCGGAATGGTATTGCCGTAGCTCTTGCTCATCTTTTTGCCGTCGGTACCCGGCACGACCGCGATGGACTCGAGTATGCGCTCTTGCGGTTCCTTGAACGTCTCACCGAAAGCATTGTTGAATTTTGCCGCCGCTTCACGTGCGTATTCCACGTGCTGACGCTGGTCCTGCCCTACGGGCACGACATCGGTATCATAGAGAAGAATATCGGCCGCCATCAGCATCGGGTATGCGAAAAGGCCCGCGTTGGCTTCGAGGCCTTTTGCCACTTTGTCTTTGTATGCGTGTGCCTGTTGCAGGAATGCGACCGACACGAGGCACTGGAATATCCACGAGAGCTCGGTGTGTTCCGGCACATCGGATTGCTTGAAAATGACGGATTTTCTCGGGTCTATCCCCGCCGCAACATAGTCTTTCGCAATTCCCAGAATGTTTTTCCGCATTTCGTCCGCATTGCGGAGCGACGTAAGGGCGTGGTAATCCGCGACCATGAGCATACTGTCGTATTCGCGTGAAAGCTCCACGAACGGCTTCAGTGCCCCGAAATAATTGCCGAGGTGGAGTGCGCCTGATGGTTGTAGCCCCGTAAACAGCTTCTGCATATGGGCTGTATTGTAGCAGGAAACCTAGCTGAGCGGGAACTAAACTAAAGCGTGTCATAATACCTCTGTGGCTCGGGTGAATTCTCAAGAAACGCACTGACCGACACGTATGAAAGAACTACCTTACAGTAAGGCAAAAGACGCTATAAAACGCTCAAAATCGCAGGATGATATTCGTACAGCACGTTCCTACATCAACGAACTGGAAAAGGGCAGGTTTGAAGCACCGAGAGTATTCCCGGTGGCGCGCGAACTCCTTGAAGCGTACGTAGCGAGAAAGTCATTGCCGTATGAGCTTAGACATTCTGCTCGAGTATATCTATCTCAAGCGGGAAAGATTCAATACGATGCGGTCGCCGTCGGAACGGATCGGCATAAAACGCACCTGTTCGGGATTTCAGAAAATGAAACGCATATGCCAGTACAGGGTTTGCAAATCCGCGAATTCAACACCGTTATGGCAGACGCGCCTTTAGATCAGCCGTCAGTGACAAATATCGTTCACATTGACGACGGAGGCTTAGTCGTATACAAGGCTTTTCTCAATAAAGCGATGGCCGTGTTGTCGAGAGAGAATAAGTCGCGTTGGGATGCTGAGGACGATACTGGAAAAGCCGTGAACGAAGTCGAACAACTTGCGGTGTTGGCGAAAGCACTTGCGAATAATACGACACTGTGCGCACCTTGTGTCCTTGGACGGTCTGACGCTGTAGTGGCTATCGAATTCATGCAGGGAGACAATCTCGGCGAGCTCGTTTCCCGGAACGCCGTGTCTGCCGCGCAGTATCGACAGATTGGTCGCGGACTGTATGAACTTCACGAGGCTCTTGCGAAAACGAAGGATGGGACTGAGACGCAATATCCAAGTCCGATATGGCACTCGGCAAATACCATCACCTTTTTCGACAGTACCGCAGTGAAATTATCAGAACAAAATCAAAGAGCCTTGGAAGGTCTGGGTCTGTTGGAGCGTTTTTTGGAAATGAGAAGAAAAGCGGAAGATGTGCTAGTCAACAATAGCCATTACCGGAACTTTTCCGACTTAATTTACGGAGACTTCAAGGACGAGAATATGATAGCAGTTCCAACTGGAAAGTTTGCGATCTTCGATCCGATGATTTGTATGGGTCGGAGAAGTATGGATGTAGGAGGTTTCTTGCGCTCCGTCCTGTTCAAAAATCCTCAAGCGTATGCGGATCATCATCGGCATTTCATAGAGGGGTATACTCCGGATCACGGCGGCCCAGTTTATGAAAAAGAGATAGCGCACATGACGGGAATCGGTCTACTCAATATGCTTCGCGCGTTCCTGACCATCCCCGCAGAATCGCTACATCTCTTTCCTCCGTACGTGAATTCCGTACGTCAGCGCAATGCGTTTTACTTTGATTTTATTGATGGGGCTCTTGAGGGAGAAGCGGCAGTGCCAATTAAATGATAGAAACGTCCACCTTAATCTAATATGATTTCTAATGAAATAGAGAGCGGGGGGTTCATTAAACGGCACCAGCGGGATTTACTGGATTCAACGTCAGCTCTGTCTCGTACAAAGCAGACGGTCGGATCGGTCGAAAAACCGAACGAGCATTGGATCGCCGTATTCGCGCTATCGCTCGATCAGTCGGATGAATTTCGCGATCAGCACGGTCACGTATTTGACGCCGAATCGTACTCCGAGTTTAAATACGGGTCCCGTCTCAAGGCCGCTCACTTTGCCGAGCAACTTGCTACTTTCGTTGATGAATGCATTCCTTCCGCCGATGACATGGTTCTATCTTCGGGAGGATATAAGGATATACCCTCAGCGGCTGCCCATCTCACGGCATATGTGCATTCCATTTTGAACGAGAAGCGTCGGGAGCGCGGAAACACTCCCATCCCGTTGATTAAGATTAGGCGTTTGGACATTCATCCGGGTGATTATTCGCGACTCTCTGCAAGCGAGAGGTTAAAACTTATGCAGAGCACATCTTTTGCCGTTCCAAAGGAGGTACGGGGGAGACATATTTTATTGATCGATGACGTGCGAGTGACGGGGGCGCACGAGAGCCAAATGCGAGAGTGGCTGAAACTGGCGGGAGCAAAGGAGGTGACCTTTATTTATTTGGCGATGATCGTTGATGACGGCGGAAAAGATGCAGAGGAACTCTTGAATCAAGCCAAAATCCATTCACCTGATGATCTCTTGAAGATGTTGAAGGCGGACGACTGGTCGATTACTTCGAGAGCGGTAAAGTTCATCCTTTCCGAACAAGATGATGCGAAACTTTCCCGATTTCTCGATTCGTTGCCGGATCAAATGTTGATTGATCTTAATGAGGGCGCGATAGGTAATGGCTTTGCGAGCATGCCCCTCTATGAGAAGCAGTACGCCTTGGTCGCGAAAAAGGTGAGTGATCGGGAATGGAGCGATTTGTAACTCTAATCATATCAAATGGATCATTTCCGAATCATTGAGCAGATCTATCTCTATTAACTCCGAATTTCCCTGTTTGTCATTTATCATGGACGTCAGTAGCTTATTTAACACGAAACCTCGGATGACGCGGTTAACGCTCTCGTGTCCAACGATCACAAAGTTTTCTCGCTTTGCGAGCAGTTCTGCGACCGGGGATATAACTCTCGAATAGACGTCGAAATAACTCTCACCCTCAGGATACGGCGTATATAACTTAGAATGCGGACTTTTTGAACGTTCTAGAAAAAAATCGGAGAATAGTTCCTCCATGCGTTTTCTGGACTGACCTTGAAAAATGCCGAAATCCATCTCTTTAAAGGGATGGACGACTGTGATTGGGATTCCAACGGTTTCTGAAATTATTTGAGCGGTCTTGAGTGCCCGTCCTAAAGGACTGGAGAAGATTGCCTTGATCTTCTGCGCCTTAAGAAACAGTCCGGCATTTCTAGCGTGCCTACGTCCTTCAGATGTAAGTGGTGAATCCTGCGTGCCATCGTACACGCCGTGGACATTACTCTCGGATTGTCCATGCCGAGCAATGAAAAGAGATGAACGTCCGCTGTTTTCGCGTAGCGCGTATTGTTTCAGATAACGTAGCACAATATGTTGCTTAAGCGCAATCGCCTCGTAAGTTTTGTAGCCGTTTTTTGCGGCGATCAAAATGTTCGAGTCGCTTGACGTATTCTCATAAGATCCCACTACATCTCCGATAAACCCGCGAATTTTCTTTTCCGAAATATATGGCGTGATATGTTTGAAAGGCAATACGGAATCTCGCGCGATGTTTACAACCACTAGACCGGGATGCGCCGATTCAAGCACATTTCGATCCAAGGAACACGTTTTTGCCCTTGGGGTCAAGATAACAAAATCGCACGCCCTAAAGATTTCTGCGGGAGTTTTAAAAGAAAAGTCGCGCAATTTGTAATCTTCTCGGGTGTTGTAGGAAACTTCACAATGAAATGAGGAATGTAGAATATCGGCAATAGTGAACCCTATTTTCCCCAACCCGATTATTCCAACTTTTTTCCCGTATAGATTCCTCGCCGATCCTCCTTGAGAGCGCTCAAATTCCAACAGAAGCATGAGGGCAAATTCTGCCATTGCTTGATGAGCGTAAGATTCGACTTTTTTAATGTGCACCTTTGATCGGAGAATTTCCTCCGAACGAAGATTGGTATCCTCTATACCCCAGTTAATCAGTAGCTTGAGATTGGGAAAACAATGCAGTGTTTCCGGAGAAAAGGCGTGATTGTTATTCCATAGAAGAACGTCACACGCGTATGCACGAGCGGGATCGAGGCTGTCAATATGCTCCGGTTCATAATCCCGCAAAAAGCCATGATCCCGAATTTTGAACACGCCTAATCTCATAAAAATATCTATCGGAATTTTTTTAACTCTCCCGAAACCAGATAAGACCGGAACCAGTGCTCGGTCTCCTTTAGTATATCCTGTTCATTCAATGAGCCCGCATCCAATATCTTATCAGCATACCGGCGTGTCGGTTCTACAAACTCTCGATGCATTGGCTCAAGTATCTTTTTTTGATATTCATCGTCCCTGATCAAGCGTATCTTTCGGCCCACTCTCCGGTTCCATCGGATCTCACTGGCAGCTTCTAGCCAAATGGATTTATCCAAAAGGGCGCGTACACGCTGATCGTAAAGGATCAGAAAGCCTTCAGCCAGAATGATCGGTTTGGGGCGCACCTCGATCCGTATTTTTGTTTTTGTTTCCGCATATAGCGGATTGTATTTTTGATTTTTTGTCATCATAACTATGCTTCGGCCCGCCTTGAGTTCGGTCAGATCGTGCACAAACTTATCAAAATCAAGAGATTCCGGATGATCCCGGTTTTCTCTACCATCGACGGTGGGCACTTTATCTGACTTTCGGAAGTAATCATCAAGCTGAATAAGTGCAAAGGTATCCGGTTCGCGTGCAGCCAAGCTTTCTCCCAAAGTTGACTTACCGGCACCGGATCCGCCGCCTATACCGACCGCTATCCTACGCATACATATTGAAAATAAGCAGTATAAATATCACGACATGGGGAATTCTACGATGAATCGCGAACCCCTCCCTTCCCCCTCGGATTCGGCCCAGATCTTGCCCTTGTGCGCCTCAACTATCTGCTTCGCGATGAAAAGTCCGTAGCCCGTCGAGTGCACGTTGACCTTGATGGAATCTTTGCCGTGGCCGCCCTCGGTGAAAAGCAATTTCATGTCCTCGGGCGTAATG